>JACMML010000401.1 GCA_014379105.1 Phycisphaerae bacterium
CTCTGCGGCTTTGCGGTGAAAGGGTTTTCAGTGCAAATCTATAAATTGCACTCACATCGGAGGTAGTTGGACACTAGTGTCGAGATCAGGTGGCGATTGTTTGAATCATGGTCAAGATACACCGTGTTGTGGATTGATATCTGCGTTAAAAAAGGGTGATTGATGGCCTCTTGCTATCTTTGTGGAGCACATATCTCACGCGGCCAAGCGTATCGTCGTCATGTGAATACGGGTGAGAGTGTAGGTATGACGTCCCGTGGAACATTCTCAACTCGTTCCTATTCTGGGCTTCGCACTTTATGTGCTACATGCGCATCTCATCTCGACAAACGGCGGAAATCAGCTAGCAACTGGTTTATATTCTGGCTTGTAATTGTGATTGTGGCTGCGTTGATTTTCGTCGTCTATAACAACTAGACCTCAGCCTTAATAGCTTGCCCACCTCATCCCAATCCGATATCACCTTTGATTGATGAGCACGACCGCCGAATTAACTCAGCAGATCGCGGCCGCGGGGGAGGAAGCGGCTAGCGCGATCGCGGGCGCTGAATCGATGGAGCAGCTGGAGCAGGTGCGCATCCGCTTTCTAGGCAAGGAAGGGGTGATCACCAAGTTTATGAAGCAGCTCGGGGCGGTGCCGAAAGAAGAAAAACCGGCCTTTGGCGCGGTGGTGAACGCTGCGAAGAAGTCGACGGAAGCGGCAATCGAAGAGAAGAAGGCGGCCCTGGCCGCCAGCGGCAAGGTGCAGGTCGCCGGCGGGATCGATGTCACCATGCCCGGCATTCGCAACGGCGTCGGTCGGCGTCATCCGATCCAGCAGGCGCTGGAGCAGGTGAAATCGATCCTCATCGGCATGGGATTCCGCTACGACGATTACCCGGAATACGAAGAGGAATATTACAACTTCGACTCGCTGAACACGCCCGACTGGCATCCCTCGCGGGACAGCCACGACAGCTTCTACACTAAAGACGGACACGTGCTGCGCACGCACACGACGGCGTTCCAGATCCGCTGTATGAAGATGCTCGGGAGTAAGCCGCCGATCCGTGCGATGACGGCGGGGCGGTGCTACCGGCGCGACGAGATCGATGCGACGCATTACCCGATCTTCAATCAGATCGATGTCATCTGCATCGACCGGAACGTGAGTTTTGCGGACCTGAAGAGCACACTTTATTCGCTGCTGACGGCGCTTCTGGGCGACGACATTAAGTTGCGATTCCGTCCGAGCTATTTTCCGTTCACCACGCCCAGCGCCGAGGTGGATGTGCTCTGGCGCGGCCGCTGGATGGAACTGCTCGGCGCCGGGATGATGCGGCCGGAAGTGCTGCGGAATGGCGGGATCGACCCGGACGAGTATCAAGGTTTCGCATTCGGCATGGGACTGGACCGATTGGCGATGCGAAGATTCGCGATCGACGATATCCGACACTTGTACGAGAACGAGGAACAGTTTCTTAGCCAGTTTTAGAATGGGCCACAGAGGCACGGAGACACAGAGAAATGCATTTTTAGCCACGAATCATCACGAATGAACACGAATCGAAGCATTCGTGAATTATTCGTGTTTATTCGCGGCTGATTTTTCTCTGTGCCTCTGTGTCTCTGTGGCGAATGAATCATGAAGCTCAATACCGCATGGTTGCTGAATTACCTCGACAAGCCGATCGCTCATCGCGATCTGGTCGATGCCATGCCGCGCGCGGGGCTTGAGGTGGAGGTTGAAGCGGAGCTTAAAGTCGCGCTTCGGGACGTGAAGATCGGCTTCGTGCAGGAGAAGTCGCCGATCACCGAAGCTCCGGGAATGTTTGCGACGAAGATCGAAATCGAGCGGGGGAAGTTTATCGGCGTATTGGTCGGCTCGGAGCACGAGGTGCAGGTCGGCTGGGGCGTGCCCGTAGCGCGTGCGGGTGTGACGTTGCCCACGGGCAAGAAGGTGGCGGCCGGCAAGTTTCATGGTGTCGACTCCGTGGGCATGATCTGTCTCGACGGCGAGATGGGGCTTATCGCCCGCGACTCCGGGATGCATCACTGGACGGATGAATCGCTGCTCGGCAAATCATTCACCGATGTCGTGGATGTGCCGGAATACCTGATCGAACTCAAAGTCCTGCCGAATCGTCCGGATTGTCTGGGCATTTTGGGCATCTCGCGCGAGATCGCGGCGCTGTTCGGCATCGGAACCAAGTGGCCGGTGCTGGATGATGTGAAGCCGAGCGGGAATGAGACGATCGCGGTGGATGTTCGCGAGCCGGCGCTCTGTTCGCGCTTCACTGCGGCAATATTTCATGGAGTCAAGGTCGGTCCATCACCCGCGTGGTTAAAGAGCGTTCTGCTCAGTGCGGGCATGCGGCCGATCAATAACATCGTCGATATCACCAACTTCGTGATGTGGGAATCCGGCCAGCCGATGCACGCGTTCGATTTCGCGAAGCTCGCCGGGCCGATGATCGTGGTGCGCAAATTAGCTGAAGGTGAATCGCTGGAACTGCTGACCGGCAAGGTCGTCACAACGAAATATGGCCAGCCGCTGTGCATTTGCGACGCAGAACGTCCGCACGGGCTCGCGGGCATCATGGGCGGGAAGACGGCGGAGACATCGGACGATACCAAGGATTTACTGCTCGAAGTCGCGTACTTCGATCCGGTACACATTCGCGGCAATGTCAAAGCCGTCCGCAAGATCGACGGGGCCGGCGGCACCGATGCTTCGTACCGCTTCGAGCGCGGCGTCGATCCCAACGCCATGCTCGACTGGGCTCGCAAGCGTGCGTACGGATTAGTCGCATCGCTGGCGTCGGGAACACTGGCGGGCGAGCCGGTGGATGTTTATCCGAAGACGATCGAGCCGCGGGTGTTCAATCTTTCCGCCGATCGGGTGAGCCGGATGATCGGCATGCCGGTGGATGCGAACACGATCCGCACATCGCTCACTCGCCTCGGGCATTTGGTTTCGGACGATCTGAAGGTGACCGTGCCGACGTATCGGGTAGATGTAAACGACCCGGTGGTGTTGATGGAAGACGTTGCCCGGCTGATCGGCTACGACAATATTCCCTTCGGCGCGGCCGTCGGATCGCCCACGCGCGGGTTGGCGGGCAAGCCAGACCGGCTGCGGACCGCCGTCGCACGGCAATTGGTCAGTAATGGGTGGTACGAAACCAAAAACGATCCACTCGAACCCGAAGCGGGTGCGAAATGGCTTGGCAAACCGTCCGATGCGATCGTGCTGAGCAATGCCGCGACGGCCGAGATGGCGGCGCTTCGTCGGACATTGCTCACCGGACTATCGGCCAGCGTGCAACGGAATATCTTCCGCGGCGCGAGTTCGATACGACTGTTCGAGATCGATCGCACCTTTGACGCGCTTCCCGGACAATGGAAAGTCGCCGGGATCGCGGGTGGATCAGCGCGGCGCGGGGCCTGGCGGGGGGATCAGCAGATCGACTTTTTCTCACTCAAAGGCGAATTGCAAGACCTGTTCGAGCAGCTTGGGCTCAAGGATATGTCGTTCGTCGCGACGCTGGGCGCGCCATTCCGGGAAGGAACCGCAGCGCGGATTGAATCCCACGGCGTGACTATCGGCGTGGCGGGGGAGATTGATCCGGGCGTGATCAAGATCGAGCGGCAGTCGTTCAAGTTGTTCGCATTCGAGATCGATCTGGGGCTTTTGGAGGCGCAGTTTGAAGCGCCGATCACGTACAGTCCGGTTAATAAGCTGCCCGCAGTGACGCGCGATCTGGCGGTTGTCGCGAAAACGAGCGACACGTTCGCGGATTTGTCGAAGGTCATTTGGGAAGCCGGCGGCGCGCTGCTCGAGCAGGTGCAGCTTGCCGACGAATACCGCGGAGCGCCGGTGCCAAAGGATCATCGCTCGCTGGCGTTCCGGCTGACGTTTCGCGATGCATCGCGAACGCTCACGGCGGACGAGGTTGGGGTGGTGGTTGATCAAATTGTCCGCGCGTTAGCCGACAAATTTGGTGCAACCCTCCGGGCCTGACGCGGCGCGTCCGCCGGTTGCTTGACTATGGACTTCACACCAGCGGATAATCACCATAGCCCCCATGCCAACATCTGTTGTCTCCATTCTCGACACCAAAGATATTGAGACCGAGCTAGAGCGCGCCGCCAGTGTCCTTGAGAATGGCGGGTTGGTTGTACTTCCCACTGAGACCGTCTACGCAATCGCGGGACGGATTGATCGGA
>JACMML010000402.1 GCA_014379105.1 Phycisphaerae bacterium
AAGCAACTTGGCTAAGGACGACGAGAAAATTCCCTTGCCCAGGCCGCTCATGACGGTGCCGACGACGACCACGTACTTGTGATGGCCGCGCCGATAGCCGGTGGGCATGGGCGTGTAGAACTCGCTGTCGTCCTGCATGTTTCCAAGACGGCCGAGTAGATCGTTGTTGCTCATGGTTTACTCCGGGGCATTCAGATCATCATTTTATCTGAATGCGCCGGTCCTTTCGATGAAATCCTCTTCACAAATTCGGCGTACTGCTCGGGCGTATCGATCCCACTGGTCGCGGTTGCGACGTCCAAAACAAAAATCCGCTTGCCGTGCTCGATCGCACGCAGTTGTTCGAGTTTTTCGGTCCGTTCAAGCGGAGTCGGCTTCCAGGACGCAAATTCCAACAGAAAGTCCCGGCGATAGGCATAAATCCCTAAATGCAGCCGATACACGCCGGGATCTGTCGCCGTTCTGTCCCGATCGTGCGGCACGACCGACCTGGAAAAGTAAATCGCCTGCCCGTTGGCGGAGCAGACGACCTTCACCATGTTCGGATTTTCCACGTCGGCCATCGACTTAAATGCCGTACATGCGGTTGCCATGTCGTCGGGGTGCGACTCCATATGGGCAATCAGCCCGTCAATCACGTGCGGCTCGATTTCGGGCTCGTCTCCCTGCACGTTGACGATAATGTCGTCCCGCAGCGACCCGGCCACCTCCGCGATCCGGTCCGTGCCGCTCTGATGAGCCGGCGAAGTCATCACACAGCGCGTCCCGAACGGAATCAGCGCGTCAACGATCCGCTGATCATCCGTCGCGACAACGATTTCCCGAACAAGCGTGCAACGCCGAACCTGATCCACAACGTGCTGGACAAGGGGACGACCCGTCTTGGACGCTAATATCTTTGCTGGAAAGCGCGTCGAACCAAACCGAGCGGGAATGACGACCGTTGCAGCCAGTTTCGCTCCAAAAATGCGTCGCGGGGCGACCACCAAACTGCCGGTCGAAAATAACCGCCATCCGTGCCGGAATCAAATTTGATCTAAATACTCACCGTCATCCACGAAATCGAAGATTTGTAACCGCAGATTACGCCGATTCAGAGTTCGGTATTCATTTGCGCAATCTGCGTAATCTGCGGTTTAACTTTCTTTTGGTATGGTTGGTCTGGATTCTAGATCATCTCGAATTGCCTGCCCTTTGGATCGGCGATCGCGATCGTCAGGACACTGATCGAGGCCGGCCCAGCGCTCTTCAGCGCGTCGGCGGCGGCTTTGAGCGTGGAGGCGGTGGTGACGACGTCATCGACCAGTGTTATGCGCTTGTTCCTGATCGTCCGCGGCGAAGCAAGTACGAAGGCGTCACGGATATTCTCAAACCGCGCCCGACGCGATGTTTGCAACGACTGGCGGCGGTGGGTCTCGTGCGGATCAGCGGCGAACGAACCTTTACGCCCGAAAGCTTCGCAATCCGAGCCGCATACACCTCAGCCTGATTGAACCCGCGAATGATCTGCCGTCGCGGATGAAGCGGCACGGGGACGAGCAGATCGGTCTGCCGCGACAGTGCCCGAATGCGCGCCAGCCGCCACGCCCGCTCGGCGAGCAACTCGCCGATCGGCCAACTGTGGTAGTACTTGAAACGCATCACCAACTGGCGCACTGGCGTTTCAAATACCGCCAGTCGAATCACCTGCTCAAACACGCGGTAACCGCGCCCCTCGCACCGCTGGCACGGCGAATCCTCCACCGACACCGGCGCACCACATTTTAAACACTGCGGCCGATCTTCCATCTGTGTGAGCAGATCATTACAAGCGCCACAGAATTGATGCCCCTGCTCAACTGCTTTGGAACACACCACGCACTTGCCCGGGTAGGCGAGGTCAACAAGATCATGGACGAATTGTCGAAAATCGCGAATATAAACCACAAATCTACCGACACGGAAACGCGGGCTTAATTGAATGACCGCTTTTCATAGCTGAAGTACATTATGAACCCGTCCGGAACGCTTCATACACGATATCTTCAACATTTTTGCTTAATTCAGCCAAGTGATATAGTCGCTGCTTTAATTCGTGAATACTTCGCTCAGTAGCTTTACTATCATCACCAAAATCCAAGATGAACATCGTTTCGCATGTGACATACAACTTCCACGCTGGTGAATCTGGATCCACTTCTATGATTCCAACGCGACCGAAGGGAAACCGACAACAGGCCTTCATCAAGTTGATGCCTAGTTGATACCGTGTTTCTAAACGAATTCCTGTTGGAAATCGGCAAGGAATAGTGGAAAGGTGACAAAGGTTCTCCATTGCCTTGAATGCAGGAGCCCAGCGCTCCTTAAGTACGTCTAAATCCGACTGTGACTTTAAGATGCCGGTCACTCCGGTCGAGGATGATTCAGACGAATTTTTAGATATTTCATCCGGATCATCCGGATTTATTGCCATTCCTGCTCGTTGAAACATGTCGCGAAGTTGCGTCAAAAAATCAGCCATGTTAAATCTTGCAGCCTAAGTCTCTATCGATAGGTCAGCCGTAATTTCGCCTGTTCTTCCCGCGAAATTCCTGGACTGACGAGTGATCGCTGGCGTTCAATTTGAATCCGCTGGTTGCGCGTTAAAGTAGGTCGCCTCTTGTCAGGATGAATTGCAAGATCCGAATTATCACGTTTGCACGCGAAAGCCAAACCTGTAACCGCACCGATCCAAGCGCTCACTCCCATTAGGGCCAACAATCCAACAAAAAACCCTATCATCACTCCTGTTGATCGAATATCCCAATCGATGCCTTCTTCTGGGCCAAATCCAATCGCAAAATAAAATAGCAATCCCCAGACCAATGCTACGAGGCCCGAGAGGGCAGTGCCACCAAAAAGAGAATACTTGATCGTTCTGTCCCGATTTTGGCTTAATCCGCTTTCAACTGAAGGCATAACCTTTAACATATCGACCATCCTTGGAGAAACACGTTACTCGGAACTTTAAAGCCAGTGCCGTTTGCGCAAAAAACGTCCGATAACAGGATAGACACCTACCATAGAAAAACATACCAGCATCGGGAAAAACAGTAGGTCGATTTTACCAGGAAGGACGAACGAGCAAACCCCGCAGCCCCCGGCAAGAATCGCCACCATAATCGTGGCGATTCGTTCGAAACGAAGAAGATCGGGAACAAAGGGCTCTTGGTCATCACTCGTTAGAAAGCACCTTTCGTCGGCCCAAATTCGAAAAGACACACCTACCACGAACCCAAACAAAGCCCATACAAGAGTTTCTGTAAAGAACGTCAAATTCCACCGCGTGTTAATGTTCCACGTAGGTCGAAGCCAGTTTAATGCAACTGCGACACCAACCGATAATATACGCGTTCCTAGAACAGTGAGAGCCGTCCACAAGGGTGCAAGATGTCGGGCTGTCGATTGCATACATTGGTTCCCTCAAGATGCCGTGCCACGGTCGAAAAAATTTTTAATGGATATGGTTCTGACTGAGATTCGGCCGTTGTGTTTAGAAGCCCCATTCCTATGAAATGCAAACTCAAGAACTGCATAATACCTAAGCTCTTTGTTAGGTACAATATAGCAACCACGTGATTTTGCATTCACCACGAAATGCTGGAGAAATAAACCTACATTTGCCCCACCCCCCACCCGCCCGGTAGCATCTTTTGATTGATGTCGAGCGTTCCCCCCATCGCATTTTCCGCCAAAGCCAGGCGGACGGCTGAGCAGCCGATCAGCTATTTGATTGCGGTCGCCAAAGCCAATCCGCAGCTCATCAGCTTCGCCGCGGGGCTGGTCGATCCTCTTACTTTGCCGACCGAAGAAACGCTGGCGATCGCTCAGCGCATCCTTTCGGATAAGGACCGCGCCCGCGACGCGCTGCAATACGGCACCACCGTCGGCTACAAGCCGCTGCGGGACGCGATTGTGCGGCATCTGGAGCAGTTGGAGGGCAAACCCGCGGCGGCGATGTCGATCTCGGCGGACAATGTCGTGCTGACGACCGGCTCGCAGCAGGCGCTGTATATCCTGGCAGACATCCTGCTGGATCCCGGCGATATCGTGATCATCGAGAGCCCGTCTTATTTCGTTTACGCCGGCGCGCTGTCCAGCTTCGGTGCCCGCATCATCGGCGTGCCGATGGACCGGGACGGCATGGCGGTCGAGGAGCTCGATAAGCTGCTGCACCGTCTGGAATCGCACGGCGAGCTGCCGCGCGTCAAGGCGATTTATTGCCAAAGCTATTTCCAGAATCCTACCGGCCTGACGCTATCCCTGCCGCGCCGGCCGCGACTCGTCGAGATCGCGCGCAAGTACAGCCGCCAGCATCGAATCCTGATCATCGAAGATGCCGCCTATCGCGAACTGCTCTACGACGGAGAGGCGCTGCCATCAATCAAATCGTTCGATCCGACCAATTCGATGGTTGCATCGTGCTACACGTTTGATAAACCCTTCGCCGCCGGCATCAAGACTGGATACGCGGTATTGCCGCCGGACGTGGCGCGGGAGTTCACCGAGCAAAAAGGGAATCACGATTTCGGCTCGTCGCACTTGTGTCAGCAGATCGCGTATGAAGCGCTCGCTGACGGAAGCTATTCGCGACACCTCACGGAATTGCATGATGCTTACCGCGCGAAGCGCGACGTGATGCTGGCGGCGATGGAGAAATACATGCCCGCGCATCCGCAGGTGCAATGGACGACAGCGTCCGGCGGGCTCTATGTGTGGCTGTCGTTGCCGCTGGCGGTCAACACGTCGCGGAACGGCGGGATGTTTGATCGGGCACTCGGTGAAGGCGTGATGTACGTGCCCGGCGAATACTGTTTTCAGCCCGACGAGCACGGTCACGTACCGCAGAACCACATGCGGCTGTGCTACGCCGTCACGCCGATCGAGCAGATCGAGACGGGGATTGAGCGTCTGGCGTCGATCGTCCGCCGGGCACTGGTGCCGGCCGAGCCGGCGCGCGCGGCGCAGGACAGCCTCACCTTATGAGCCGCACGCTCTTCAATTACGTCTTCTGGCAACTGCTCAAGGTCTTCGGCATCGCGTCGGCGGTGCTCGCGGGGATCATGACCTTCGGCGGACTGCTCCGCCCGCTCACGGAGCAAGGCTTGGATCTGGAGCAGGTTGGCCAGATGCTGGTCTACGCGTGGCCGGGGATGAGCACCTATAGCCTGCCGATCGCGGCGCTGTTCGCAACAACAATCGTCTACGGCCGGCTCGCATCGGACAACGAAGTGACCGCCGTCCGCGCCGCCGGCATCAGCCTCGGACCGCTCGGGCTCGGCATGCCGGCGCTGGTGATGGGATTGCTCGTCGCGCTGCTCAGCGTCGCGTCGCTGTCGTTCATAGTCCCCGCGGCGACGCTCAAGGTGGAGCGAACCGTCGTCTCCAACATCGGTCAATTCGTCGTCAACCGCATTTCCCAGCAGCACCAGGTGAAACTCATGCAATCCGGCGGTCAAACGCCGATCACCATCTATGCCCGATCGGCCAGGCTCGAGCCGCCGGACCCGAAGCAGCCCGGCGAGCAGATCGTCTCGCTCGACGGCGTCTCCATCGCCACCTACACCTCCGGCGATCGCAAAGGCAGCCTGAAAGTGCTGGACGAAATCTATATCGCCCGCCAGGCCCGGGCGTATATCCGCCAGCCAAGCGAGGAAGAAGGCGACGACAAGCCCGTCCTGCTGCGGGCGACGCTTGAGAGAGGGATGAAGTTTCCCCGCTCACTGATCGGACGAGGCGACGCGGCCATTCAAGGCGGCGTGGGCACGTATAGCTTCGGACCGATCGAGCTCCGCTCCCCGCTGCGCGAGAATACCAAGTTCATGGACATGGCGCGCCTCAAGGACCTCTTGGCGCATCCGGAGAAAAGCCAGCGAATGAACGAGAGCCTCCGCGAGCTGACTCGCGCCGACCAACAGCGCGAATACCTGGCGCTACTGCACCGCCAGATCACCGCCGGCCTGGGCGTCATCAAGTTCAAGACCGCCGGGGGAGTGGAATACACGCTCCAGCCGAATAGCCGCCCGCCAATACTCACCGACAAAAGCATCGAATTCCCCGGCGATTCGGCGGAGAAAGACGCGGTCAAGCTTTTTCAAACGCGTCAAAACGCCCCGTCTATTGAAGACGTCGCGCGCTCGGTCAAAATCAGGTGTTTTCCCGACCCGGACGAGAATCGGATCGCGGTTTCCATCGAATTGATGGACTCGACCATCAAGGGACCGGATTACGAAAATCCCAAAGACAGCTACGAGCGCAATTTCTCCGTCGCCATGCCCGAGGAGATCACCCGTATTCGCGACCGCACCGCCGGCAGTTATCTCGACTTCGCCACCAGCCAGAACGCATCCATTCGCACGCTGAGGCGCAATCTGACCAAGCAGGACAACAGCGTCATCAGCGAATTGCACAGCCGCGTGAGCTTCGCGATCAGTTGCCTTGTCCTGACAATGGTCGGGTACGGCCTAGGCGTGATGTTCAAGAGCGGCAATTATCTCACCGCATTCGCGGTCAGCGTCGTGCCGGCGCTGGTCAGCATCGTCCTGATCGTCACCGGCCAACACATCTGCGAAAACGTGCCGCCGGACATCGCCAAAGATTTCAAAGACCCGCTGCACATGGGATTGGTCGTAATCTGGACCGGAAACGCAATCGTGCTGGGGCTGGCGGTGTTTTTGCTCGCGAAGCTGAGGAGAACGTAGAGAAGTGATTGGGGACTGGGGACGAGGGCTTGGTGAAAGATGGCGAAGATTACTAGCTACCGTGACCTGGAGGTATGGAAAGAGGCGATGACGCTTGTGGAGCATATTTACCGTCTAACTACACAGCTTGCAGAAAGCGAGCGCTACGGTCTGCGATCTCAGATGCAGCGAGCGGCCGTCTCGGTGCCTGCGAACATCGCGGAGGGGTTTGGGCGCTCAGTCCGAGTGGAATACGCTCGATATATTGCGATCGCAAGAGGATCATTGATGGAACTTAAAACCTATCTTGCCCTCACAGTCAGACTCGGAATGATCGAAAGAGAATCAATGCTTCCGATCTGGGAAATAGCAGTCCGGCTCGGTAAACGACTCACCGCGCTCCGAAAATCCCTCACCAAGCCCCAAGCCCCCGTCCCCCGTCCCCACCCATGAAAATCCTCACGCGATACATCCTCATCAGCTACATCAAGAACTACTTGATCAGCCTGTTCGTGCTGGTCGGGCTGTACATGATGCTGGACATGATTTTCAACTTTGACGAGTTCGCCGTGAATCGTCAGGAGGGAGGCGGCGCGCTGCAGGCGGTGGGGAATGTTGCGGAATATTACTTCTATCAATCGTTCATGATCTTCGCGCAGCTCTCGGGCGTTGTCCCCGTCGCGGCGGCGGCGTTTACATTCCTGCGACTCGCCCGCTTCAACGAACTCACCGCGATGATGGCTGCTGGAATGCATCTGGTGCGGGTGGCGGCGCCGGCGATCTTCTGCGCGGTCATTGCTTCGCTCGTTTTGCCGCTGGTGAACCAGGAATTGATCATCCCGAACATTATCGCAGAGTTGACGCGTGCCCGCTCGGAGCAGGCGGACACCAAGTCCAAGTCTTTTCCGATCCAGAACATGCAGGAAGGGATCGCCGAGAGTGCCAACGGCGCCAACACCAGCCGGCTTCTGTTCGCCGCGCGATACGATCCCCCTTCCCCCACCGCGGCCGCTGAGATGACCGAGATGATCGTGTTGTCGGTCGATTGGGACCAGATGCGCGCCGAATTTGTCAGCGCGCCCAAAGCAACCTTCGATCCGGCGATGGCGCAGTGGAACCTCGAGAAAGGCACGCACACCACCGGCCTGGGGATCGGGCAGCGCAATCGTCGCGTGCAGCCGGTCGCGGCGTATTCGAGCAACATCACGCCCGAAGAAATCTCCCTCTACCGCTCCGGCGACTTCGTCAACATGCTCTCCACGTCGCGAATCAACGAACTGCTCGAGCGCACCGGCACCTACGGCACCAACGACCTGCTGCGCGTCAAGCACGCGCGCCTGGCGCAGCTGCTGGTCAACATCATCATGGTGCTGTTGGCGATCAGCTCCGTGCTGATCCGCGAGCAGGGGCAGTTCCGCTATTCGGTGATGAAGTGCATCATCCTGGTCGGACTGTGCATGGCCACCGTCTTCATGTGCCAGAACTTCGCCAACAATCCCCCCGCCGGCCCGGAATGGGCCGACCGCTGGCCGGCACTGATGGCATGGGTGCCGATCTTCATTTTCGGACCTCTATCCGTCTTCCTGATGGACCGCGTGAAAACCTAATAGTTAGGGCAAAATGGGCAGATGGATTGGCCACAGAGGCACGGAGGCACAGAGAGGAAATACAAAGGGAAATCATTTAATAGCGACAAATGAATCGCTCAGCAGCTCCGTCGGTTTGTTGCTTTATATCTCTTTTACTTTCAATCTCTTTATTTCTCTGTGTCTTCGTGCCTCTGTGGCCCATTCCCTTATCTGACTTGCCGCGGCCAAAACCGAATCGTATATCCCTATTGCAGGCTGATTGGCGTCGCCTCCGTAGCACAAAACACTCATTTCCCTCTTTCTGGCTCACCCCGCCGGTCCCGCAAGGCCGGCGGGGCATTTTGTTTGCTCGCCGGGCTGGGTTAGGTAAGATAAACTCCCGTGAAGCATCACCGCGCAGCCGCGCGGTGATTCGTTTTTGTACGGGGCGCTCCGTAAGCCTGCTCCGGTTGGAGAACCAGTTATGCAGATTGTCAGTGCCGAGGAAAAGGCCCAGCTCGAAGCCAAGCGCGAGGAGCTTTATAAAGCCAAGATCGATGTCCAGGAACGCATCCGCAAGGCGGCGGCGCTCGGGGATCTGTCCGAGAACGCGGAGTACCACTTCTCCAAGGAAGAAAACCGGGCGATAGAACGCGAAATCGGCCAACTGGAAACAAAACTCAAGAATGTCGCGGTGGTCTCCAATGAGGATGTCCCCGACGGCATGGTCTACCTCGGCCACACCGTCAAACTGCTCGATCTCAGCGACGACAGCGAGCTCATGGTCCGCATCGTCGGCGAGGCCGTCGCGCCGGATGCCAACAGTGATATCCTCCCCGTCTCGGCTTCCGGGCCGATGGGCGAGGCATTGATCAAACGTGCCGTCGGCGACACAATTAAAGTCCGCGCCCCCCGGGGCACGATGGAGTTTAAGATCGTCGAAATTATGTGATTGATGAGGGTAAAGGGTTGAGGCGTGAGTGAAGTTATCTCTTACGCCTGACCCCTTACGATGCCGGGTTAGCACAGTGGTAGTGCAGCGGTTTTGTAAACCGCAGGTCGTCAGTTCGATCCTGACACCCGGCTTTTTTTAGTCGTTAAGGACCCGTTTCCTCATCGGACCGCCCGGCCATCACCGCTTCCCTGGACCCATCTTCATGCCTAAACTCGAACTGAATGAAGAGCGCGTGCGTCCACAACTGGAATTGCTGGACAGTCTGCGCTCTGTTGTCCAAACGAACCTGTCACTTTTGCTGCCGCCGGATCAGGCCTGGCAGCCGACCGACTATCTTCCCGACCTTACCGCGCCGGACTGGCGCGAGCAGATGGAGCGCTTCCGCGAGCCGGCGGAGCAGTTGAGCGATGAAGTGCTGGTGGTGCTTGTCGGCGACATGGTCACCGAAGAGGCGCTGCCGAATTACGCTATTTCGCTCAACCTAATCGCCACCGATCACACCGGCACCGGCACCGATCCCTGGGCCATCTGGATGCGCGGCTGGATCGCCGAAGAAAACCGCCACGGCGATCTGCTCAACGCGTTCCTGCGCCTCACCGGGCGGGTGGATATGAAATCGGTGGAGCTTACCATCCACAATCTCATCCAAGGCGGCTTTAACCCCCGCGCGTATCCCGACCCGTATGCCGGGATGATCTACACGTCGTTTCAGGAACGGGCCACGAAGATTTCCCACGCCAACGTCGGACGATTGGCCGGCAAATGCGGCGACGACAACCTCTCGAAAATCTGCCTGAAAATCGCCGGCGACGAATCGCGGCACGAGGCGTTCTACACCCGAATGATGGGCGAAGTGATGGCCCGCGACCCGGAACGCGCAATTCTCATCTTCCGCGACATGATGCGCCGCATCATCGCGATGCCCGGCCGACTGATGAACGACGGAAAAGACCCGGACCTGTTCGACCATTTCGCGACCGTCGCCCAGCGCCTGAACGTCTACACCGTCCACGACTACGCCAGCATCATTCGACACCTCGTCGCCACGTGGAAAATCCCGTCGCTGTCCCTCTCGGACAAAGGCGCCAAAGCCCAGGAATTCCTCTGCGCCCAGGCCGAACGCCTC
>JACMML010000403.1 GCA_014379105.1 Phycisphaerae bacterium
ACCGAAGCGGTGATCGAGCTGCGATTTCAGTGCGAAATTCTCCGCCACCAGCGCCTGCTGGCGGACCGCTTTCTCCACCACCGTGCGAATCTCTTCATCCACAATCGGCTTGGTCAGGTAGTCATACGCGCCCAGCTTGATCGCCTCCACGGCGTTTTCGATCGAGCCGTAACTGGTGATCACAACGACCACAGTCTGTGGGCTCTGGCGGCGAATATCGCGCAGCAGGTCCGCCGGTTTCGTTCCGGGCAGATTGATGTCTGCAAGCAGCACATCCACCGTCCCCGAGCTCAGCTCCTGCATCGCGGCCGGTGCGTTATCGGTCGTGCGCACATCGTACCCCTCGCGCCGGAGAAACTGCGCGAGCGATTGCAGCATGATGCGATCCTCGTCGAGAATCAGCAGCCGGGCACGGTGGGTGGGGTTTGGTTGAATCATCGCCGGCCAGGTCGCGTGTACAGCACGCAACAACGCCTATCGTTTATCGGCTAAACGTTGCCGGGAGTGAACATCATTGTCTGCCGCACTTTTCCGGCGGGCAGTCCGCTCCGAGTGCCGCAACACGTTGATTTGCGTATACTTATGCCCAAGGAGCATTCATGCGGATCGGTATCCCCAAAGAGGTCAAGGCGGACGAATATCGCGTGGGCATCATGCCCGTCGGCGTGGACACCCTCGTGCGCGCCGGCCACGAGGTGATTGTCGAGGCGCTCGCGGGCGTGGGGAGCGGATTCGCCGATGAGGATTATCTTGCCGCCGGCGCGATGATGGTGAGTTCAGCCGCCGAGGTGTTCGATCGCGCGGACATGATTATGAAGGTGAAGGAGCCGCAGGCGGGCGAGATGAAACTTTTTCGCGCCGGACAGATCGTCTTCACCTATTTCCATTTCGCGGCCAGCGAGCAACTTACACAGGCTTGCCTGAATGCGCAGATCACCGCGGTTGCTTACGAGACGATCAAGGACAAAAAGGGCACGCTTCCGCTGCTGACGCCCATGAGCGAGGTGGCGGGGAAGATGAGCATCCAGGAAGGCGCAAAATATCTGGAAAAGCCGATGAGCGGCCGCGGGATATTGCTCGGTGGCGTGCCGGGCGTGCCGCCGGCGCATGTGGTCGTGCTCGGCGGCGGGATCGTCGGCACCAACGCCGCCAAAGTGGCCGCGGGGCTCGGCGCGAATGTGGTGCTGATGGATGTGAACGTCGATCGGCTTCGCTATCTCGATGACGTCATGCCCGCCAACGTCACCACGCTTTACAGCGACCGCTACAACATCAAGGAAAATCTGAAGCTCGCCGACTTGGTCATCGGCGCGGTGCTCATCCCCGGCGCCAAGGCCCCACGGTTGGTGACGCGCGATCAACTAAGCACGATGAAGAACGGCAGTGTGATTGTCGATGTCGCGATCGATCAAGGCGGCTGCGTTGAGACGAGCCGCCCGACGACGCACCAGGAACCCACGTATATCGTTGATGGCGTGGTCCATTACTGCGTCACCAACATGCCCGGCGCGGTCGGCCGCACGAGCACCATCGCGCTTTGCAACGCGACGCTGCCATACGCGATGAAAATCGCATCGCTCGGCATCCAAAAAGCAGCCGCCGCCGATCCGGGATTGGCCGAGGGTGTCAACATGCACGCGGGATCGGTCACCAATCTCGCGGTGGCCGAGGCGTTGGGATTGAAGTGTCAGCCGCTGAATTTAGGAGCGTGAGATGTCGCGATTGGATCAACTAAAAACACTGCTGGAGCGCACCCCGACCGATCCGTTTCTCACCTACGGGATCGCGCTGGAACATAAAAAGCTTAATGAGACGACCGAAGCGATCCAATGGCTGGATCGCACGATCGGCCTGGATGTGAATTACTGCTACGCCTATTACCAGAAAGGCCAAATCCTGGAGACCACCGGCGACACCGACGCCGCGCGGTCTGCGTATCTAGCCGGCATCAAGTCCGCCCAGGCCGCCGGTGATGCACACGCGCAGGGAGAACTGCAGGGCGCGCTTGATATGCTTCCGTGAGAATTTTCGAAGATGAATTTGCCACAGAGGCACAGAGACACAGAGTTTAAATGCGAAGAGTTGGAACCGCGACTCGACTGAGCTCATCGAAGTCAGATTACGCTGATGACGCAGATTAATAAATGAATGGATTTTAATCTGCGTCATCAGCGTAATCTGCGGTTAAAAAACTCTTCTCTGTGTCTCCGTGTCTCTGTGGCCAATTCCTCTTTTTGATGTTCATCGATGATGAAAGAACTGCTCAATTTTCTTCATACCCCTAACTGGGACAACCAGCACCGCTGGCGCACGTTCGTCTGGAACGGCATGGCGGGGTTGGGGCTGACGGGGTTGCACGCGTTTCCGGTTAGCCGGCACTGGGTGGAGGTGCACCGCCGTGAGATGCACCTGACGAATCTTGATCCGGCATTTCATGGCTTCCGTATCGTGCAGTTATCCGACCTGCACTACAGCCCGATGGTGTGGGCCACGTATTTGAGGCAGTTTGTCGAATGGGTCAATCTGTTGAAGCCCGATCTGGTCGTCGTCACCGGCGATCTGGTCACTGGCGGATACTGGTGGTCGCGGAACATCGGCGCGATTCTCAAGAACTTCACATCCACCCACGGCGTGCTCTGCACGCTGGGCAATCACGATTATTCCATGTACGGCCGGCGGAATAACGGCGAAGGACGCCGCCGCGCCGATTACCTCGAGAAATATCTGCTCCATCACGGCCTGACGGTGCTGCGCAACCAGACGCTGCGCATCAATCATAAAGACTCCGCCACGCCGCTGACGATCGTCGGCCTGGATGACGAATGGTCCGGCGCAATCGATCCGGTCAAGGCGTTCAAGACCGTGCGCGCCGACGAGCCGATCATCTGCCTGAATCACAACCCCGCCAACGCCGTTGAGTTGCTCGAATACCCCTGGCAATGGATGCTCAGCGGCCACACCCACGGCCGCCAGCTCGCCCAGAGCAGGATGGGCAAACGCTTCTACGCCCACCTGCAGCGCGCCTACACCCACGGCTACTACGAAGTCGCCGGCCGCCACCTCTACGTCAACCGCGGCTTAGCCTACGGCCAACGCAAACAGCGCTGGTGTAGGCCGGAGATTTCTGTGTTTCGGTTGAATGCGGGGACTACGGCATGTTCAAAAATGGCGAAGGACAAAATTAGTCGATAGTTAGGAAGGCTTTGTCCGGACTAACATCGCATGCCCGACACCACTTGACGAATTCCAACGCGCCTATCCGCCTCTCGCCGCAATGGATTCAATTTTCTCGCTTGCAACAATCAATGCCAAGAATACAATAAGTCCACATTTCTCGCCGAGGACTTGCGCAGAATTCTGGAGCGGGTCGCCGCGAGTAGCTCGGCAATCCACGTCGTCGAGGTAAGGGAGAGGCAGCATGCGACGCAATAAAAAAGATGAGCAACATTTCATCGAGCAACTTGAAGAGCGAGTGTTCCTCGCTTTCGCTATCGGTGATAGAGTCCAGACTGTCGGTTCAACAGCTTCACGCGCATCCGCATCTACCTCCGCGCAAGAGTACGCAACGATTACTACCGGCCAGCTTGGAACGGTCAAGACAAACGTCACGAACAATCAGGGCTTCGAATGGTATCGGGTAGACTGGGACAACTATAACCTGCCGCTTAGCGATGGCTGGTCTGCCGGTGGTTCACCGCGATTTATTCTTGCTGCGGCACCCGCCCCGTCGATCAGCAGCGTTTCGCCGACTTCGATGCCGGCGTCGGGCAGTTTACAGAACCTAACGATCAACGGCAGCAACTTTAGCACCAGCGCCACGCTGACGTTCGACCCGCCCACCGGTTCCAACATCGACAGCCAGGAAATCCGGTTC
>JACMML010000404.1 GCA_014379105.1 Phycisphaerae bacterium
CGGCTTCGTAAGCAGCATCATTATGGGCTGGGGCGCATCTACGAGATGGTCATCAACAATGACCCGTGCTACGCCTACCTGCAGGAGTCGAATGCGCTGGTCGATCAGAAGCTGGTCATCGCGCACGTCTACGCGCACTGCGACTTCTTCAAGAACAACCTGTGGTTCGGCCAGACCAATCGCAAGATGATGGACGAGATGGCCAACCACTCCACGCGTGTGCGGAAGCACATTGAGCGGCAGGGGTATGACGTGGTCGAGCGGTGGCTGGATGTGTGTATATCGCTGGAGGATCAGATTGATCCGTACAGCGTGTTCATGAAGCGCGAGGCGTCGCGCAGCGATCCGGCGCCCAAGCCGGACGTGAAAGGCCCGTCGCGATTCGCGGCCAAGGATTACATGGATCGGTGGATTAATCCGCCGGCCATTATCGAGGCGGAGGAAAAAAAGCGACAGGACGAGCTGGCGAAGTTCAAGCATGCCAATCCGCTCAAGCCGACGCGGGATGTGCTGTCCTACCTGATCGAAAACGCGCGCCTCGAAGACTGGCAGGCCGATTGCCTCGCGATCATCCGCGAGGAGGCGTATTACTTCGCGCCGCAGGGGATGACCAAGGTGATGAACGAAGGCTGGGCCACGTATTGGCACAGCAAGTTGATGACCACTCATTTCCTCGAGAGCAGCGAGGTGATCGACTACGCCGACCACCACAGCGGCACGGTTCACATGCCGCCGGGCGGGTTTAATCCGTACAAGATCGGCGTCGAGATGTTTCGCGATATCGAAGACCGCTGGAACAAAGGCAAATTCGGGCCGGAGTATGACCGGGCCGATCAGCTAGGCGAGAAAGGCCGCTGGGATAAGGGGCTGGGGCTTGGGCGCGAGAAGATCTTTGAGGTGCGGCGGCTGTATAACGACGTGATGTTCATTGATGAGTTCATGACGGATGAATTCATAGATAAGCACCGCTACTACCAGTACGGCCGCGACCCGCACACCGGGCAATTGCGGATCGTCAGCCGCGATCCGCAGCGCATCCGCCAGAGCTTGATGTATCGATTGACCAACCTCGGCCGCCCGTTCATCTATGTCGTCGATGGCAACTACGCCAATCGCGGCGAACTGTATCTCGCCCACCAGCACAACGGCATGGATATCGAAATCAAATACGCCGTCGAAACGCTGAAGAATCTACACAAAGTCTGGCAGCGCCCCTGCCATCTCCAGGCAAGAATCGACGACGACACAATGCTCTTCAGCTTCGACGGCACACAGGCCAAGCAGCAGACAATCCGCGAGGATACGTCGAAGCCGGCGCATGAGGTGGGGTGATGGGCGTTGATTTCTATCGCTCTGACGATGACACAATCGATATCAACAACTATGGATATCGCATACTTTCATCTTTAGCTTCTAAACATGGTTGGGTTGAAGTCAGTTTGGATGGTGGATGGAGTGATGCCGATGCGTTGTCGTTTGCGGAAGCAATCGATCGTGCCTTGGAAGGTATGTCATTTGAGCAGATACTAGTTGAAGTAAAAGAGTTTATGGAATCCGATGTCCTGCTCAAGCCGGAGGCGGTAGAGTATTGGAGAAATATCACACGGTTTTTGCGTAAAGGGGGATGTCAGATTTTTTATTGAATTGATCGGCGAAATAACAACCGAAATTCATTTTGATGCTGGCTCCTCGGTGCGACGGGTAAGACGTTATTTTTGATCCAGTCGAATGATTTGAAAGCTATTGGGTTGTTCCCGAAGCAGTCGAGTTTTGAGTTCATCGGAATGACGTAGCATTACATTGCACCATAGATCGTGATTCAGGAAAACCCAGCCCAGACGATCCTCGGGAGTGGTGTGTGCCTGAACATGATCGAACAACGCCTTCTTCCATTTGGATAGGCCGATATCGGGGTTGGATGCTTTATTATCCATGTCCACATCATACCAAATTGCATTTACCTCCGCCCATGGTTACCGTTTTGCTAAGACACGATGCACTGCCCTTTTTGCCATGCCGACAAAGACTCACTCAAGGTGATCGACTCGCGCGCCTGTGACGGTGATCGTGCGATCCGCAGGCGTCGGGAGTGTCTGAATTGTAAGAAGCGGTTTACGACTTATGAGCGGATCGAGGGTTCGATCAAGCTGACGGTCATCAAGACCGACGGCCGACGTGTGCCGTGGGATCGGCAGAAGATCGTGAATGGGCTCGAGCGGGCGTGCTTCAAGCGGCCGGTGCCGGAAGAGGAATTGCTGCGGGTCGCCGAAGAGGTGGAGGAAGAGGCATTCGCGACGCACGATCGTGAAGTGCCGACGCTGATCATCGGCCAGATGGTCGCCGAGCGGTTGCGGCGGTTGGATCAGGTGGCGTACGTGCGATTCGCTTCGGTCTATCGGCAGTTCAAAACGCTGGACGATCTGATCGAGGCCGCGCAGAACGTGCTCGACGCCCGGCGCTTCGAGGACCCGACACAGGGCAAGCTGTTCATCGAGCCCAAGAAACCCGAGAGCGAAACCAATGGCCAGGCCGATGCGTCGCCGCGGGTGAAATCGCGCCGCGGTCCGAAGATCAAAGCCAAAGCTGAACTCAGTTAAGTCGACGAAAGCCCCGACTCGCGACGATGCGGTATCGATGATGCGGGGTGGAAATGCCGACTCGGTGAAAGAGCGCTGACGCGGTGGAGAAACGCTAACGCGGTGGCGCCGCGCCGGCGCAGCAGTGGTGAATGCGGGGGATTCGTGATCGCAATCGTCAATCGATAAACTCGGCGCGGACGCCCGAGCGCAACCTGTGATGCACCCTTGAGGAGTAGCCGTACCATGATCAGAGCCCCAGGCATTTTGCGTCGGATCATCGCCTCGTTAATCGCGCCGCGCCCGCAAGCGTTTTTGCTCGTTGCTGGATTGGTCGCGTGCACCGGTTGCTACACCCGCCCGGCCGATCCGAAGAAGGTGGAGATGCCGTCTCTGCCGCCAAAGGAGGTTGCGGAGTTTCTAAAAGGGACGATCTGGCAATACAGCGATCTAACCAACAGCGAGCCAATGCGCGTCTCCGGGTACGGGCTGGTCGTCAATCTCTCCGGCACCGGCGACACCCGCGCGCCCAATACCGTTCGCGAATACATGGTCAAGGAGATGCAGAAGCACGGCTTTGGCAATCCGGTGCAGATTGGTTTTGAACGGCTCGGCCCGGAGCAGGTGCTGAATGACCGGCTTGGCCGCACCGCGATCGTGCGGGTGGACGGGTTTATTCCGCCGGGCGCACGTAAGAATCAACCGTTCGACGTGCAGGTCTCGGCGCTAGAAAACAACAATACCACCAGCCTGCACCGCGGCGTGCTGTACAGCACCGATCTCGGCCCGCGCGGCGCCGACCCGATGAGCCCCGGTGCCGCCAGCATCAGCCTGTGGGCCAATGCGTCCGGGCCGATTTTCGTTAATCCGTCGTTCGCACTGGATGACAGCGGCGCGACGGCCGCGCAAAAGCTGAGCCTGCGCACGGGCATTGTCATGGGACGCGGAATCGCGGTTGCGGATCGGCCGCTGGTGCTGAAGCTTCGCCAGCCGGAGAAGCGCATGGCGCGGATGATCGAGCGGCGCATCCAGGAGCGATTCCAGGATTCGAAGATCGCGTCAGCGCAAAATGAGAGCGAAATCTGGGTCTACGTTCCCAAATCCTACGGCGACGACTGGGAACACTTCGCCGGGCTGATCACGCATTTGTATTTCACGCCGTCCAATGATTTTGCGATTCTCAAAGGCCGCCAGCTTGCGGAGATCGCGAAAAAGGAACTTGAGAATGCACCGCTGTTTGACATCACCTATTGCTGGGAGGGTTTCGGCCCGGCCGTGCTGCCGGAGATCCGCCCGCTTTATCTGCACGAGAACCCGGACGTCGCATACGCCGCCGCCCGTGCCGGCGCTTTCCTCGGCGATCTGGCGGCCGAGGAGGCGCTGTTTAAGTTTGCCCGCGATAAGAGCAATCCTTTTCAACTCACCTCCGTCCGCGTGCTCGGCCAGTTGCCGCGCACCGCGCGTGTCGCAGGGCTGCTGCATGAACTGATCGACACCGATCAGAACCTGCTGCGCGTCGAGGCCTACCGCGCGATGACGGCGGTGGGGGATGCGTCGATCGTTTCCGAGCCGATCCAGGAGAAGTTCATCCTGGATATCGTGCCATCGAAAGGCCCGCCTTTCGTCTACGCCAGCCGCGTAGGTACGCCGCGCATCGCCGTCATCGGACGCCGCGCGCAGCTGGCGATGCCGATCCTGTTCCTAGCCATGCAAGGCCGATTCAGCATCTCGCACGACACGGCGAAGAACAATCTCAAGCTGTTCTACCGCGGCGAACCGACACTTCCCGAGGTGCTTGTGGAAAGCCAGCCCGATCTGGCAATCGTCATCGCCCGCCTCGGCGGGGCGGGTCCGACACAGGAAGGCGGGCGATTCAACTTCAGCTACGGCGATGTCGTCGCGCTGCTGCAGCGTTTGTCCGAGCAGAAGCTCATTGTCGTGTCCGACCCTTCGGCGCGCAAAGCGTCCGACCCGGTCGCGTTTCAATTGCAGACCGTGCCGGGGATTGAAGACCCGATCCTCAGCGCTCCCCCGATCCCGGAAAATAATCAGCAGCGTCCAACCACCGCGCCGGCATTGAGCGGGCCAGGCGAATATCCGGCAAACATCGGACAAAATGGCCAAAGTGCGACGCGTTAAGACGCCCCCGGCGTCTTTCCCAATGTGACCACCCGCCGGCCACGCTATACTCCGTGGTATGGCGGGGACTGCGGAGTCACAGAACGGATTGGATTTGGGTGCGTGATCATGATGTCAGGTGATCGAGCTGTATTAGAGGCACTTGAAGCGCGCCAATTCCTTTCGGCCGTCGGTGGGAGCGAGGCGGATTCCGCACATTCGCGCGCCGGGCTCGCCGCTGCCACCGCCACGATACCCGCGGCGCGGCGGGTGTTTTTTATCGGCAATAGTCTAACAGACGGAATCAGCTACTCCGGCACCAGCGCGCTGCTCGCCCAGGACGGCGCGACAGTCACCTGGGGACGCCAGACTGGCAGCGGCTATACGCAGGCGGCGAACTATTTCCTGCAATCCCCGCTAAGCACCACCGGCCGCGATCCGGCGCGCCCGACGGTCTCTAATCCTTGGGGAACTTACGACTTGGCGTTCGCGCAGCAGTGGGACGCGATCTCCGTTCAGCCCAATGAGCGCCGTCAACTCATCGATATCCAAAACAGTTCGTCGGGGCCGCGCAATGAGGCCGAAGTGCCGATGACGATCAGCTTCATGCGTG
The DNA here is from genome assembly GCA_014379105.1 of Phycisphaerae bacterium. GTDB lineage: Bacteria > Planctomycetota > Phycisphaerae > Tepidisphaerales > Tepidisphaeraceae > JACMML01. The sequence goes on from JACMML010000404.1 coordinate 5,308, forward strand.
CGCTGTCACAGAACAGTTCCAGTGCGCAGGTCTTCGTCTACTCGCGCCCGTCGCGGCGGACGGATATCACCTTTGACCTGAAACCCACCGGCCAGCCGTTCGATTACTCGGTTGAGTGGCTTAAAACCTACATTGATAGCGGACCGAACCTGAATTACGCGTTCTATTCCCGCTCGGCGGTGCAGCAACTCATGCCGCTCATGCGTGAGGCGCAAGCGGCCGACGACCTGGCGAAGTCGATGCCCAAGGTGCGACTGATCCCCGCCGGCGAGGCGTACTACAACATTGACCAGATGATCAAGGCCGGACGTTTCGCCGGCACATCGGTGACGTCGATGCTGGATTTTTATGCCGATCAATCGCATCCGACTCAGGACCTGGCCGGTTACGTGCTGGGGATGAGCTTCTACGCAGCCATCACCGGCAACGACCCGCGCGGGGCCGCGGTCCCGAGCGCGTACAACACCGGCGCGAACCGACTTTCAGATCCAAGAGTCGTCGCTCTGCTCCAGCAGGCTGTCTATGACGCGATGCACTTTGCCGGCTACCAGAACTGGGCCAAGCCGCTGGCGACCGACCCGGGAACGATCACCGTTCGCGCGTTCAACGACGCCGAC
>JACMML010000405.1 GCA_014379105.1 Phycisphaerae bacterium
CCGGGGAGGCCTCGGACGCGCAGATTGCCGGGCTGCTGGTTGGGCTGGCGACAAAAGGCGTTTGCCTTGATGAATTGATCGGGGCCGCGGGCGTCATGCGCGAGAAGGTCGTGCCGATCGAGGTGGCGCTGCGCGAGCCGGTACTGGATACCTGCGGCACCGGCGGCTCGAAGCCGCGGCAGAGTGCTCGGCCGGTATTTAATATCTCCACCGCGGCGGCGATTCTTGTCGCGGCGTGTGGCGTGAAAGTCGTTAAGCACGGCAATCGGTCGGCCACCAGCAAATCCGGGTCGGCGGATGTGTTGGAGAAGCTGGGTGTGCGCCTGGATCTGCCGCCGCGCGATCTGGAGCGCTGCCTCAATGAAACCAATATCTGTTTTGCATTCGCGCGCAATCACCACCCGGCGATGAAGCACGTGGCCGCGGCGCGGACGGCGCTGGGTGTGCCGACGATTTTCAATCTGCTTGGCCCGCTCACTAATCCCGCCCGCGCTCGGCACCAGTTGCTCGGCGTCTACTCGCGGCATCTTACGGAACTGCTGGCCGGCGTTTTGAGGGAACTCAAGAGCGAACGCGCGTGGGTGGTGTATGCCGAAGACGGATTGGATGAAATCTCCACGCTCGGGCCGACGTCTATCTGTGAGCTTCGTAATGGCGAGACATCGTGCTGGACACTCGATCCGAGCAAACTCGGTTTGCCGTCGGCGACTCTGGGCGATCTGCAGGTGGATTCGGTCGATGGGTCGGCGGATGCGATCCGGCGAATCATGGACGGCGAGACCGGCGCCCGGCGCGACATCGCCGCCCTTAACGCCGCCGCGGGGCTGGTGATCACCGGGCACGTCCCTGATCTGGCGGCCGGGCTTGATGAAGTGGACCGCGCAATTGTCTCGGGCAGCGCGCGGCAGACACTCACTCGATTGATCCAATTCGCGTAGCCGAGTCGATAGAACGCTAACACATGGCCGACAGTTTGCCCGCCCACCCTCTCGAGCTGAATTCGCTCTTCACACAGCGCCTCGTTCGATTTCGCTGGTGGTATTTCGCCGCGATGGCGCTGCTGATCATCATTCCGTTTAACGGCCAATGGCGCATGGGGCTGGATAGCTCGATCTATCGCGGCGTGGCGGAGAACCTCGTCGCCGGCAAGGGATATGTGTTCGCCGGGATGCGCCAGCAGCAGGTTTATCCGGGCCTTCCGGTGCTTCTGGCGGGGTTCCACAAACTCACGGGCAGCAACTCTGTTGTTCCGGTGCTGGTGCTGATGAATGTCTGCGCGCTGCTGACGGCGTGGGTGACTTATCGGCTCATCCTCACGCGCTACCCGCAGTGGATCGCGATCACGGTCACGTTCGGCATGGCGGTGAACCTGAAGTTTAATCAGCAGGCGCAGGAGATCATGACCGACATGCCGTTCGTGCTCGGCTGCGTCATCACGATGCTCGGCTGGGAACGACTCGGCCACGCCGAGGCGCGAAACGCCAAATTGCGCAGTACCTCGCTCCTGCTCGGCGGCATGTTTCTCGCCGCGGTGATGCGGCCGACATTCTGGGTACTGGCGATGGCGCTGGTGATCGTCTGCATTATCAATATCGTGCGGTCGCGCGAGCGCCGCAGCGTCGTCGCCCTGATCGTACTCGTGGTCGTCGGACTCGGATTCGCCGCGCTGGACCCGCGCGTCCGCGGTCTTAATTTTCTGCACGGCGGCTACGAGCGAGAATTGCTAAGCGTCGCCGGCAATCTCGGCGAGCGGATCACCGGAAACGCGCCAAAACTATTCAACAAAGAGATCGCCGAGACGTTCTTCAACGAGCCGCTCGGCCGACTCGCGATCCCCGTCGCGCTGCTGCTGCTCGCTGGCGCAGCGCTGGCGACGTGGCGCGAGCCGCTATGGGGGCTGCAGGTCTTCATACTCACGGGCGTGATGCTGATTCTCTCGGACGTGCCGCGCTATTACGTGATGGTGCTCCCGACACTTTGGCTGGGCTATCTTCTCATCCTGCTGCGCCTCACGACATGGATGCGGCCGCTGCTGCGCGACTGGACGCTCTTTGCGCTGATTGGGTTCGCAAATTTCATGAACCTCTATGGCGTCGGCGCATTGATCTACGAGCAACACCGGCCGGGCTTCATCCAGCATTACCGGAATGGCGCTTACGTCCCGCTGATCAAGATGGCGGAGGTAGTGAAGAAGCACGTCCCGGCAGACAAGACCGTTATCGGACCGCATGCGAGCGTGTTGGCGTATCTGAGCGGGCGACAGGTATTGAGCGGCCGATCGGTGGGATTTGATGGCGCCGGCGTATCCAAGTATCCGTCGCTCATCGCCGCCCGGCATCCGGCGTATTTGATCGGGCCCAGCCGGGCGTATCACGAGAAGGATCCCGCGATGCAGCGAATCATCGATCGCGGCATCATCCGGCCCAAACGATTCGTCGCGGCAGTGGAGGATGATACGCAGTCCCTGTGGCTGACCGAGGCCGAGGTCATCGTTCCGGCCACCGACTGGCGTCAGCTCCCGACAACGCGGCCATTCGTGCTGTCGGATCGGGCGATGCGCGCCCAGGCGCGCGCGGCACTGTCGCCGGAGCAAATCGCGCGCAAGGAACTCAAAGCCAAAGCCGCGCGCAAGGAGCTACGGGCAAAACGCGAGCGCAAGGCGATCCGTGCGTCGCGTCAGAATCGCCCGCCACGCCGGCCGCCGACGACTCAGACCACGCGTCCGGCAACGCAACCCGCAACTGCCCCCGCCACCATGCCCACTGCCGGAATTAGTGCGCCATTCACGTTTGATGTTGGGTGGTTCATGGATGCGCAAGTTATGGCACGTGCGGGTATTCTGTGAGCCTGGAATGCAGATGAACATCAACTGGCTCGTTCGAGAATTGCCATGTCCATAATGCGGAGCGAGATCGCTGAATCCGCGACCGGGGACACCGCGGCCAGTCAGGGCGCGGCCGCGGACTCGCGCGGCTTTGCCGGCGCGGGTCACGACCCGCGAATCGTCCGCCGCTGGCTTTGGCTGGTGTCGGGGATTTTACTCGTGGCGTACCTGCTGCTGCAGAACCCTTACTGGGTGCCTGGCGGCGACAGCGATTTTTACGTCGCGATCGCGCGCACATTCGCGCAAGAGGGTAAGTACGAATACAACGGCCTGCCGGTCGCGATCAGCCCGCCGGGTTGGCCGCTGGTGCTGGCGGGGATCATGAAGATATCCCCCACCTTCGCGTCAATGAAGCTGGTCACGATGGCGTGCATGTTCGCATCGTTGATCGTCAGTTATTTCATCGCGCTTCGATTTGTCTCCCCGCGCATGGCCGGCATCGGCATTGGGCTAACCGGGTTGCTCCTGCCGGTTTACTCCCTGACCTATTTCCTTCACAGCGAGGGGCTCTATTGTCTGCTGAGCGCGACGGCGTTGCTGCTGGCGATGCGCATTCGCGAAGGGGACCGGCGACTGATCATGTCGGGCGCACTGGTCCTCTGCTGTCTGGCGATTCCGCTTGTACGCTGGGCGGGAATTTTTCAACTGCTTCCGCTCGGCGCAGTGCTGATGAGCGGGCGATGGGGATTCTGGACTGGCCGAAAGCCGATTCTGACTGCCATCTGCGCAATCGTGATCGTTTCCACATGGCTGGGCACACGCTGGTCGCTCGAACTCACCGCCGAGCAGCAACTGGCGATTAAGGATGCCGGCGGCTCATCGGTCATGGAGACCGAAGTCCCTGACGATAGCGCCACCAGCGATGCCAGATCGGTTGATCTAGTCAGTACGAACAAAGACCCCAACGTCAGCGTCTTCGAAGAGTACGGCCAGCGCTTTTTGCGTTCGGGCAAGTGGTTCTCATGGTTGCTCTGGCACCCGTCGCGGTTCGCGAGCGTTAGCAAACTCGCGGACGAAGCCGTCACCGTTTTCGGATGGAGCGCGATCGTCACGCTCGGATATCTGGCGTACGTCACGTTCCGGCGCGGCGAATTGATCTGGACAGGCCTGGCACTCTATTGCGGAGCGCTGTGCATGAACTGGCCGAACCCGAACGCGCGCTACTTCATCCCAGTAGCGCCGCTGATCGTCATCGGCATCCTGCTGGCGCTGCAGATGATCTCCGACCAGACGCGGACCCGCTTCACGATCGACTGGGGCAAATGGCTGCGTCGGGCCTTCATCTACTCGGTTCTGCTCTGCAACCTGGCGATGTACGGCGTGGACGTGATCGTGATGCGCTCATCTCGCTTCTACGACACGTTCGAGGCCGGGCAGCATAAGGACCTGGTCAACATCGCGCATTATCTGACGAGCCTTGAGCCCATTCCCGAAGGCGCGACGACGCTGCCGTCGGATCGACTTTACGCGCCCAGCGACGGACGCGTCATGATCAACGAGCGGTACGAGAACCTGGCGCGCGTCCGATTCAGCAAAGCCGGCATGCGCGCGATGGTTCTGTTGACTGACGTCAACATCAAGCCGCTCGACCCGGGGTTATCGAAATACACGATGCCGCAGGATCCCTCGGTGACCGAAAACAAGCGGCGATTTCCGTCCCGCCTAATCAAGTACGTGCGCGGCCGGCGCTCAAACTGGCTGTTGATTCAGTCGCCGTCGGTACCGTGGCGGGTGTGGCATTTCCGAACGCCCGACTTCATCTACAAGCGTCTGGCGCGCGATCCCGATCAACCCCCCAGCGGCGGGTGGACGCTTTACCGATATGATCCCGAAGTCGGCGATCTGGTCCCCACCGATGTCCCTCCGGTCGAAGGCTGGCCGACGCGCGTGCCGGGGATGTGATGTCAGTTTCGCAATGTCGAGTGCCAAGTGTCGAATGTCGAATGAAGAAGCCAGCTGACCCATATTCGACACTCAACATTCGACACGCGACATTCGTCATCCCCCTCGTGGCCGGCATCGGCAATGCGTTGATGACCGAGCCGATGATCCGCCAGCTCCGGACAAACCTTCCCGAGGCGCGCCTCGTCGTGATGGCGATCTCGCAGCCGATCGGCGAGGTGATGCGGCGCGTTGATCGCGTCGAAGTCATCGTCACGGGCTCGGGGATCAAAAACCTGCTCAGCGGCGTGCGCACGACCCGGGCATTGTCGCCTGACATCTACCTGGTTCCCTTCCCGTCCAACCGCTGGCAGTACAACGCGCTCGCCCGGGCCAGTGGTGCGCCGCGCGTGCTCGTGCACGGCTATCCAATGAGCCGGCTGCGGGCGATGTCATTTCTGATCGGCGACCGCGTGCCGGCCGAGCGCGGAATTCATGACGTCGTTCAGAACCTCAGGCTGCTGCCAAAGCTCGGCATCACGCCCGATTACACGATGGCGCCGCAGTTCGTGCTGCGCGATGACGACCGCGCCCAAGCGGCCGACCTGCTTCAGCAGACCGGGATTACCGAGCCATTCATCGTCATCCACGCCGGCAGCGCTCAGACGATTCTCGCCGAGGCGAAGCGCTGGCCGACCGATCAGTACGCACGATTGGTCGAGAATCTTCGTGACGAGACAGGTTTGTCGATCCTGATCGTGGAAGGTCCGGATGAGGTCGGCGTGGCGCAGTCGATCCTTGGCAAAATCAGCGACCTGTCCCACATCCACAGCATCACACTGCGCGGCAATCTCGGTGTTGCGGGCGCGATGCTCGAGCGATCAGCGTTCTATGTCGGCACCGACAGCGGCCTCGCCCATCTCGCGGCCGCCGTCGGCAAGCGGGCAGTTACGCTGTTCGCCCCGGCTGATCCGGACAGAGTCTGTCCATTCGGCAATCGCGACCTCGTCGTCCAACCCGCCGGGCTGCGGGAGTTGGCGTTTCTCTATCCACTGGAGGCGACAAGACCAAAAATGCGACCCGGCATGCTCGATCAGATTAAGCAGATCACGGTGGAACAGGTGATGGAAAAGGTACGGCTGGTTTCGTCTTCGCACATCAGGACGCCGCGTGAAGTGAAGGCACCGGCATGAGCGATTTCACCAAGCCAAATCTCGCGCCCCCTTCCACGCCGCCGGCTCGATTGCCAGATCAATCGCCAGAGCGATCGCGCGTGATTGCGCTGATCAAATTCACGCTGCTGATCCTGGTTTTCATCTATGTCGGCCGGGCGCTGTGGACGCAATGGCAGAAGATCGATTTCAACACCGTGCACATACGCCCGCTGCCGCTGGTGATGTCGTTTCTGGTGCTCATTTCCGTTTCGACGGTGCAGATGATTTCCTACCGCACGCTGCTGGGCGCGTACGCGCACGCGCCGACGTGGCGGCAGATGCTGGCGGTGGCGTGGCTGCCGCCGATCGGAAAATATATCCCCGGCAAGGTCGCCGCTTTATTGGCGGCGATGTCGATGCTGCGGCGGTACGGCATCCCGATCGCGGTCGCGGTCAGCGTCGTGCTGGCGCTGGACGGCCTCGCGGTGCTCGCCGGGCTTATTGTCGGGGCGCCGCTGCTGTTTTGGCGACCCATTCGCGAGGTCGCGCCGTGGGGTCCGGCGGTCGGGATACCGGTGATGGTCGCCGGCGTGATCTGCCTCTGGCCAAGTATTTTCGGACGGATCGTTAATTTCGTACTGCAAAAGCTCAAGAAACAACCGCTTTCCAAAATGCCGCCGGTCGGCCAATACCTGATACCCGTCTGCTGCGCATTCGGCCAATGGCTGCTGACCGGAATCGCGCTATTGCTGATGGTGGGCTCCGTGACCGGGGATTGGTCGATCAGGCATCTGCCGCTGATGATCGGCTTCGCCGCGCTTTCACAAACCATCGGCTATCTGGCGCTTTTCGCGCCCGGCAGCCTCGGCGTGCGCGAGGCGATCCTGCTCATCGGCCTCACCCCGCTGGTCGGGCCGCAGGCGGCGATTATCGTGGTCATCCGGGCCGTGGCGCAGATTGTTTTGGACGTGCTGTTGGCGCTGCTGGGATTTCTAATCCTCAAAAGCGAAAACAAGCGCGACTCAGCACCGACGGCCTAATCCTGATGGCGCGATCGCGGTTTTTTGCATCAATGTGATGAAGGGTGAATCGGGATCGCCTAAACGGCAGCTTTCTGCGCCGGCCGTTCCGGGGTGACATGCACCTCGGTGTCGCGATGGTCGTGGGCATCGGGGCTCCGGATTGAGCGGATGATCGGCGCCCACGCATCGGGCAGCGTCGGCAGGCCGGCGTGGTGGTTCTCATCGGGCAGACTCACCTTGATTGTCCGCTTGCTGCTGTAGATGCGACGCCGAGCCAAGTACAGCATTTCCTCACTGATCTTGCGATGCCGGCCCATCATGTCCGCAAGCAACGCCAGTGCGCCCATTAGGAACGACAAAACGAATAGCACGCCGCTGACAGTGATCAGCGACGTGAACGGCGACGTCTTATGCACGACACGAATGATGTCGCCGGTGGTGTTGCGGACCGGCTCGGTATTGAAAATCCACCAGCCGGTGATGAATCCGCTCATCAGCAGCCCGCAGAGGAACAGAATCCCCGCGATCCCGCCGAAGAATTTCAGGGGCTGAATGTCGCGCATTGCGCGAATGATGATCGGCAGCGAGTTGGTGGCGTATTTGAGAATGGAGCTGGCGACGCGGCTCTTGCCGTGCTCGCGGACGCCGCGGACCTTCAACGGCACCTCGGCGATGCGGACGCCTTTGCTGAAGAGGTCGATGAAGCATTCCTGCGTGTAGGTGTAGCGTCCGAACAGCGTCATCCGGTAGGCGGCATCGCGGTTGAAGGCGCGAAATCCGCAGGAGACGTCGGAGAACTTGGTCCCACCGCAAACCCAGTTGATCAGGTTAGTTACGACCTTGTTGCCCCAGAACTTCACCGCCGGCATCGTGGGGTGCAGCGCCGGGTCTTTGAACCGGGAACAGGTGACGAAATCGGCCTGGTCTTCTAGGATCGGCTGGATCAATGCGGTGATGTCGGCGGGATTAAATTGCCCGTCGCCGTCGATGTTGACGATGATATCGGCACCGCGGCGCATCGCCCGCTCAAACCCGGTGCGGAAAACCGTGCCCAGGCCCGGCCGACCGTGAATGGTGATGACCGTCGCGCCCGCGGCCTCGGCAAGCTCGGCGGTGCGGTCGGTTGAGCCGTCGTTGCAGACCAGCACCTCCACCTCGGAGATGCCGACGATGTCTCGCGGAATGGCCCGAATGACCTCGGCAATGGTTTTTTCTTCGTTGAGAGCGGGGATCGTGACGATCAATTTCATAATGTGGTGCTCTCCGATGCCGTCCGTGCCAGTGAAGAGTTGCATAATGTTAACGCACGTGGCGATTCCCTACAAGAAAGACGCTGCGACGACGCAGGCGTTACAGACGACAGAACCGGACCGGCGGCGGATGAATTAACAGCGTGCCGGATGCCATAGGCGTTTGCGGCAGCACAGGTTACAACGATCAACGACCGGCGCGACGCGACCGGGATGGTGCAGGCAAGGAGGCGTTTGATGCTGCGGCATGCGATGCGGATTGTACCTGTTGTGGGGGTTGCGGATGTCGAGCAATTGGAGACCCGCCGGCTGTTGGCGTTCGCGCTCGACGGCGCCTTCGCGTCCGCCGGACAGTTTCGCCTGACCGGCAGCTCGCTGCAGGCGGTCGGCATCAGCCAATCGGGCAAGGTCCTGATCGGCGGGCAGAATAAAGACGCTCGCCCCTTTATCGCCCGCATCACCACCGATGGAAAACTCGACAGCGCGTTCAACGGCGGCAAGCCGGCCGTGATCGGTTCGGTCGGTCAACGGGTGGTTCAACTGGTCTCCCTCGCCAGCGGCAAGATCGAAGTCAATCTCGGCAATGCCGTCGCGCGGCTGAAAAACGACGGCACGATTGATGCATCGTTCGGCACCGGCGGGACAACCAAGGTAAAAAATAATCGCTCCATCTCGATTGATTCCACCGGCGCGTTCTTCGCCGCCGGCAATACGACCGTTGCCCGGTATGGCGCGAACGGATTCATCGACACGACGTGGTCGAACAACGGCACATTTAACTACACAACCGCGCCAGGTTTTGCGGCGCTGCTGACCGAGATACAGGCCGCCGTAATCCAGGTGCGCTCCGCGCCAGGCGGCCGGGTCATGCTCGCGGTATCGAACGGGCAGGAGACGCCGCGCATCGGCGTGCTGCGCCTCACCTCCGGCGGTACGCTCAACACCACCTTCGCCGGCGACGGCACGTTCATCACCCCCGCCACATTCGACAATAAATCGTTGACCGATTTCGCGGTATTGCCTGATTCGCAATCCATGCTGCTGATCGACCGGGAAGATGGATTGACCGAAGTGCTGGCGCTGGACGGTAAAGGCACTGTGCGAAATGCCGTGATCGATCCCGCCGACACGACGCGGAAAAATCTTCTGCGCTTCGCCGGCGGACTATCGACTTACGACCAGGCAAGTTCGCTGGCGGTGACGCCTGACGGAAAAGTGCTCATCACCGGCGGATTCGCCGACCCCTTCAATCCCGGACAATCCGCCGGCGGAATCGCGCGCATCAAGCCCGACTTCACGCTTGATCGCACAACCGCGCCAGACGGCGACGGCGTAGTCGCGGCCAAAATCAAGGCGGATATCAACAACGCTTCACTCAGCGGCGCACATCAGATCATCCGCGCCGCGGCGGCCGATGCAGGCACGTTCTACGCGATTCTGGAAAACACCCTCGTCCGCCTCAGCACTGCCGCCGCGGTACCGGCGGTGACCCACGCGGGCAACCGAATCATCATCAGCGGGACCACCGCCCGAGATTTCATCAAAGTGAGCGGACTGGGCAACAAGATCGATGTATCGATCAATGGCGAGCATTTCTCGACCGCCACCTCTGTCGTCGATCGCATCGAGATCAGCACCGGAGCCGGCGACGACGTGATCGAGATCGTCGGCAGCTTCCCCGCCGGCGGGATCGTCATCAGCACTCGCAACGGCGATGACCAAGTGACCATCAACCGCTCGGACACCATCGTCTCGGCGCGGGTGCTTCTGGGTGCCGGCGACGATATCGCACGGACCAACATGCCGTCGGTGATCTTCGGGGACGACGGACAAGACTCAGTGATCGGCTCATCATCCGACGACGCGATTTTCGGCGGACCCGGCGATGACACGCTCGTCGGCAATGAAAACAACGACTACATCGAAGGCGGCGCCGGCCATGATTTCATCGACGGCTCGGCAGGCAATGATCGCATCCTCGGCGACCAAGGCAACGACAACCTACTCGGCGGCCGGGGCAACGACACGGTCTACGGCGCGGACGGCATGGACACGCTCACCGGCAATCTGGGCAACGACTACCTCGACGCCGGCGCCGGCAACGACACGCTATACACCCGCGACAGCGCCACCGACCGCGTCTTCGGCGGAACAGGAACAGATTCTGCGAATCGCGATAAGGCGGACATCCTCGATTCGATAGAACTGTTTATTTAGCCGAACTGGCGTCCGCTTCCCCTTGCATGATGATAGTTGGCCTAACGAGGAAGAAGGTCGGGGTGAACTTCTTCTGCTCCGCATCAACGGGCCGCATCATGCCGCTGAGGAGAAGCGTGCCCCCATCGGGAACCGATACAACGGTGTTGAGTTCCTGCGACCAAAGCCGCGGCACCTGCACCACC
>JACMML010000406.1 GCA_014379105.1 Phycisphaerae bacterium
GATGGGTGCACGATTTGTGGGTAGACGATTCTTTTCGCAACCAAGGCGCCGGCCGGGAGATGACGGCGCGAACGATCAGTCGTTTTAAGGAACTCGGTGTCAGGCAGGTCCGACTTCAGACCGCCAGCGCCAACGAGGCCGGACGGCGCATGTTCGCTTCGTGCGGCTTCCGCCCGGCGACGGTGGAGATGCTGGTCAGCATCCACGACGATTGACCCATGATCCTCACCCTCGGCACAACCCCGGCCGTCGCGCGTGCGATGATCTTCGATCGGCTGACGCCGGACGCGGTAAACCGCGCCGCCGAGGTTCACGTCTCGGCAGCTGGTAAAGCGGTGAACGTCGCGCGGGTCGCGCGGATGATGGGGCATGAGGTTGTCTGCATCGGGCTGGTCGGAGGTGAAACCGGGCAGACAGTCCGGCAGAATCTTGAATCCCTCGGAATTCAACACAGTTTCATTGAATGCGCCGCGCCAACGCGCGTGTGCGTCACCGTCATCGATCGATCCACCGGCCAAACGACGGAACTCGTAGAGGAAGCCGGACCAGCGGGTGTTGGTGATGAAGAACGCATCCTGGAGCTGATCGCGGATCTGGCGCCGCGCAGCGAAGTCCTGGTCTGTGCGGGCACGATCGCGCCGAACATTTCAGTAGATTTCTATCGATCCGCCGCCGAGCGAGCGAAGCGCGTCAATCCCTCAATCCGAGTCATCGTCGATGCTAAAGGCCCGGCGTTGAGCCGGGCGCTGTTGGCCGGTGTGATCGTCAAATGCAATCGCGCTGAGATTGGTAGAGATGATCTGGCGATCGCGATGAATCAGGCGCTTCAACAAGGCGCGGCCGCCATTATCGTCACTGACGGTCCGAATCCGACGCACGTCACCGATGGCAGATCGACGTGGATCATTGCGTCGCCGAAGGTGAACGTCGTCAGCCCCATCGGCAGCGGCGATTCCCTCGCCGCCGGAGTCGCCGCAGGTTTGGAGCGCGGTTGGCCGATCCAGGAAGCCGCCCGTCTCGGCGTTGCGTGCGCGGCAGTGAACGCGCAATCAGCGATCGCGGGGGATGTCGACCGCGGCGCGGTCGAGCGAATGTTCCAGGTCATCCAGCTAATCCAAAAGGATTGAGTCTTGTATATCCGCGCATCCTATACCGTCAGCCAATTCATCAGCAGATATCCCAGCCCCAGCGTCGCGAAGAACCCGCCGCAATCTGTCAGCGTGGTGGCGAAAATGGTCGAACTCTGCGCGGGGTCAAACCCGAGCTTTTTCATCACGAACGGAATCGCGGCGCCGCTGACGCACGCGTTGATCTGGTTGAACAGCAGCGCGACTGCAATGACAGCGCCGATCTTCAAACCCTGCTGATCGTGATAAAAGACGGCCGCGACCGCCCATGTGGAGAGCCCCACGGCGATGCCGGTCAGGATTCCCACGATTAGTTCACGCCGTAAAACATGGCGAAGCAACTTGCGATCGACCTGCCCTGTCGCCATGCCGCGGATCGTCACCGCCATCGCCTGGGCGCTGCCGTTTCCGCCCATACCTGAGACGATTGTCTGAAACGCCGCCAATAGCGGCAGCACCTTGATGACTTCCTGGAATGACGAAATGACCGCGGCCGCGAGGAATGCGGTGAGCAAGTTGATCTGTAGCCAGAAGACGCGCTTGCGAAAGCTGAAGTGCCAGGCGCTGTTCAGGCGCTCTTCGGCGCCGGCGCCGAACATCTTCTGGATGTCTTCGGTCGCCTCATCCTGAATGACGTCGACGACGTCATCGACAGTGATCAATCCGATCAGCTTGCGGATGTCATCGACGACGGGCATCGCTAGATAGCCGCTACCGCGCATCAGTCGGGCGACTTCTTCCTGATCCATCGTGGCCGGCACGGAGCGCACGTTCTTGATCATGATGTTGCGCAACTGGCTCGACGGCTTGGCCAGGATCAGATCGCGCATCGAGAGCACGCCCACGAGCCGGCCGAGCCGGTCGATGGCGTAGACGTAAAACATCTGCTCCAGTTCCTGGCTCAGCTTGCGCAGCAGATTGATCGCGTCTTCGACGGTGAGATATTCGTATAAAGCGGTGACCTGCGTGGTCATGATCCCGCCAGCGGTGTCGCGGGCGTAGCTCTCAAGGCTGCGCGTCTCGGCGGCTTTGGCGGCATCAAGCTCGGCCAGCAGCTCTTCGTGAGCCTCGGGATAAATAAGGCCCAGGATGTCGACGCGATCGTCGGGATCCATCTCCGCCAGCACCATCGCGGCCTCGGCGCGATTCATCGCCAGCACCACGCCGGCGGCGGTGCCGGAATCCACCTCTTTGAAAATCCGCGCCGCGGTCTTGGGGTCCAGGTATTCGCTCACCGCCGCCGCGACATCCAGTGGGAGCTGCTCGAGCACGCGAGCGCCCTGGTCAGCGGGCGCTTCCTCAATTGTCTGCGCGATCCGGCCGGGGCTGGACTCGAGCAATTCGGGGGTAATGACAATTTCGCCCGTGATGAGGTCAGTCGCAACCCCCCCATCGACCAGTTGCGACTCGTCGGACACGGGCAGGATTTGGGTTTGTCGGTCCTGTTCTTCCATGAACGCTCGCTGCCTCGTACGAGAATCAGACGCCGCCGTGCGGTTTTTCCGGACGAATCGGCGCTATAATAGGGCACGTCGTCGCCATCGCAACCGCCAGATGCTATTGTGGGAAGTCTCTACCGGAGTGTTGCCAATGACCACGCGTCTTCTGATTCTCGCCGCTGTATGCGTAACGGTTGGGTTCGTTGCATTTCGCGTCAAGCAGGTACTGGGAAAAGACATCGTGAAGGAGCCAAATATGCCCGCCGCCACACAGCCGGCCAGCGCGTACACCGGGCCGTTGCAGTATCAGGTGAAGGATGTTGATGGCAACAATGTCAACCTCGCGGATCATCGCGGCAAGGTGGTGTTGATCGTCAATGTCGCAAGCAAGTGTGGATTCACAAAGCAGTACACCGCGCTGGAAGCGCTGAATCAGAAGTACAAAGACCGCGGCCTGGTCATCATTGGTTTTCCGGCGAATAATTTCAAAGGACAGGAGCCCGGCACAGACTTGGAGATCAAGGCATTTTGCACCGGCACTTACAATGTCACCTTCCCGATTATGAGCAAGATCAGCGTCAAAGGCGACGACAAGCACCCGCTGTATAAGTTCCTGACCGAGCCGACGACCGCCGGCGATTTTGCCGGGGAAATCGGCTGGAACTTCAGCAAGTTCCTGATCGACCGCACCGGCCAGGTCTACGCCCGCTACGCCAGCGCGATGAAGCCGGATGATCCTGAATTCATCGCGGCGATCGAGAAGGCGCTGGGGGATAGCAAATAGGCGCGAAACATTCCTGACAATGAAGCATCGTGCCCGTGCAACGCGTGATTAACACGTCATGCTTCTCCGTGCAACGCAGTTTCCTGCGCTAACCGCGTCAACAAATAATGCCGACCCAGTGCGTGGTAGGTGTCGGCCATCAGATCAGTCAGCGATTTCGGCAGCCCGTCGGCGGCCCAAAACGTGTAGCCGTTCCGAAGATGCCACAGCGCCGTCGCGTGCTGATTTTTCTTTGCGGCCGCACGCGCCGGATCGGTGTAGGCGTCGATTTCCATGCGCACGAATGATTCGGGCTCATCATCGAACGGCTGGTTGAGTGAGAACATCGTCGCAGGTGCCATCACGCCAAGCCCGTCCGCGGTTGCGGCGAATCGCCAACCCGGCGGCGTTCGTGGCCGCAACCCCAGCGGCGCTTCGGTGGGGAGTTCATCCGGATCGAACCGCATTCCTTCAATCACCGCCCGTACGCGCTCCATCAGATGCTTGTGCGAATCATCAGAACGCACGTTTGTTCCGCGGCAAACCTCGCGCCACGCGATGCCCATCAGCGTGCCCAGACTGCGACGAAAATCGAGCCCCAGATAATCCGCCCTTGCAGCGCTGGGATCGTACAAGGCGAGTGGATATTCCTGCCCGAGGTGCGGATCGTGAATCACGCACCCGCAGTTGATGCCGTCCAAGCCGGTGCTCCCGATCAAAAACAGCTCCGGCGGCGTACCGGGCGGCATGTCGTGCGGAAGTAGCGACTGCAGCCCGGTCGTCGCATGGAACAATGAGTCTGCCCCGCAATCCACCGCGCCGTCCCCCGACTTCAGCAGGTTTAGCAGCTTCATAAAAGCGTCGGGTACGCCAAACCCCAGTTCCGCTTCAATGGCGGCGCGATCCAAGGCGGGCAATGAACGACTAGCGGGCACGGAGAATAACATACCGATAACAGGCGCTCGCACCATCGTATAAACCTCAAACTCACCAACGACGATCCGGAGCGGCACGATCTGGTTCGATCGCGACGCTCCGGATTCGTTGCCCGAGAATCATGCACGCCACCCGTGCTTTAAATTCATGCTACAGGCAGAGTCACCGTGCTGGCGTTCACGGTCACCGCGCCGTCGGAGTTTGATCCGCCGAGCAAGCGACCTTCAACGTCCGACCCGGAATTAACCGTGATGGTCACCGAGGCGAGAATATTGCCCTTAAAGATTGACGAGGTGTTCAGCGTCGCTGAAGTGCCCACCTGCCAGAAGATGTTCCCCGCTTTGGCACCGCCGGCGAGAATCACCTGAGAGCCGGTGCCGGTGGTGAGTGTCGATCCCATCTTGAAGATAAAGATGGCATTCGGGTCTCCCTGAGCATCAAGCGTAACATTATTGTTGGCTCCCGAACCCTGAATCAATACTGACGTGGAGTTCGTATACAGCCCGGGTGTAAACGTCAGCCCGCCCATGTTGCCGGCCAGAACCTGTGATGTCGTCGATCGGCTTACCGCGTCGTTGTATGCCGCCAGCAGATCGGCCTGTGCATCGACGATCGCCTGATCGTTCACATGGATGCTTCCGTTCACCTGAGCGGTGGGAATTCCCTGCGCGGTTCCCGGGCTGAGTCCGACATCGCCATTGATCTGCGTCGCGCCCGTGCTGCTGATCGCCGAGGTCGCCATTACCGCGAATGTGCTCGCGGCGCCGAGGTTGACCGGAGTCTGCGCCACCTGGGTTCCAGTTGTGAAACTCCAGACTTTATCACTGGCCAGCACGTTGCCGGCGAGATCCGTGACACCGTTCACGCCGCCGTTGATCGTGGCGGTGTAGACTGTGTTGGGGTCCAGTTCGCTTGATGGTGTAAATGACGCGATCTTGCTGAGCGCGTCGTAGCTCACCGTTCCGGTCACGGCAGTGCTGCTTGGGCCGTTCAATGTGAAGGTCAATGAGGTGATCGTCGCCGGGTCCATCGACTCGCCGAAGGTGGCTGCGATGGTCTTGTTGAGCACGACATTCGTCTGAAGGTCCGTGGGACTCGTGAGGCTCACGGTCGGCGCGGTGGTGTCCGCGGTAGCGCCGGTTGTGAATGTCCACACCTTCGCACTCGTTAGCGCATTGCCGGCCTGATCTTTAACCCCGGTCGTGAGCGTCGCGGTGAAAGTGGTGTTCGCGGTGAGATTGCTGTTGGGTGTAAATGTGGCGGTGGTGCCGACGTACGTCACAGTACCCGCAATGGCGTTGCTGCCGGGTCCGGTGAGGGTGAATGTGGAAGTGGTGATGGTCAGCGGGTTCATCGCCTCACTGAAAATCGCGGCGACCTTTCGGTTCAGCGCAACCCCTGTGGCATTGTTCGCAGCGTCGGTGGAAGTGACCGTCGGGGCCGTGGTGTCCGCACTCGGGTTGACCACTTCAAACCCATTGATCTGCGCTTTTGTCGCAAAACGGGCGTTGAATCGACGGATGATATCGCTCCCCGCGCCGCCATCGAGACTAACGCTATCGACAAAATCGACGCGGTTGCCGGCCTGTCCGGTCTGACCAAGCTGCAGCGCGTCGTCGCCGGCGCCTGCCGCAATCACGGTCGAGCCTTCGAACCGGGTGCGCGGTCCGTTGACCGTGCCACCAGCTTCGAGCCGAATGGCGTCCGCGCCGCGTCCGCTGTTCAGTACAAAATCGTCGTGGAAGGTGGAGTCATTGATGGTGATTGCGTCGTACCTCATTCCCGTGAGGATCAGTGCGCTTTCGTTCACTTCGACGGATTTGAGGGTTAGATTCTGTCCGCCGGCGCCGCTGACGATTCTCAGCCCCTTACCGACCATAGTACTGGTGATTGTCGAATTGATCGGCAGCCGGGTCGTGCTGTTTCGCAGCGTCAGATTTCGCGCGATCGTCACATCGGTGATCGCCAGCGTATCGCGCCCGCCTTGCGATACGCCGAGACTTTGCGGGAGATTCATGTCACGCAAGGTGACGCTGTCGGCCCCTTCGCCCATGCGAATGCTGATGTCGCCTTTTACTCCGCTGAATATGATCGAGCCGGCCTGGCCGTTGATGCTCGTCCCCATGACTCGAACTTGGTGCGGACGGAGACCGGTCTGATTCAATGTCAGTACGTTAGGCGATTCATCACCGGTGATGGTGAGGTTTCCGTCAACGACCTGTCCGAACGCGTTTCCCGAAAGGAATACCCGTCCTTCAAGCGATTCAACCGCCGAGCGCACTACGGCGTTGCGACGCTGATTGCCACGGTTGGACGATACGGTTTGCCCGATTTGATTTTCGATTGAACGCTTCATGAAAAACCTCTTTGAAAAAAGAACGCCCGCCCCTTGGGGCACGGTCAAGGCCAAAAAAAAGCCGACGAGGATCCACACGCCTGAAAAAGGGGCGCCTGAAACCGCGTCGGCTTACTCGTTAATGGGCCTCCCGACATCGCGGGCTGCCCGTCATCTAGTCATCCGAATCGAAAAACGGCCACATACGTAGCCATATTTCGGGGTGCTGTAGTACTAGATGGATCGGACAAATTACGGCGGGAATCCAGCCTAATTTTTTTTTGCCAGTTTTTGTGGGTGTCGATGTGATGGACACGCGTCCCCAGACGGCGTTGATCAGGTCTGCTTTTTCTTGCTCTCGCGGAAAACCGGCGACTCGGCAAGCGTGAACAGTACGACCTCTTCGCCGATCACGGTGCTGATGTCGTGATGCAGGCTAACCACCTTAACGCCGGTGATCTCGTGCACCATCGCCTCCATGGTCGGCCTCGCCACCTCAATCAAGTGAGTGCGCACCTGCTTGAGCAAGTCTCTGCCCTTCTCACCCGAAAGCATCTTGACCAAGTGCTGCTCGGCGGCAGTTAATACGCCTTTAAGGCGGACGACGACCAGATCATCAATCAGATAAGCGTGCACATGCTTCGGGCCACGGCCCATGTATTCCTGTTCAAAGCGCGTCATGCCTTCGGCGATGGCGCTTTCGATTTCGCCTTGGGTTTTCATAGACTTCACGTGAATCAGTATAGCATCAAATCCACGCTAAATAGCCACGGCGGGACACTCCATAAGAGAGTGTCCCGCCGTGTATCGATGAAATCAGGCGCAATTTAGAACTATTTCATCATGGCGGGCTGATCGGTGTCGTTCGCTTTATCTTTCATCGGCGCGAACATCAGCTTTTCGGTCAGCGGCGCGGGCTGCTTTTTCATGACCATGTCGATCTGTTTCGCGTACTCCATGCGCGCTTCTTCCACGCTGCGTTTCCCGGTGGCGATCTCGTGCGCCAGATTCAGCGCCAGGAAATTAGCGCCTTCCTTGTCACATCGGGCCGTCAAGAGGCCTTCGGTTCGCTTCACGGTGACGCTCCCATCGTACATCACGATCTTGGAAACCATCTCCGGCGGGACGCGATAGTCGATCGCCTGCTCCATCACGTCCTCGTGCGCTACGGGGAACTTGTGTTCTGTCGCCATGCTGGAGACGCAGGTCCACTTCCACGGGCCGTTGTTCATCCACATGGCGTGGGTGGGAGTCATCTCGTTTGGCGGGCCGTATTTCTCCATCATGGCCATACACGCCATCTTTGACGCCTCCGGCCAGGACGCCACCATTTTTTCCGCCATGCCTTTATCTATTTTCGCCATCGCGCCCATGGGTTTCTCCATCTTGCTTAACTCTGGTCTGCCGCTTTCCATCGACTTATCCTGCGCGATGGTCAGCGTTCCGAGTCCGATCGCGGCTGTCGCGGCGATTGCCAATATGCAATGTGAATTTCTCATTTGTCTATCTACCTTTCAAATACATTTAAGTGCGTATGTGAAGCAGCGCTGCTTCATCGTTTAACTTTTTTCTTAGCAAGCCTAAGTGACCTCGATTCCGGCCGGGCTTCCTCCGCTACCAAATTCGTGCGGCGCGTGATCTCCGTTGATGGTTCTGGTGAGGCCGCCGAATGAGCCGATGCTCGCCAGGCTGCCGTTACTGTTGATGCGCCAGGCGCCAACTTTGCCCGCACCCGGGAGAACGTTGTAAAGGAATTTGCCGTCCGCACTGATTCGTATATCAATCGGCGTCGCGCCCTGAATGCGGTCGGGCACCGTGATCACAGCGGCCTTCTTATTGATCAAAGTCAGTTTTCCATCGGCACCGACGCGATAGCTGGAGATCGTGTTTGAGGTATAATTCGCGGAGAAGGCGTACTTGCCGTTGTTTTCGATCCAGCACGAATCGATCTGATCATTATTCAGGCCCAAAGTAATAGCGACCAGATGGCCGGCGCTATTGATGCTGTATGAGCCCACTGATGACGTGATCGCGCCGTCAATGACCGGGCCACCAACAAAAAGGGTTAACAGAATTCGTCCCTTGGTATCGAACGAGAATCCGAACGGACCGCGGTTGTTAAAATCAGTGCGCTCGAAAGTTTTGGACGGCCGGCCGTCATTATCGACGTCAAACACCAGCACTCTGCCCGGGCCAGTGGGCGTAACTCCGGGGAGCGCGCCCGCCTTCGGCCCGTCCTTGATGCTGACGACCAGATGCTTGCCATTGGGCGTGAACGAAACCTGCACGGGATTAAACAACGTGTCCGGGCGGATTTCGTCCTGGTTGGCTTGGATGTTGCGCGTCGAATTGCTCAGACGTGAGAGCTCGCCGGCGGAATCAAATTTGAAGCCGGTGATGCTGCCGTGCCCGGCCGCATTGAGGACATAAACGCGATTGCCGCGCTGGGTGATGCTATTCGGGAAATCGCCGGTGGGTTCAATATCGACGAGTTTTAGTCCGCCTTTGCCGACGCGGAACACCGACACATTGTCACTGGCGGCGTTGGCGACGAACAGGAACTTCTTGTCCTGGCTAAGCTGCACAGAGTGCGCCGACCCAAGCCCGTCACCCGCGAACCGGACTGACGGGCCGGAACCCTGTCCGCCGGTGCTGAATTTTTTGAACAACGTCAGCTTACCGTCATCGGCGCGCCGATAGGCGACGACTTCATTGGCTTCGCTCTTCGGATCCTCGGTATTGTTATGATTCGTCGCGACGAAGACGAATCCGCTAGAGAGCAACGAACGGCTTTCTAACGCCTCAAAAAGGGGTCTGGATATTTTGGTGAGCATTGCGATTCCTCCATTCAGGGTCTACGTAACATTCTTCCGGCATACAATCGCGATTCTCGGGCACACGCGTGGATCAATGTCGATCCCTGCCGGCGAATGCTGAGGAGAATCCGAATGGCGCTCGGTTTATTCCCCAAAATGAATTCTTATTGGAAGTTATACGAACGACGTACAGACCGCCGAATGTGACGCGCTCGGGGTGGTGGAAATCCCGATGGCATACGGATTTAACTCGTCATATCGTGCCTCTGTTATAGATCTTTCCCGACGTCTGACGCGGACGATCTGTCCGGTCTTGTCTGAGGACTGCATTTGGAAGAAAAGGAATTCCAACGTCTGGCGTTGAACGAACTGCCTGCCGTATTTCGGCTCGCTTATCACTTGGCGGCTAAACGGCACGAAGTCGATGACTTGGTTCAAGAAACTTATCTGCACGCGCTGAAGGCTTCGGCAACGTTTCAGCTCGCCGATCACGGGATGCGCCCGTGGCTATTCAAGATTCTCCGTAATGTAATCAATGAGCATTACGGAAAGCAGCAGCGCGAAGCAAAATTAGCAGTGAACGCGCACGAGCCTGTGGCCGACGACGGTCAACCAGGTATCTCCGAGGTCCCGTCCCTTGCCGAGGTCAACTGGGATCAGGTTGATGAACGTCTCAAGCACGCCATTGACGAGCTTCCGTTAAATTTGAAGACCGTGTTCCTGTTGTCGGCGGTGGAAGGACTGCGGTACCGTGAAATCGCGGAGGTGATCGGTGCGCCGGTCGGAACAGTGATGAGTCGATTATTCCGCGCGCGAGAGATGCTGTCGGTGCGGCTGGCGACGCTGGCCGGCGAACAGGGTCTGGTTCGGCGCGAAGAAGTTTCGAATGATGAAATGAAACCCCGTACGTAACGATTGTCTAACCTGATGGCCAGAATCGAAGACAATTTTCGCCAGCAGTTAACCGCTTTTGCCGACGGTGAGTTGGAGCCTGCGCAGTCGCTGGAACTGCTGCACTACCTCTGCGATCATCCCGAAGTTTTGGCGATCCTGCGCGAGCAACAGCAGCTCCGATTCGCGGCCAGCCGCGCGGTCCTCAATGCCACGCCGTCGTTGCCACCGGAGTTGCGGCAGAAGGTTGAATCAATTGTGGCGCAGCAGCCGGCAAACGTGAGCAGCGCTGCGTCACCGTGGTGGTCTCCGGGACGAACTGCCGGTATTGCGGCGGCCATATTGTTGGCAGCGTGCGCATTTTGGGTGGGGAAACATTTCACGCAAACCGCCGACGGGACCGAAAGTGCCCTCAATCAAACCAGCGACCCAGCGCTTGTTCGGGTATCGCTGCGTGACGCTGTCGTGCGCGTACATGTTGATTGCTCACGCTTTCCGTCGAAACACAGCGCCGAGTTCCCGCGGGAACTTAGTCCGCTTGCGGAATCGATTCGACGGGATCTCAAATTAGACAATCCGTATCCGAACCTCAGCAGCGCCGGATTTAAATTCGCCGGCGCCGGCCCGTGTGCCGAACCGCTGGAGAACACCGCGCACCTGCTGTACGTGCCGATCGACCCCGGCCAGCGAGACACCCTGAGCATCTTCGTCCAGGCGTTCACCGGCCAGGTCGATTGGGAAAAAGACACGGTCGTCACGCTCAGCGCGCCGGATTCGCCGCACCCAGTCCTGGCGTGGCGAAGCGATCAGGTCGTTTACTTTTTAGTCGGCAACGATCTGAATTCTGCCCAAAAAGCTAAAGCGTCGGCCACGTGGTTCTAGATAGCTGTTTATCGCAAGCGCTAGAACCATGGCTGCAAGTGAACGCCTGATTGGGGCAGTTGGAAATCCGAAAATTTGTGGCCTTGATGGTAAACGACTTATTGCCGATTGAGGTCGATATTGTGCGCGCGCCGGCGTAGCGCGGCGGGTCTTTACAGAAGGGCATCATCGCCGTACCCGGTTCCGCCATCTTCACGACGGCGGCGCGAAGCTCATTGACATGTGAGGACCAACGATGAGGAGCAAGTGTCGCGTCGTTACCGTGCAACAATCCGGCGCTTTGTTGCACCGGGGTGCGC
Source organism: Phycisphaerae bacterium (assembly GCA_014379105.1). Taxonomy (GTDB): domain Bacteria; phylum Planctomycetota; class Phycisphaerae; order Tepidisphaerales; family Tepidisphaeraceae; genus JACMML01. Next base: position 11,489 of record JACMML010000406.1, read on the forward strand.
ATCGTCATGTCATGGCCGGCCAATGGGTTACGTCGTGGAAATGCTACAAATGCGACAGGTGCAGTAAATGCGGGCTCCGAAGCCGGTGAGAAGGAATGTGCGGGATGTGACGGGACAATTAGGCATCCATCGCTCGCTGTTTGGCCCGGTAACTCGGTGTGGCTTGCCGGGGGGTGAAAATGGGTATAGATTGAAAGACTCGACTGTTTTCATGGGCATTTTCTAAATTCGAAGGAGCAATTGTGGCAGCAGGGAATTACTTTTTCACCAGTGAATCGGTGTCGATGGGTCACCCGGACAAAGTGTCTGACGCGGTCAGCGACGCCGTGCTCGATTCGCTCCTGGCAGAGGACAAATACGCACGCGTCGCGTGTGAGACGCTGGTGACAACCGGCCTGGTCGTGCTGGCTGGCGAAATAACGGTGCACAACGACAACGCAATCAAGGCGCTGGACCACGCCGATGCGACCGCCCGCGATGCAATCCGCAAGATCGGCTACACCGGCGACATCGGCATGAAGTTCGACGCTGACACCTGCGCCGTCCTCCGCACGCTCCATGGCCA
>JACMML010000407.1 GCA_014379105.1 Phycisphaerae bacterium
ATCGCCGTCCGCACCGGGCATCATTGCTGCATGCCGGTCATGACGCGCTTCGGCATCCCCGGCACCATCCGCGCATCAATCGCGATGTACAATACGCGCGACGATGTGGATGCGCTGGTGGCGGGCCTGGAGAAGCTGATTCGCGCCCAAAAGCCCAAGGCCGCCGCGAAGATCGATGCGTCCATGATTCGCTTCCCCGAAAAGAGCGCCGCATCACCCGATGCCGCGGCTGCGGAGATCATTGAAACGTTCTCGATGTTCGATGACTGGAAAGAGCGTTATCAGATCATCATCGATATCGGTGAAAAACTGCTGCCGATGCTCCCGGAGATGAAGACCGAGCTGACGCGCGTGCATGGCTGTCAGAGCACGGTGCACATGTTTGCGCGCAAGCACCCCGATTCGCAGGACGCGCTGGATTTCCTCGCCGACAGTGATGCGGATCTTGTGCGCGGGTTGATCGCATTATTACAGAAGGTCTACGCCGGCCAGAGCTCGCGTGCGATTCTCGCGTTTGACGTAGAAGGATTTTTCAAACAACTGGGGCTTGATCAGTACCTCACAATGGGCCGCCGCAACGGCCTGGCGGGGATGGTCGAGCGGATTCGGGCGCACGCGAACCAGCTGGTCTCCATCTCAGGATAGGAAGGCGTGAAATGAACGAACCCACCCGAAAATCGCTTGGCGTGATCAATCCAAACGATAAGGTCCAGCAGCTCCGAAACGCGTTTGCCGAAGACGCGCCCGCGCGCGGCGCCGGGGATCCGCTTGGGGTCGCGCCGGCGTCAAAGCCATCGCAACAGGTGGTACAGGACCAAATCATTTCGGCGCTGCGAACCGTCTACGATCCGGAGATCCCGGTCAATGTCTACGACCTCGGTCTGATCTACGCGATCGACGTCGCCGACGACAACGCGGTGAAAATCACGATGACGCTCACCGCGCCCGGCTGCCCGGTGGCGGGGCAGATCGTGGCGGACGTGGAAACCAAGGTGGAGAACGTGGATGCAGTGAAAAGCTGCACAGTCGATCTGGTTTTTGAACCGTCATGGACCAAGGAGCGCATGAGCGAAGCGGCGTTGCTGGAACTGGGATTGATCTAACGAGTCTGATCTTCACGGCCCAACGGGCACACTAAGATCAGGAGTGCCCATCAAAAAAGGCTTGGTCGATCGATCGACCAAGCCTCAATTCGTTACAGGTCTTCTGACCCGCCACTCAGCGCCGCTTGCGAGCACGCTTCAATTTGCTCGAAGCAAGCCCGAGGCGCACCAGCATGCCGTCGAAGCTGCCGGAGATTCTGCCGGCGTTGCCCGGGCGGGGCGTGCGCCGGACGGTGCCGACCGATCGATACACAGTCTTGGTCATAAAAGCTCCTTCGTGCAAGACCAGACATCAACCTACCACGGCCGCGGTGCAAGGCTGGTGAGACATGCTGTTTCGTAACATCCGATAATATTCGGCACGGCGCGCTGTAAATCGCATCGCACGGCCACAATTTCATCGCGTTCGGCCCAATTCGGCTACATCTCCGTCTATGGATCGGCGAGGTAATTGTGATAAAACCAACCCCCCATGATTGATCTGAAGGACCTCCGGGAGACGCCGGACAAATACCGCAAGGGCGCAGCCGACAAGAACGTGCGCGTTGATATCGACGCGATCCTCGATTTTGATCTACGTCACCGCGCCGCGCAGCAGGAATTCGAGCGTCTCCGCGCCGAACAGAACGCGGCCTCGCAGTCGATCGGCAAGCTGAAGGATCCGGAGGAAAAGAAGCTCGCCGTCGCGCGTGTTGGCACGCTCAAAGCCAGCGTGAAGGACGCCGAGGAGCGCGCCCGGCAATTGGAAACCGATTTACAGGCTCTTCTGTTGCTGGTTCCGCAGCCGGCTGATCTGGACGTGCCGGTGGGGCGGGACGCTTCGGAAAACGTCGTGGTCTCCAAGTGGGGCGAGCCCAAGAAGTTCAATTTTAAAACACAGAATCACATCGAGCTGGCGCAGAAGCTCAAGATCGTGGACTTTGAAGCCGGCGTGAAGCTCGGTGGCAGCCGATCGTACATGTTACTGGGCGCCGGCGCAGAACTGCACATGGCGGTGATCCGGCTGGCGCTGGACATCATGGTGCGCGAGAACGGGTTCACGCAGGTCACCGTTCCGGTGCTCGTCCGTGAAGAGGCGATGCAAGGCACGGGATTTTTCCCCACCGGGCGTGAGCAGGCGTATCACGTGAGCGAAGATAATCTCTTCCTTACCGGCACCGCAGAGGTCGGGCTGACCGCAATGCACGCCGGACAGACGTTGGAAGAATCGCAGCTCCCGCTTCGGTATGTCGCGGTAAGCACCTGTTTTCGCCGCGAGGCCGGCACCTACGGCAAGGACACCGCCGGGCTCTATCGCGTGCATCTGTTTGATAAAGTCGAGCAGGTCGTGATTGCCCGTAATGACATCGAAGAGAGCAAGCTCTGGCACCGCAAAATGCTCGGCTTCGCCGAGACGCTGCTGCAACGGCTGGAGCTTCCGTACCGGATCATCCAGTGCTGCACCGGGGATATCGGTGTGAAGAACGCCAGCATGCTCGATATCGAAACCTGGATGCCCAGCCGCTTCGATGGCAAAGATCCTGCCACCGGCTATGGCGAAACCCATTCGGCATCGCGACTCTACGAATTCCAGTCGCGCCGGCTGAACCTGCGATACAAGGGCGCGGATGGCAAGGTCCGCTACTGTCACACGCTGAACAACACCGTGGTCGCCAGCCCGCGCATCCTGATCCCGATTATCGAGAATTACCAGAATGAGGATGGCTCGGTGACGGTTCCGGAAGCGCTGCGTGGCTACATGGGCGGGCGTGAGACGATCAGCTAGCATTCATGACGCCTTGTTCATGAGGAACTTCGTGACGGAAATCCGATCCAAGGTGATTCATTGGTTTCATCAGCCACTCGTCGGCCCGATGATCGCCAATCCAACAATCAGCCGGTTGCTGCTGATCGCCTGTTGTCTGCAAGTGATGACGGTCTGGCTTTGGGGCGTCGGCATGCCATGTCCCGTTCCGGTCGTATTCGGTATTCCCTGCCCTGGATGTGGTCTGACCAGAGGCGTGATTTACCTTTTTCAGGGACGATTTTCCGCAGCAATGTGGGCTAATCCATTTGCATTACTCGCGGTCTGTGTCGGCGTTGTTTTTCTGATCGCGTTCCCGATGGGTCCGCGCACTCGGGGAGTAGTTGCCCATCGCATCAGCGCGATCGAATCAGCAACTTGCTTGCCGGCTATCGCGCTGGTTCTCATTCATATTTACTGGATGCTTAACCTCGTCTATGCTGCCTGAAGTGCGTGGCATGTTGCTTCGCGCGGGAAAGACGTCATCTCTCAAGAAGGGTCAGGACACATGTTACTAATTATATCATTGGCAATCAGTATCGGATCTATCGTGTGCTGGGTGTTGACTCTGGTGAAGCTGTTTCAGGCAGGTAAGACACTGGAAGGCGTTTTGAGTATCTGTCCGCTCATCGGATTCATCCTTGGGTGGGTCCGGGCCAAGGAACTCAATCACACTAAGGTGATGATGATCTGGTCAGTTCTGGTTGTTCTCAGCATTCTGATCAATGTCATGTTTGCATCGACGGCGCCTGACCTCACGCCCGCGGTTCGCTGATAATGCTGCCCGTCGTAAACATCGCTGCATACAAATTCGCGGAGCTCAACGATCTCGTTGAGCTCCGCGGCGATTTATCACGGCTATGCCAGGCGCAGCGGCTGCGCGGGACGATCCTAGTTAGTACCGAAGGGATCAATCTTTTCGTCGCGGGGTCGCGCGACGGGATCGACGCGCTGCTGACGCGTGTGCGCCGGATTCCGGGCATAGCGGACTTAGAAGTTAAGAAAAGCTTCTCGCGCGAGCAGCCGTTCAGCCGGATGCTGGTGAAGATCAAGAAAGAGATCATCGCGTTTGGCGTGGAAGGGATTGCACCGGGGCGATACACCTCCGCGCGGCTCTCTCCAACCGAACTCAAACAGTGGCTCGATGAAGGCCGTCCCGTGACGCTGCTTGATACGCGCAACAGCTTTGAAGTGCGGACCGGCACGTTTAGGAACGCGGTCGCGATCGGTGTTGATGACTTCCGCGATTTTCCAGCGGCCGTTGCGGGATTGCCCGATGAATTAAAACGGCAACCCGTCGTCACCTTCTGCACCGGGGGCATCCGCTGTGAGAAGGCCGCTCCGTTCCTGGAGCGCGCCGGATTCAGCGATGTCTATCAGCTCGATGGCGGCATCCTCAAATATTTCCAGGAATGCGACGACGCCCACTATCAGGGCAAATGCTTCGTCTTTGACAAGCGCGTCGCGCTGGATGCGAATCTGAACGAGTCTGACCTGAAGCTGTGCTTCAACTGCCAGGCGGCGTTGTCGCTCGACGATCAGGCGGCTGTGACCTACGTTGAAGGCAAATCATGCCCACACTGTTTTCGATCCGAAGCAACGTCTTACGCGGAATTGCTTCACCGTCGGCAACTGGCGATTCGCGATGCAATGACGCCGCTCCCGGGTAGCGTTCCTTATGACAATGTGCGGCCGCTGAGTGTGCCGCTTCGCCTCGACGGCGCGGAACTGCTCGATTTCCTGGACGCGATGCACACGCACCTGCCGCGAGACGGGTGGATCGAGGCGTGCCGCCAAGGCCGGCTGGTCTGCCGCGGCGAGACGGTGCGGCCGGGACGGATGATGCGCGCCGGCGAGCGGCTGCTTCACAAGCTGCCAGCGACGAGTGAGCCGGATGTGGCGAGCGATATTAGCATTCTTCATGAGGACGAGGCGATCGTCGTCGTCCACAAGCCCGCGCCGCTCCCGATGCACCCGTGCGGCCGATACAACCGCAACACACTGTCGTACGTGCTCGAGAAGGTCTACGCGCCATGCCGCCCGCGTCCGGCGCACCGGCTTGATGCCGATACATCCGGAGTCGTCGTCTTCAGCAAAACCCGCGAGATCGCCCGGAAGATCCAGCCGCAATTCGAGAACGGCGACGTGCGCAAAACATACATCGCCCGCGTGCACGGCCATCCCAAACAGGACGCATTTGAATGTAACGTTCCGATCAGCAGCGAATCCGGCGCAAGAGGCATTCGCATGCAAGAGGAAAACGGGTCGCCCGCTCACACATTGTTCAGCGTGCTGCAGCGGCTGGAAGACGGCACGTCTCTACTTGAGGTCCACCCACTGACCGGCCGAACGAATCAAATCCGCGTTCACCTGTTGCACCTGGGGTTCCCGATTGTCGGCGACCCGATGTACGGAGCTATGTACGAGGCATGCCAACAGACTGCCGGCGGCAAGACGACGTCAATCACCGATCCACCCCTCTGCCTCCACGCGGCCGCGATTGAATTTGTTCATCCGCTGACTGGCAGTAGAACTCGATATCAAGCCTTATCCCCGACTTGGATTCCTATTGAGTTCGAGCTCAATGTAGACGTACAAGGCTCGATTGTTGTCGTCTGACGAACACTGGCACGGTACAATTGCGACATGGACTGGCAACATCGCATTTCGGTCGATCCTGATATCTGCCACGGCAAAGCGTGCATCGCCGGATCTCGGGTGATGGTTTCGGTCGTTTTAGATAACCTCGCATCGGGTGAAACACCCGACCAAATCGCGTCTGCATATCACATCTCAGCGGAAGACGTTTCTGCCGCCCTGGCTTATGCTTCGGCGCTTACCCGAGAAAGAACCGTCTGGATCGGTGCGGCCTAGCCTGAGCTGGACGCGATGCTATTCAAGACCGATGAAAATCTCCATCCGGATGCAGCGCAACTGCTTCGCGATTACGGCCATGACGCGTTGACCATCTGGGATCAGCAGATGCGCGGCGCGATTGATCGCAAGATCGCGGATATCTGTGCTTCGGAACGCCGAGCCCTTGTTACGCTCGACCTCGACTTTGCCGACATTCGCACGTACCCGCCGAGGGAGTATTCAGGACTGATTGTTTTGCGGCTTAATGATCAAAGTCGCCGAGGCGTGGTGGCGGCGATTAATAGATTTTTACCACTGCTGAACAGTGAGCCAATAATTGGCGCGCTGTGGATTGTTGAAGAAAACCGTATCAGAGTGCGGAACACAGACTGACGCCATTGTTCATCCCCAGCCCGTCCCGTCCTTCTTTCGCCCGCAGACGTGCACTTCGACGCCCAGCGCATCGGCCATCGCGGCTTTGACGAGCATGGCTTTGTCGGCGTCTTCGGCGCTATTGGCGTAGACGCACTGGATGTGGTTGCTCTTGTGCCTGGCCATCATCTGGTCGCGGGTGACGCCGTACGTGACCGCGTGCATGATTGGCCATTGCGGGGTCGTCGCCTGCCAGCGGCGGTTGGTTTCTTCCTCAGGCAGTGCGATCACGCCCGCGCGGCCGAGATCGAGTTTTAATTTGCCGTCTTCGATGTAGAAGCGGCTCCAGACGATTTCCCCCGGCTTGCTGATTCCCTTGAGCGTTCCGCCGCCGAGGCGGAAATACATCGCCGGCTGCCGCTCGCTGGTCGCGCCGGCCCATCCGCCGACGAAATGCGCCGGCGGCGCCGAGCCGCTGATGAGGAAAACCCAGACATACTCGTTCGTCGTACCCGATTGGTCCGGATCGCCCCAGCGGAGGTCGTGCAGCGTGTTCTCCACGGGCTGACCCATCGCCTTGTGCACGCGATAGCTGATCAATCCATCAAGGCCGGCGCATTCATCCACCTCGTTGAAGTGGGGGAGTGGCTCGCCGGCGTACAGCACGCGCGATCCGTCGCGGCTTTTCACCGGCGGGCGATCTGCGTTATTCAGCGTGCCCTCGACTAAATCGCTGGCCGGCAGGAGATCTTTCAATCCCTGCTGATACTGAATGCCGATCGTGTGACACCCAAAATCATCCGCGATCCGCACGGCCGCGATGTAGGTCTTGCATTGCCAGTGGATCTGGTTGTCGGTGAGGTGTTCTTCTTCATTCGGACCGGTCTTGAATTGCAGCCCGCGCGATTCCATCCACCGGCGCACCTCGGCCGCTTCGTCATCGGTCACCTGCGTGGCTTCGTGGTAGAGACCGGACTGGCTGAGGCGTTCTTTATAGACGCCGGTGGGGCTCAAAAGCTCATCGGGGATGATGGCGTTAAACATGCCCATGCACCCTTCATCAAACACGCCCATGATCGCTTTGTCTGTAATCAACTGCTTGGCAAGAGCGTGGCCGAGCTTAGTTTCTTTGCCGCCGATCTTTACGTGCTTGAATTTGGTCGTGTGGGTGATCTTGTGCTTGACGTGGCCGTCCTTCAGCCACTTCTTCAGATAGTTTTTGAAGAAATCGTCTGTGAAGTCCTCCGACCAGATCGTCGAATATTTCACGCCAGCTTTGGTGAGCGAGCCGTTGAGATTCAGCATGCCCACCAAGCCCGGCCATGTGCCCGACCAGTTGGCGACGGTGAGAATCGGTCCGCGATGGGAGATGAGCCCGGGCAGGATGTGGTGGCTGTATTGCCACACGCACTCGGCCACGATCAGCGGGGCGTCCGGGTCGATGTTTTTGAACACCTCGAGCCCCTTCTTCTGGCTATCGATGAACCCGTGCCGCGCGGCCGGGTCGTATTCGTGCCCGCGCACCACCGCGTAGCCCATGTCGCCGATCGCGGTGGTCAGCGTATCCTCCATCTTCTTCTGTTCCGGCCAGCACTTCTGGTTCGCGGTTGATCGCAGGTCGCCGTTGGCGATCAGTTGAACCTGCTTCTTCTTCAGCTTCGGACGCTTGGTGCCGACGGGCATTTGATAGACGGGCATTTTCCCAATCCTCTGGAATCCATTTTTTTGTCCACGAATCCGCACGAATAGACACGAATGAAAATGATTCTCAATTCGTGTAGATTCGTGATGATTCGTGGATAACGCTTTTTACAGTCTACCGGAGACCGCACCGTGCTCAAATCGCGCCTATTGCACCCTCAGATCACCGCCGCCCTCGCCCGCGGCGGGCATAGCTCCAAAGTGCTGATCTCCGACGGCAATTTCCCCCACTGGACCCGCCGCGGCCCGAACGCCGAGGTTGTCTATCTTAACCTCGCACCGGGAAAGCCGACGGTTACCGAGGTGCTCCAGACGTTGCTGACAGCGATCCCCGTCGAGGCCGCCGAAGTAATGGATTACGCCCGCACCGGCCCGTACGCGCTCCCGGCCGACCCGGAAATCTGGGCGGAATTCCGCAAGGAATTTAAATCCGCGAAACTCAAACTCGATCTGACAAAGGTAGAGCGGTTCAATTTCTACGACCTCGCCGCCAGCCCCGACGTCTGCCTGACAATCGCCACCGGCGAGCAGCGCATCTACGCGAATCTGCTGTTGACGATCGGCGTGGTGAAGTAGATGGGCAGCCGCTACAATGTGCGGCTTAGTCTCCGTAGCTCAATTGGATAGAGCGTTGGCCTCCGAAGCCGAAGGTTAGAGGTTCGAGCCCTCTCGGGGACATTTTTTAGGCACACCGCGGATCCATCCGCAAGTGTGTTCCCCGCTTTTGCTCGCCATTTCTTCCGCAGATTCATTCGCCAACAATTACGCGATCTACCGAGTAGGACGTCGGCGTTACGCGGATGGCGATTCTTGTAGATCGCCGGGCGTCGTCTATGACAAAGACGATCGGGAGCACGTCGAGAAAGTGCCGGGCGTCGGGGATTGAGGCGTGTTCGTAATAGTCGCCCAGATGGATCACGAGTTTGTAGACGCCGGCCGAGAGTTTGTTGATGTCTAGCAGGGGGGTGTCGGTCGTGCCGAGGCGGTTGGTCGCGCCGGCGCGGAGAAGCACATCGCCGCGGGCTTCGGTCCAGTATAATTGATACCGTACACCGGCTGCGGGGGTGTTGGCGTGGGCATCATAAAGCGATGCGGTCAGTTCGGGCTTCACTGCGGTATGTTGCGCCATTCTGGGACTTTAATCGACCAAATTGGGGCACCAAATCAGGCGATCAAAATGGCGACCAAATTAAGAAGCGCCTTGTCCTTCGGGGCAAAACACGTAAACTCCGCCCGGAACAGGCCTCTTGGCGGAATTGGCAGACGCGCTGGACTCAAAATCCTGTTCCCGCAAGGGAGTATCGGTTCGACTCCGATAGAGGCCATTTAAGCATCAACGTTTTTTAGCCACTTTGCCGGCGATTTTTCGCTTGCGCTCGGCAGTATATGCCCACCACGGCTTTGCCAAATCTCCGGCCATGTAGCGCGTGGCGGCGATGAATGTGTCGAGCAGGCAAGGGTCATGGCGCTTCCCGGTCACGCGGCACAGCTTTTCGAACAGCACATAAGGATCACGACCGGCCAGCGCCTGCGGCGAACGGATACCCGCCTGCCGAAGCTTCCCCGCGACGGCCGGGCCGATGTTGGGGAGTTCCAGAAGGCTGGTCAACGATCGACGCGGCATGCGAGGACATTCTAACCTCGGCGAGCGGGTCGAACGATCGTCTCTGCCGGTTTTGGGGCAATAACCGCGAGAAAACCGCACGTCTTCGCCATCGATTTCACTGGGTAAACGGACTACAATTGCAACTATGGCAGATGTAAATACATCCGTCGGCCCGGCCGAGGCGCTGTTGAAGAAATCGGGTCTGAAAAGGACGCCGGTCCGCATCGGCGTGCTCCAGGTGCTGACCAATCAGCAGGAGCCGATGGATGTGGGCGATATCCTCAAACTGCTGCCTTCGTTTACCGAGCCGGTAACGGTTTACCGGACGCTGAACACGTTCGTCGAGAAAAAGATCATTCACCGCGTCCGCGGCGAAGATCGTTCCTGGCGCTACGCGGCTGGCGATTTTTCCGAGGCCAGCGAACACCAGCACGCACACTTCGTCTGCGACACCTGCGGCAAGGTGGAGTGCATCAGCGATGCGAAAATCCCCATGAAGCTTCTGGAAAAGATCCAGCCGGCGCCGGGCTATCGGATCGATCACCCCGAAGTACTTCTGCACGGGGCGTGCCCGAAATGCCAGTAAGGCAATGAGTAATGAGTATCGCGTAATGTCGCGGGATGTTGTCTTATTACGCGATACTCATTACTCATTATTTCCCCAACCCTCTGAATGAGCACCGATTTACATATGGACATCAACCTTCTTGTCATCAATGTCGGCAACTCGCGTATCGCGATGGGCGTGTTTCTCGGGGGCGAACTCAAGTACGTGCGGCGCGTCGCGGTGGACCAGCGCGAGGATCTGGAAGGCGTGATCGCCGAGACGTGGGGCCAGATGACCGATCTGGAAGAGGCCGACGTGGCCGGGGCGTCGGTGAATCCTGCGGTGGCGGACGTTGTCGCCAAGGCGGTTTTCCGCGCGACCGGCAAGACGGTGCAGTGGGTGGGCAAGGATATTGATCTGCCGATGAAGGTACTTACCGAGAAGCCGGCCGAGACGGGGGTGGACCGGGTTTGCGTGCTCGCCGCGGCGTACGAGCAGATGCAGAAGGCGTGCGTGGTGGTGGATGCCGGGACCGCGATCACGGTCAACCTGTGCAACGATGCGGGTGAGTTTCTTGGCGGCGCGATTACGCCGGGCGCGACCATGATGCTCGATATGCTCCACGACAACACCGCGAGCCTGCCGGCTGTGACGCTGGTGGTGCCAAGCGGGGCGATTGGTAAGAACACGCAGGAGGCGATGCTGCAGGGCGTGTATTACGGTGCCCGCGGGATCGTCAAAGAGCTGGTGGAGAACTACGCGACCGAACTCGGCATCTGGCCGGACCTGATCTGCACCGGCGGCGACGCCGAGACGCTGTTTGGCGGCTGGGAACTTGTTCACGCAATCTCGCCGGACCTGGTGCTCTACGGGATCGGGCTGGCGTATACGAATCATCACATTAAACACGGGACGTGAGGATCCGTGTTGCACATAGCGTGTTGAACGAGATGAAGATCGCTTCTCCAAATATCGTATCCGTGCTCACGCCGCCGGGCGTGGCGGCGCTGGCGGCGATCCGGCTGTGCGGGCCACTGGTGCCAAAGTTCATCGCGACGCATCTGTCGCGGCCTGCAAAGATCGGGCGCTGCGTGCATGTCGATCTGCGTTGCGACTCGCGAGGCGGATCAGGCGACAGATCAGGCGAAATCATTGATGATCCTGTCGCCGTACTGATCGACGAGCACACGCTGGACCTGTCACTCCACGGCGGCGTGTGGGTTGTGCAGCAGGCGATGGAACTGGCGAAGTCGGCTGGCTTTGCGATCGTCGATTCATCCGAGCTGCCGCCGGAAGGGGAGGATGATATCGAGCAGGAGATGCTGCGTGATCTCCCCAAGGCGTTGACCGTCGAAGCACTGGCGATTCTGCTCGCCCAACCGGCGGCGTGGCGTCAGATGATCGCATCGAACGATTCCGATGCGCGGCGGCGGGCTCGAGAAGACCGGTCACTGAATTACCTGCTGAATCCGCCGACGGTCGCGATCGTCGGCATTCCGAATGTCGGCAAGAGCACGCTGGCGAACGAACTGTTTGCGCGCGAGCGCTCGATCGTCGCCGACATGCCCGGCACGACGCGCGACTGGGTGGGCGAGCATGCGAATCTCGACGGGCTGGTTGTGACGCTGATCGATACGCCGGGACAGCGACAGACGAATGACGCGATTGAACGGCAGGCGATCGCCGGCGCGCAGCGCGTCATCACGGCGGCGGACCTGGTCGTTGTTGTGCTGGATATCACTCGGCCGCGCGAAGATCAGCAGCAGGTATTCCCGGGCGCGATATACGTGGCGAATAAAATCGACGCAGATGCGATGTGGAAACCGGACGGAATGCTCCCCATCAGTTCCAAGACCGGTCAGGGAGTCGATCAACTCAAGTCCACGATCCGGGCCAAATTCGGATGTGCAGATCTCACTTCACTCCACGCACGGGCATGGACAGCTCGGCAGCGACAGATACTGGATTGAAAGGAATTCTAAATAACCACGAAGTTCACGAAGGACACGAAGCAGAAACTTCGAGATTTATATCGTTCTTCTTCGTGTTCTTCGTGAACTTCGTGGTTCAACCATTAATGCGAGAGTCATTAATCAGGGACCACATCAGGAAATTCGTTATTCCAGATATGTATATCCGTCCAACCCGTCTTCGTAGAACCGCAGGAGGAGGCGCGCTTCTTCGATGCTGAGCTTCTGCTCTTTAACGCCTTTTTCAACGGTTTTCCGCATCGAGCGGAGAAGCTCGTCGCCGGAATACTGCACGTAGTTCAGCACTTCGCGGACGCTGTCTCCCTTGATGACCTCATCGATGCTGTAGTTGCCTTGCTCATCAATTGTGATGTGCACGGCGTGCGTATCACCCAGCAGGTTGTGTAGATCGCCGAGGATCTCCTGATAGGCGCCGACGAGGAACGCGCCGATGTAATAGTCTTCGCCTTGAAATGGGTGCAGTTCCAAAACGCTCTTGACGTCGCGGCGGTCGATGAAGCGGTCCACCTTGCCGTCGGAGTCGCAGGTGATGTCGGCCAGGATGCCACGGCAATTGGGCGCTTCGTTGAGCCGGTGAATCGGCATGATCGGGAACAGGTGATCGATCGCCCAGCTATCCGGCATGCTCTGGAAGATCGAGAAATTGCAGAAGTACGTGTCCGACAGCATCGACTCCAGCCCCTCAAATTCTTCGGGGACGTATTCGAGCTTGCGGACGGTATTGAGGATTTTGGAGCAGGTGCCGAAATACAACTTCTCCGCCAGCGCGCGGTGCTCAAGCGAGCAGTAGCCGAGGGAGAAAAGATTCAGCACCGCTTCCTTGGCGACCTGGGCGTCGTGGAAGTATTCGGTGAAGTTGACATCGTTCACGCCGATGTACGTGTCGTAGAGGTTGTGAACCGCCATCGGCAGCTTGGCGCGTTCTTCGGGCGTTAATTGCTCGGGGATATTGAAGCGCGCGAAGCCGCTCCAGCCGATGACATTGAATATCAGCACCGAATGGTACGCCACCATCGCACGGCCGGATTCGGACAGGATCGTCGGGTGGGGTACGCCGGCGGATTCGCAGGTTTCCTTGATGTGGAAGACGATGTCGTTGGCGTATTCCTGCAGGCCGTAGTTGATGGACGATTCGAAGTTCGTCTTCGATCCGTCATAATCCACGCCCAGCCCGCCGCCGACGTCGATCAGGTTCATCCCCGCGCCCATGCGGCAGAGCTCGGTGTAGACGCGCGCCAGTTCGGTGATGGCGGCTTTAACGTTGCGGATATTGTTGATCTGGCTGCCCAGGTGGAAGTGCAGCATGTTCAGGCAGTCGGCCATGCCCTCTTTTTTCAGATAGTCCAGCGCATCGATCACCTCGGCAACGAACAGGCCAAACTTCGACCGCACGCCGCCGGATTCCTGCCAGCGTCCAGCGCCCTTGGTGCTGAGCTTCACGCGTACGCCGATGCGCGGGCGGACGTTGTGGATCTTGGAGAACTTGACGATCGCTTCCAACTCGCTGAATTTCTCGACAACCGGGATCACCTTCCGCCCGATCTTCGTCGCCAGGATCACCGCCTCGATGAACTCGTCATCCTTGAACCCGTTGCAGACGATCGGCGTGGCGTCGTCATCCACGATCGCCATCACCGCCAGCAGCTCCGGCTTACTGCCGGCCTCGAGGCCGAACTGATGCGCCTTGCCGAAGTGGTGAATCTCCTCCACCACGTGCCGCTGCTGGTTCACCTTGATCGGATAGAGGCACTGATACGTGCCGCGATAGTCGAGCTCGCGGATCGCGGTCTGGAACGCGTCGTTGATGCGGTCCACGCGGTGCTTGAGGATGTCGGTGAAGCGGATCAGCACCGGCGCGTTGATGTCGCGCGAGCGCAGGTCGTCCACCAGCCGCTTCAGGTCGATCGATTTGGCGGTCTCGCCGGTGGGATGGACCGCCACGTTGCCGTCGGGGTTGATCGAGAAATAGTCCTGACCCCAGCCGCTGATGTTGTAGAGCCTGGCCGAGTTCTCCACCGACCATTCGCTGGCGGTGAAGGTGTGTGCGTTGGCATTGGCCTTGTTGCCGTTGCCTTGGCGGGACTTGTCGCTCGGGGGCGCGTCCAAACCACTGAGGGTCGCGGTTGTCGTCATCTCTTTTGTTTCACCCAATGTTGGAGTCAGCCGCGATTATCCAGTCGCGGTGCGTAATCGTATCGTGTCTGCACAGAAGTCAAAGGGCAAAGCGTGAAATTACCACGTGGACGCGAATCAGTTTGGAACCTTGCGGTGATGTTACGCACAGAGTTTCATCACCGCCGCCGCCGCCGAGCGCGCCGCCAGCGGTCGACCGAATGCGCGGGCGCATTGACGCATCGTCTCCATCAACGCCGCATCAGTCACCAGGCGTGCCGCGGCAAGACCGGCTTCGAGCGGGTCGCGATACATCACCGCCGCGCCGGATTGCACCAGCGCGCGGGCGTTGTGCTCCTCCTGTCCGGGCAGCGGTCGGAGCAGCACCATCGGAACGCCGGAAGCGGCGGCTTCGGAGGTCGTCAAACCGCCCGGCTTGCCCACGATGAGGTCCGCGGCCGCCATCAGCTCGTGCATGCGGTTGGTCAGGCCAAGGACGCGAAACCGGTCCGTGTGGTTTTGCAGCCGGATCGCGAGTTGCTGCCGAAGCGATTCATTACGCCCGCAGACGATGACGGTGAAGACATCGCGATCGGCGCGGAGGATGCCTTCGGCCGCCTGATCGATCCCGCCCAGCCCCAGTCCGCCGCCGGTCAGCAGAATGATGCGTTGAACGCACGGCAGCTTTTGGCGCACCCGGGCGACGTCGGGGCTGGGAAGCGCCTCGAATCGCGAATCGATCGGAATGCCGGTCACGACGATCCGCGCCGAGTCCACCCCGTTGGCGGCGAGCTGATCGGCGGCGGCGTCCGAGGCGACCAGAAACAGGTCGGCGAACGGCACACGCCAGATCGCGTGCGGGTGTTGATCCGTAATGACCACCGCCAGCCGCGCCCGCAACAGCCCGCGGCCGCGCAGCCGTGAGAGCACACGGGCGCAAAGAAAATGCGTGCAGACGATCAAGTCAGCCCGCCGCACTTCCTCGCTCAGGCAGAAGCGCCGCAGTGCGCTGGATTCCAGACCGATCGCCAGATCGCGCTTCGTCCGGTGGGCGGGTATGTCGGTGCGATCATACATCCACCCGGTGATGCCGGGGGCGTGTTGGGTCACCAGCAGATAGAGATCGCGATAGATTCGGTTGAACCATTTGGGCGTGGTCGAGAGGGCGTCGATCGTCTTGGCCTGCATCCCCGGGATAAGCGCCCGCAGCGCCAGATTCACCGCCTGCGCCGCCCGCACGTGCCCGCAGCCGACGTCGGCGGTGCAGAGCAGTATTCGCGGTGCGGCGGTGCGATGCGGGCGCTGGTGGATCACGCGGCGTACCCCCGGGATTCAACAGCTTCGTCCGCTTCGGGCGCGCCCGCCCCCGATTCCTCCCCCGATTTGTCCCCCGATTCATCAACTGATTCCTCCGCGCCCGGGAATTCCAGCGGCACGGGATCTTCCGAAAGGCGCTTGATCTCGATGCCCGCATCGGCCAGCAGCTTTTCCACGTCGATGATCTCCAGCCGGCCGTCGGCGTGTTCCACCAGCGCGGTGGATCGTTCCAGCCAATCGCCGCAGTTGGCGTAGACGCCCGTCCAGCCTTCGTGAGTCACGTGCCGAAGCTCCGGCTGATGGATGTGCCCGCACACCACGCCATCAAATCCGCGGCGTTGCGCCTCGGCGAGCAATACCTGCTCGAAATTGGAGATGAACGTGCAGGCGCTTTTCACCCGCGCCTTGATCGCGTGCGAGAAGCTCCAGCGCTTCATCCCGACCAGCCCGCGCACCCAATTCACACGGCGGTTCAGCCCGATCAGGTAGTCATACGCCCAGGTTCCCATCAGCGTCAGCAGTGGCGAGCTCTGTACGACCATGTCGTACTCGTCGCCGTGCGTCACCAATAGCGTCTTCTGATCCGCGGTGCGGTGAACCGCCCGCTTGGCGATCTTCACGCCGCCCAGATCGAGGCCGACGTATTGCCGCAACGATTCGTCATGATTGCCGGGGATATAGGTGACGACCGTTCCCTGCTTGGCGAGCTTGAGAATTCGCCGCACCACCTGATTGTGCATCACCGGCCACCGCCAGCGCGACTTGAGCGACCAGAGATCAAGAATATCCCCCACCAAATACAGCCGCCCGCAACGCAGGTGCTTGAGAAACGCCGACAACTCCGCCGCGTTCACGCCGGCAAACCCGAGATGAATGTCGCTGAGAAAAACGGTCCGGTAGGTGAACTTATGCATCAGCAGTCCCTTGCCAATGTTTGAGTTGCTCTATGACGCAGTTCGCATTTCGGCCGCACATCATTGATCGCATCGTTCCCAAACCCACGTCGATACATCCATTTATCGCAAGTGTGGCCGCCGATTCTTCAACGCGATTGCCGATTGCACAGCGTACACACCAACATTTAACACCGCCTTGTTGCAGCCAAAACAGAGCGACGTGAACCGGCGCACTCGGCTTGCCCCCCGACATGCGATAATCTGCTCCTCCTCAAATGGCCAGACGCATATTCCGATTCACGCTCCTCCTTGCAACGTGCTGCACGTTGGCGGTGATGGTGTGGAGCTATTTTTACTGTGACAGTTTAAAGCACGGTGGCGACATCACCTGGATGCTGTATACCAACTCTGGGAAATTCTCCTGTATTCGGTTTTCCGGCAGGATAATCGCCGAGTCGGGATTTGTTTTTGCTCAATCACCCGCATTTGCGGAGAGTCAGGAAGCGTTTGGCAGCAGCCATTTGAATATCGCAGGATTTCAGTTTCACATGGGCGAGTCGATGTTTTTCATCATCATCCCCCTCTGGATGCCCCTCCTCCCGCTACTCGCCGCCACAGGCATTGTCTGGTATCGCCCGATCCGCGATCGTCTGCGCGGGAAGAGTGATCGCGGGTTTTCCGTCATGGCTGAGGATTCCAGCGACGCGCCGCCGCTTACGCCGAGGGCATGAGCGGAATGCGCTCCTCTCGGCCTTCGATCACCACGTCCAGACTGTGAAAGGTCCACGAATCGCCAATGCCGGACGCGAACAAGATGAGTTTTCCCTTCCCCTTAGGACCGCGAAGCACTACTGAAATGTGCGCGAAATGCTCCGTATTACCAACGGGATTGCCAGCACCCATCATCTCCAGCATCGTTGTCAGGTACTTTTGTGTCACGGATCTCTGGACAGGAGACCCTTCGCTTAACGACTTAATGCTGCCTTTGGGAAGATCGGCTTCCAGTGGTTGGCCAAGTTCTGCGAGCAACTCAAGAGACTCTTCGGCTCGATCGAGCGCGATTCGGTAGAAACTCGATCCTCGAACCCGCTTCACGTTGGCGAGGTAGCCCGGGTCGAGATCGCCGGTGATCGCCTTCTGCCGCATAACCACCCAATTATGCACTCACGCCACATCGCGCCGCGGATTACCCGCTTGCTATCTG
>JACMML010000408.1 GCA_014379105.1 Phycisphaerae bacterium
GCCGTGCGAGGGGAACTGCACGGTGGCGCGTTCCCGCCCGCCGTCGGTGGTGAACTCGATCCCCAACTCGCGGAGCGCCTTCTGATTCTCGGCGGCGTCGAAGTTCTGGCCGTACTTCTCACGCCAGGTTCGTGCCACCTGATCGGCGCGTTCGACGAACTCCTTGTGCTCGCTGTTATCGAGCGTCCGTCCGATCCGCTCGCGGTCGGTCTTCGCGACGATCTCCAGAATCGAGTCAAGCCCTTTGCTGTTGAAGACGCGGTTGGCGGCGTCGGAGACGAAAGCGATCACCTCTTCGCGTCGAGCTCGCTCGTCTTTCTGGACTTGTTTATCGCGGTTGGCACGCTCGTCATCAGCCGACATCGACGCGGCGACGGCCGTGCTCGCGACAATTTGACCGCCGGCCCCGCCGGCAAACGCGAAAAAAGCGCCGAACGTGACGGCGGTCGTGATCAACTTTGCGGAAAGTCGATTTCTGATCATCAGCACCTCTCCTTTGGATTCGTCTCGCAAGGATGATCGCCAGATCCCGTCGCCGAGCCGTCAGGGAAGGTCTGCTCCTACGCGTCGGATTGTGCCTGACCCGCAAGCACTCCGCTGGGCCGCGTCCGTCCTAAGAACCACCGCGTCATCCGCGAGAACGGCAAAGTAACCCGATTCATCCGCCCCGGCCGCGGCCGAGTGCCAGTCGTCGAGCGTCCAATTGACGTCGTGGGCCGGATCGGCGGCGCGAGGGTGATAGGGGCAGACAACGTGATCAATTGGGCGTCAATTTCGCGCGTCCGGCGAACGCGAAAACATTGGATGTAAACTCAATTTGCCCAAACCCTCTATCCGCCCGCTTTGCCTGGTTACGAAGTAGCGACTGTGTTCCCGAAACCCTAGTTGCCTCTTGCAACCTCAGCGATGTCTACTAGCGGCTCGCCGAACACAGCTTTGAATGCTTCCGCAAAGGCTGACATGCTACGCATCTCTTTGAATAGCGGCCAATGCCGATAGTATCCCTTCTGCATATCACCATTCGGGCCAATCCTGTGCATTATCCGCACCGCCCCCTCTACATCATTCCTCAAGACTGCATGTGCCAACTGCCAACGGGCATCTAGGATCTCCCATTCAACATTACGGCAGACCACAGCACAGCCCTCTGAGTCGCCCGAAAGCTTCTTAGCAAGTGCCTGGTTGACCGTCAGATACAAGCGAGTACTCGCGTCACCAAATTTTGGGAGACCGAGACCGAATTCCGTCAGGCGAATCACCAAACCGTATCGCGCGTGGACCAAGCATTCATAAATTATTTCGACGAGGCTTCCATCCGCCTCGTCCAGTTTATCTGGAATAAGCTTACGCCATAAGAACTGCGCCAGCTTTACACCCATTTCATAGAAGACGGATACCGCATGCCCTAAGTACTTTGGTCCCGCGTCCAAGTAGGCACCGACGGTGGGTGGACCCTTTGAAAATACGTATCCCGCCGCCTCACACACTTGAATGTATTGTGGCGACACGTAGCCGTCCGTGTGCACGAACAGGTTCCGACGCTCATTGACCTCAATGAAGTTCCCCCACAGCTTTTTTTCGAGCTGAAGCTTTAGTCCGGTCCGTGACTCCAACCACTTGAACTGATCAGTCCGGCTACCGCGCAGAACCGCTTCAATCTCGCGATCGATTACATGCCTGCGCGCATCAGCGATGGACGGGAAGGACTGCAGCTGCGACAACGAAATGTTCCGTTCCGACGAATCAACTAGTTCTGGCTTCGCAATAAAGGCGGCACGCAACAACATTGCTAGAAAAACATCAAACTGACTTGCCAGCATTACGATGTTCGACTCTTGATACATCATTAGCGCTGTCATGAAATGGCCTATGCTTCTCCGCTTTCGGGTGAGCCGCTCGTAGACCTCAAAATCTAACTCTCCGTCAAATGCTTTCCGATGCTTTCGCAATAGTCGAGCCATTTGAGTTCGCGCGTCCAAGTGCTTCTCCGAGATGGCCTTCAGCACTGTGGAATATGCGGAAATTAGGCTTTCCAGTCGCGCCAAGTAGAACTCACTGGCACTAGCAAATGGCCCCGGCTCTCGATGTTCCTTGGCTTCTTCGTCCATCGCCACTCCCTGTGTGACCATAAAACGACAGCAGCCGGTCGGGAGCGACTGCTCTCGACCGGCTGCTATATGACAGCGCTCTAGTACATCCCGCCGCCCGGCGCGCCCGCCGGTTCGGGCTTCTCTTCCTTGATCTCGCTGATGATCGCGTCCGTCGTCAGCAGCAGGCTCGCGATGCTGGCGGCGTTTTGTAACGCGATTCTTTCGACCTTTGTGGGGACCAAAATCCCCATCTTGATCAGGTCGCCGTACTCGTGGGTCAGGGCGTTGTAGCCGAAGGACGAGTCCTTGTTTTCCTTGATCTTCTGGGCGACGACCGAGCCGTCGACGCCGGCGTTTTCGGCGATTTGTTTCAAGGGGCTTTCGACGGCGCGGCGGACGATTTCTACGCCGATCGACTGGTCTTCGCTGGCGGCTTTTTTCTTCACGCCGTCGAGGACCTTGGCTGCGGCGCGGACGATGGCGACGCCGCCGCCGGGGAGGATTCCTTCTTCGACCGCGGCGCGGGACGCGTGCAGTGCGTCTTCGACGCGGGCTTTCTTTTCCTTCATCGCGACTTCGGTCGCGGCGCCGACGTAAATCTGCGCGACGCCGCCGGCGAGCTTGGCCAGACGCTCTTGAAGCTTCTCGCGGTCGTATTCGCTGGTGGTGTTGTCGATCTCGTTCTTGAGCTGAGCGATGCGGCCCTTGATGGCCTTCTCGTCGCCGGCGCCTTCGATGATGGTCGTGTTGTCTTTGTCGATCGTGATCTTCTTCGCCTGGCCGAGGTCTTCAAGCTTCACCGAATCGAGCTTGATCCCAAGATCTTCGGTGATCGCCTTGCCGTTGGTCAGAATCGCGATGTCTTCGAGCA
>JACMML010000409.1 GCA_014379105.1 Phycisphaerae bacterium
ATTTTGAGCCATTGGCGAGCGTGCGCCGCAAGCTTACGATCGGCCGGCCGATGCGGTATCACGTCACCAACATTCCTAAGATCGAGTTTCGCGCCGCGATGGTCGCGATCATCGCCGGGCTGTCGTTGCTGGTGATCAAGTTCGCGGCGTACTGGATCACCGAATCGTCGGCGGTTTTTTCCGACGCGCTGGAGAGCATCGTCAATGTGTTGTCGTCGATGATCGCGCTCTGGGCGTTGGCGGTCGCGCACAAGCCCGCGGACGCCGAGCACCCGTACGGACACGGCAAGGCCGAGTTCATGTCCGCCGGGCTGGAAGGGGGGATGATCCTGCTGGCGTCGATCGTCATCCTCGCGCGAACGGCCGAGGTGCTCTATACCGGCGCGCTATCGACCGATCGCATCGACGAGGGGCTTCTACTGATCGGCCTGGCGATGGTCGTCAACGGTTTCGTCGGCGCGATGCTGCTCCGCACCGGCCGGCGTCAACATTCCGCTACGCTGGAGGCCGATGGGCATCACCTGCTGAGCGACGCCGTCACCAGCATCGCGGTGCTGATCGGCCTGGGCATCGTGCGCGTGACCGGGTACCGGATCGCCGACCCGATTTGTGCGGTGCTGATCGCGATTTACATCGGCTGGATCGCGACACGGCTGATCAAACGATCATTCGCCGGATTGATGGATGAGCAGGATCAGGAAGACAAGAAGCGACTGACAGACGTGTTGGACACCCACACCGGCGCCAACGGGGTTGCGCCGCGCATCTGCAGTTATCACAAGCTGCGGCACCGGCACAACGGGCGTTACCATTGGGTGGATTTCCACATCATGGTGCCGACCCACCTGAGCATCTCCGAAGGGCATCGCATCGCCAGCGAGATCGAATACGAGATCGAGTGCCTGCTTGGTGAAGGAAATGCGACCGCTCATGTCGAGCCGTGCCCGGCAGAGTCGTGCGAAGTGTGCGGTTCAATGTCCGCATCGCCGGTAACGGCTTAGCTCGAGTAAGACGATTCGAAACAGTAGTTGCTGCTACACAGGCTCAAGCGATTCCACTGCTAACGAGTAGACAGACGTGATCTTGCCATCGCGATCTTTAACAACCTCGACCGACAACTGCCCCTTCACGCGTACCGGCCCACCATAAAACGGGAGCGCCCCTTTGGTGGAGGTAGACTTAATAAAGTGCTGAATCTGCGGCGGTCCGGAGAAGCAGCACTTGGCGATGGAATAGACCAGATCAAAATTCTCGACCTCCGCGCTCGCTGCCTGCGGCGCCCACATTTCGCCGACGAGGATGACCTTCTTTCCGTGCAGCGCGCGGTAATCTTTGGGCACATCGTCGATTGTGCCGTAGCGCTGGTCAAACGGGAATGTGCTCATCGCTTTGAGATTGACTTTGTAATAATCAACCCCGTCTACACTGGCGACCTCGACGTGCTGGTACAGCGCGCTGTAGCTCTGCACGCCGATCCAACCGATGATCAGGCCAAACACCGCGAGGAATACGACCATGCGCAGCGTGATCGCCGAACTCGCCGGCGCCGGCGGCTCGCGATAATCGATGACGGGTTTATTGGCTGCGGGCGAATGTTCCATATCTGTCCGATTGATAATAATTCTAGCCGGCCCCGGGTCACTCAGCAGCATCACTCCGTGGCGATTTTAACGCTCGTCGGCGACATCTCGAACAGGCTCAGGATGAAGCCTTCATCCTTGCGTACCGCAACGGTCAGCGTGCCTTCCAGCGTGATGCGGTCGGTCGTCGTCTCCATCATCTTTCCCTCGGGCAGCGTGACATAAATGATGTTCTGCAGCTTTGGCGTGACGCCGAAGCAGCAGCTCATCATGTCATTGACGAGCAGAAAGCGCGAAACCTTGCCCGCCTGATCGAGCGCGAGCATCTGGCCGGACACTTTGATCCGGCTGCCAGACAGTTTTTGCACATCCTCGGGCAGCGGCGTGTCGCCGTCCTCGGTGAAATCAAAATTACCCAGCTCAGGCAGCGTGATCTCAAGCGTGCCTCCCGATGGCGGCGGCACGTGGAGCTTGCGCGCTGGCGCGGTAGCGGGCTGGGTCGATGGAGAATCTTTGGCACTGGCGAGGGATTTTTTCGCCACACGCTTGCGCTCGAGCATCGATTCGAGCTTGTCCGGGTCGGTGAGTTGCTGTTCGAGCTTGGAATAGAGCGCAATGGCGGTGTGGTACTCGGCATTGGCGAACGCGAGGTCCGCGCGGGCGAGCAGCGCGTCGGTATCTTCCGCCATCGCCGGTCGCGGGGCGGGCAGCGCGGCGGCCAGGATCAGGGCTGTCAGCAGCAATTTTGGCGAGCGATTCAGCACCATTAGCAACATCTCCGAAGCGAAGAATAACATAATAGCCGCCTACGCCGCGACCAGATTCGTCGCCACCGGCACGCGGTACGCCTTGAGCGCCGGAACGAGCCCGGCGAAGAACGC
>JACMML010000410.1 GCA_014379105.1 Phycisphaerae bacterium
CGGATAAATGCCAGTGAACGACAGACTAAAAAATCTGCGTTCATCTGCGTTCATCCGCGGTTCCATTCTTCTTTTCGCGTCGATTCGTGCAGATTAGTGGATAAAGCTATTTCGCGCTTTCCCCGAGCGCACCGAAATAGTCTTTGACGACTTTCTGACCTTGTCGTCCGACGCGTTCGGAATCGACTTCGTCTGTCGCGTCCTGCATCGCGCTGGCGGCGACTTCGCGAACGTCGGCCTTGGATTCGCCTTTGATGGCGTCGGCCTTGATGAGGCTGGCGGCGATGATCTTGCCGCTTTCGATGTCCTTGGATTTGCTGACTTCCTGCTTGATCGTGAACGGCGCCTCGGCCATGCCGAGATTGCCGCCTTTACCGATACCGGCGCCGCCTTGTCCGTTGCCTTTGTTCTGGTTGGCTTGCTGACCGTTGTCGCCTTGACCTTGACCTTGTCCCTGACCCTGGTCGCCTGGATTTTGTCCACCCTGTTGTCCGCCTTGATTCGCGCCATTGGCGGCGTCGGCGGCCGCCTGTTGTGCGGCTTGCTGGGCGGCGGCGACTTGCTGGGCGTCCTGTGCGATCGCCTGCATGTTCTGCATCTGCTGCTGCATCTGCTGATTCGCCTGCGCCATCTGCTGCTGCGGCGTCTGGCCGCCGGCCTGCTGTCCATTTTGCTGACTGTTCTGACCCTGATTCGCCTGCTGACCTTGCTGGCCTTGCTGTCCCTGTTGACCTTGCTGCTGGCCGGCCTGCTGACCCTGTTGCCCCTGCTGCGCCGCCGCCTGCTGCATCGCCTGCGCCATCGCCTGGGCGGCCTGTTGCATCTGCTGCGCCTGGGCCTGGGTGTTGGCTTGCCCCTGCATCTGTTGCAGCATCTGCTGGACCTGTTGCTGCTGAGCCTGCGTCGCGCCGGCGCCGTTATTCATCTGCTGCATCGCCTGCTGCGCCATTTGCTGGACCTGCTGCTGCGCCTGCGGATTGCCCTGCGCCGCCTGCTGTAGCGCCTTGGCGGCCTGCTGCGCCTGTTGTTGATTCATTCCCATCTGCTGCAATTTCTGCTGCATCTGCTGTTGCTGCTGCGGATCGTTGGCAAGCTTCTGCAACTGCTGGGCCATCTTCTGCATCTGCTCGGCGGCCTTTTCTTTCTGCTCTTCGTTCATCTGGTCAAATTTCTTGACCGTCTCGTCCAGCTTCTCCATCGCCCCGCCGACGTTTCCCTTCGCCAGTTCGCGCTGCGCGTCGGCGATCGGGCCTTTGTCTTCCGGGCCGGGCTCGAGCTTGTCGAGAAAACGCTCGTTGTTTTTCGCCTCGGCGAATTTCTGATTCTTTTGAATCGAATCCTTGATCCCTTTATCAACATCCTGCAACGCCGCCAGCGCCTTGCGATTCGCCGACGCGGGATCGACGTGCGGCGATCGCGCCAGCTCACGCAACTCCGCCTTGGCGAGCTGGATCGACTCTTTCGCCGAGACGTCTTTCGGCGCCATTTCGATCGCCGCCAGCGCCTGCTTCACCGTCTCCTGCGCCTTCTGCTGGGCCTTGGCTTCCTCGGGTTTCTTCGGCAGCGGTTTAGGTTCATCCGACGCAAATAGGTTTCGCGGCTGGACGAACAGCAGCAGCGCCCCCACCGTCGCCGCGACGATGATCGCCTGCAGGAATTGTCGCGGGAAAACAATCGGAAATTTCTTATGCAGATTCACATCCACCGCCGCCCGCTCGGCATCGAGCACCGCCGCCTGGCTGAAGGGGTCGTTGCTGCGCCGCGCGTGCAGCGCGGTGGAGAATTTTTCCTGGAGCTTAAGCCGGTCATCAATCGCAACCGCCGTCAGCATCTCCCCCGGCCGGCGCAGCATCGCGATGATGATTCCGTAGATGACCGTCCCCGCCGCCAGCGCTTCGAGCCAGATAATCTCCCGCGGCAGCGTCAACAACGTAAACTGCCGCAACAGCGCATACGCCAGCACAATCAGCGCCGCCGCGAGCAGCGCGTGCGCCCACGCGTGCATGAACTCCGCCAGCGCGAGCTTGTTGCGGACGCTACTGATGTGTGAATCGATTCGGCTCATAACGGGACCGCCCTTTCAGGGAACAATGAGTCTACCCGCCAAGCTTGCCAGCAGGCAAAGGCATTTTTGGATTAGACGCTATAAGCCTGCGATGGTTCTTTGCGCTTGCAGAAAGACTTATAAACGAGGTTAATCACAGTCAGAATAGCGGTGGTATCGTAGTTTTAGCGCGATATCCTAAGGCACACGTCCGCTCGTCCACCCATGTACGCAGGACTGAGTGACATCATTGACCGATTGGCGATCGTTGAACGACAACGTTTATCGATGCAATGAGGCGGATTCGATGGAAAAATCCTTTCGGCACATGGTTCTCTCCCTGGACAGATTAAAGGACAGAATCGAATCCTTGTTTTTCTTGCTTCTTGCTGGTGCGTGCATCCTTACGACATTCCTTACCGGAATCGTAGTTTTCTTCCTACAAGCCGACCAAACCGCAGGCGTATCGGGTGCTTATCTGGCAATGCTCGGGGCTACGCTGATTTTTGGAATACTTGAAGCGTTCGCGATGAACTTCATCGTTACGGCATACAACACCGGACGTGTGCCTCTTGTACCGCTTCTGGCAATGAGTCAACGTCGCTGGCCGAAGCCGCTTGTTCCCTTGGTCGTATTGTTCTGGATATCGCACTGGGCCGCAGCGATGATTATTCTTTATACAGTCGAAAGGATCGGATTTCTGCAACCAATTAGCGCATGGCCGGATGCTGTCTTCTATTTATTTGGCTATTTGATCTTGGGCTTTGGGATATGCTACGGGGGCAATCTGTATTTGCTGCTGGGTATTTCAGCGATCACCGTAAATCAGCGTCTTATAGACGGATTTTGGAAATGGCGATTTCCCGTCGATACTTTATTAACCTTACTGGTCACACTCATGGCACACCAAAGTATTGAGCATGCGCGGTATCTGAATAAGTAGGGCCGCGCCCTCGTGAACGTGCTATCGCCCCCTGCCCCGCATACCATACGTCATTATGCCACCGACGCCCGCTCGCACCGATGGAACAGCGCTGATCGACCACGATCCATGGCTCGCGCCGCATGCGGCGGCGCTGCGGAATCGGTTTGGGCGGCTGGAGACGGTGCGGCGGTCGTTCGAGCCGACCGGCGGATTGCTCGGCGACGTCTCCCTGGGGCATCTCTATTTCGGATTCAATCGCGGCGAATATCTGGGAAAAGCCGGCGTGTGGTATCGCGAGTGGGCGCCGGGGGCGCTGCAGCTTCGGCTGATCGGAGATTTCAACGGGTGGGACCGGTTCGGGCACCCGATGGTGCGGGACGAATTTGGCGTGTGGTCGCTATTTTTGCCGGACGACAAATACCGCGATCGGCTCACGCACGGATCGCGCATCAAGGTGCACGTCGTGCTACCGGATGGATCGACGATGGACCGCATCCCGGCGTACGCGCGGCGCGTGCTGCAGGAGCCGCAGAGCATCAGCTTTGTCGGGCAATACTGGTCGGCCGAGAAGCCGTACGAATGGCGGAACACGAGCCCCAAGCTTGAGCACGGGCTGCGGATTTATGAATCGCATGTGGGCATGGCGCAGGAGGAAGGCCGCGTCGGCACGTATCGCGAGTTCACCGACAACGTGCTCCCGCGCATCGTCCGCGCCGGCTACAACGCGATCCAGTTGATGGCCATTCAGGAGCACCCGTATTACGGATCGTTTGGGTACCACGTCAGCAATTTCTTTGCCCCCAGCTCGCGCTTCGGCACGCCCGAAGACCTGAAGCACCTGATCGACACCGCGCACGGCTACGGGCTGAAGGTGATCATGGACCTGGTGCACTCGCACGCGGTGAAGAACACGCACGAGGGGCTGAACCTTTTTGACGGAACCGATCATCAATACTTCCACGCCGGCCCGCGCGGGCAGCACTCGGCGTGGGACAGCATGTGCTTTGACTACAGCAAGTTTGAGGTCCTGCGATTTCTGCTGAGCAATTGTCGGTACTGGATCGAGGAGTTCCGGTTTGACGGTTTCCGCTTCGATGGCGTGACGAGCATGCTGTATCTCGATCACGGGCTCGGCAAAAATTTCAGCAGTTATGACGACTACTTCGACGAAAATGTGGACCGCGACGCGGTGACGTACCTGCAACTGGCGAACGACCTGATCCACCAGGTGCAGCCGGACGCGATCGCGGTGGCCGAGGACGTGAGCGGGATGGTGGGCATCGCGCGCCCGGTGGCCGAGGGCGGGGTGGGATTTGATTATCGACTCTCCATGGGCGTGCCGGATCACTGGATCAAGGTGCTGAAGGAAAAGACCGACGACCAGTGGCCAATGGCGGAGCTGTATCACACGCTGATGAATCGCAGGCACGCCGAGAAGCACGTCGGCTACGCCGAAAGCCACGACCAGGCGCTGGTCGGCGACAAGACGCTGGCGTTCCGGCTGATGGACCAGGAGATGTACTGGAACATGGCCAAGGGCAAGCAGAGCGGCATCGTGGATCGCGGGATCGCGCTGCACAAGATGATCCGGCTGATCACTTTCAGCCTGGCCGGCGAGGCGTATCTCAACTTCATGGGCAATGAGTTCGGGCACCCCGAGTGGATCGATTTCCCGCGCGAGGGCAACGGCTACAGCTATCACTATTGCCGCCGGCAGTGGAGCCTGGCGGAGAACGACCTGCTGCGCTACAAGGGGCTCGGCGAATTTGACCGGGCGATGCAGAAGCTGGACGACCAATACAATCTGCAGCCGGACAAATTCATCGAGCGGCTGCTGGTGCACGAGGACAACAAGCAACTGATCTTCCGCCGCGGACCGCTGGTGTTGGTGTTCAACTTCCACCCGACCAACAGCTACAGCGACTGGCGCATCCCCGTCCCGGACCCGGCCGACTACAAGGTAATCCTCAACACCGACGCCCGCCGCTTCGAAGGCCCGGGGCTGTGCCAGGAAGAGCAGACCTATTGGATCCAGCGCGTGCCGCACGACGATCGCAAGCAGAGCCTGCAGATTTACGTGCCGGCAAGGAGCGCGCAGGTGTTGGCGCCGGTGGTGTGATGAAGACCCTGGACTATCAGTCGCCAGCGCCGAGACAGTCGCGTGGTTCTGTGTCGCTCTATTTGCTGCTGGCATGGCTGGCACTTCCGCTAAACGGCGTATTGCTCTATATGATGGTCCCAGTTGCGCATGCTCAAGTCATCATGCCGCGTTGGCTATCAGATATGGTTGCGGTCAGACTATTTTTAGTCGCATGTCTCTTTTTACTTCCGCTGCTTGGCATATTTTTCTCTTCTCTAGCGATCAGGAGAATGCCGCCAGCGGCCATCGCGGGGCATTTCCCGCTCGCGTTTAACTTCGCCTTATTCATTGCACTTTCCGGTTCGTGTGTTTTCTTCCTGGGGCGGCACTAGTGAAAGCCGTCGATCTTTCTACACTCGACTACCGCACCGCCTGGCAGGAACAGGAGCGCGTTCACGCGGACGTGCTGTCCGGCGGGGAGGAGACGATCCTGCTGGTCGAGCATCCGCCGGTCATCACCTTTGGGCGCCGCGCCGACGATAGCGCGAAGCATCTGATCGCGTCGGCGGCGCTGCTTGAATCGATGGGCGTCGCGGTCGTCGAATCCGATCGCGGCGGCGATATCACCTTTCACGGGCCCGGCCAACTGGTGGCGTATCCGATCGTCCGGATCGCCGACCACAAGTTGAGCGTCGGCGCGTATGTAAAAGCCCTGGAACACGCGGCCATCCGGTCTCTCGCTCACTTCGGCATCGCGGCGCGGCTTGATCCGGGCGCGATCGGCGTGTGGGTGGAAATCAGCGAAAAGCGCCGAGCGACGAGCGATGAGGGAACTGATGCACACTCGTCGCTCGTCGCTCATGGCTCATCCCTCGGCAAAATCTGCGCGCTGGGCGTGCGCATCAAGCGCGGCGTTTCGATGCACGGGATTGCACTCAACGTCACCACCGATCTTTCCTATTTCAACCTCATCATCCCCTGCGGACTTTCGGAGCGGCCGGTCACCTCGATGCAGCAGATGATGGGTGAACGGACGCCGGCGATGGTGGATGTTAAGAAAGTGGTTGCGGAATCGATCATTTCTTGCGTTACCTCTTTTGCCCGCAACAATGGCGCTCGATGATGTTCGCAGCCGCACTCAGCACCCGCGCCGATCCCGAAGAGGCCGTTCATGAGGTCATCGAGCAGTTGCATGCCCAAGGTGCCCAGTCTGAGCAGAACGGGGCTGATCCGGCGAAGTCTGACTCGGCGGGGTTTGACCTCGCGATCGTATTCTTCACCCATCATCATGGCGGCGATGCCGACTCGATCGCCCAGACTTTGCAGGACGCACTCGGCGAGCCGGCGCTGATCGGCTGCTCCTGCGAAGGCGTGATCGGGCAGGCGCGCGAAGTGGAAAATACGCCGGGGCTTTCGGTGCTGGCGGCGCGGCTACCGGGCGTGCGCGTCAGCACGTTCCACATCAGCGACGATCAATGGCCGGCGGCGCTGGCGAGCCGGGATGCGCTGACCGATCACCTCAACATCGCGTCCGACACGCGCGCCATCATCGGGCTCGGCGATCCGTGGACCACGCCGATCACCCACCTGCTTCAGCGGTTCGGCGAGATCACCCCCGCGATCCCGCTCATCGGCGGCATGGCGTCGGGAGCGCGAAAAGCGGGGGAAAACGTCATCCTCTTCAACAACGCGCGCTTCGACGAAGGAATGGCCGGTGTCGCGATCTCCGGGCCGGTGCGCGTGGAGACCGTCGTCAGCCAAGGCTGCCGGCCGATCGGGCAGCGGTTCATCGTCACTAAAGGCCAGGCCAATGTCATCGAACAACTTGGCGGCAAGCCGGCGCTCACGGTTCTGGAGCAACTGGTTCACTCCCTCACCGACGCCGAGAAACAGCTCCTTTCCAATGGCCTGCTGATCGGGCAGGCGATGAGCGAATACAAAGAGACCTTCGCCCGCGGCGATTTCGTCGTGCGCAGCATCGTCGGCGTAGATCAGTCCAGTAAAGCGCTTGGCGTCGGCGATCGTGTGCGCGTCGGGCAGACCGTTCAGTTCCACGTGCGCGACCAAGTGACCGCGGACGAAGACCTCAATCATCTACTCGGCGCTCGTCAGATCACCAGCCCCAGCGGTGCGCTGCTGTTCAGTTGCAACGGGCGCGGCTCGCGCCTCTTTGCTAAGCCGCATCACGACGCGCAGACGGCTGCCAAGTGGATGCCCGACGTGCCGCTGGCGGGCTTCTTCGCCGCCGGCGAGCTCGGACCCGTCGATGGCCGCAACTTCATTCATGGCCACACTGCGAGCTTCGCGCTGTTTTCCACGCCGTGAGTTTCAAACCATGAATACAACGCGTGAGCACCATTCATGAGTAAGCTCCCGATGAGCAACACGCTGGAATACCATGTCCCGTCGCCCAGACGGCTGACTCGGCCGGATATCGCATACATCATCCCCATGGGCATCTTCATGGGCTTCACTTTCTTCGGCGGGACTTACAAATCGTTCTATCCCCTCTCCTACGTGCTCAAGACCATACTGGTTGCAATTGCTCTCTTCGCACTATGGAATTACTTCACCAGAATCCGCTGGACGCACCTCGGCCTGGGCGCGCTCGTCGGCGTCGTCGGCGTGTTTCAGTGGATCGGCATGGAGAAGCTTTTCATGTCGCACCCGTGGCTAAGCTGGACGCACTTCGGCGGCGACCTGCGCGAAAGCGCATTTCGCCCGTACGAGTTCTTCAAAGATTCTCCGGCCCTCATGTGGGCATTCATCACCATCCGCTGGGCCGGCGCTTCGCTGGTGGTGCCGGTGATGGAGGAGCTGTTCTGGCGCGATTTCGCGTGGCGGACAATCGCCAGCCCGAATGATTTCCAGCTCGAACCGGTCGCCACATTCGATCGCAACGCATTTCTGATCGTCCCGCTGATCTTCGCCACCGTCCACCCCCAATGGCTCACCGCCATCGTCTGGGCGCTGCTCATCGGCTGGCTGCTGGTCAAGACCAAAAGCCTCGGCGCCTGCATCGTCGCCCACGGCGTCACCAACTTCCTGCTGGGCGCTTATGTCCTTTATTCCCACCATGTTTGGAAATTGCCACGGGAGATGGATGAGTGGTTTTTTTGGTAAGTGGGGAATATAGCTTGGGGCTCGGGGCTTGCGGTTTGGGTTCGTTTGTTCCGCATCCCCTCTCCCTCCGGGAGATGGCTAGGGTGAGGGGGCTTGGCTGTACGCAATCACCGTGATAACGCCGGTGGCTTCGTTCGTCTGATTTACGTGACGGCGCCCTTCCAGATTTGGGTTCGTTTGTTTCCGCATTTTTCCCCCTCCCGCCGAGGGGGGGTTGAGTGACGGGGCGCGGGCTGCCTTCATCGCCCGGACGGTGCAAGTTGGGTTCGTTCGTTCGATTCATTTATGGCATCCAACGGGCCGCGAGCGGCCCGGCTAAACATTTGGTCCGATCGGTACTCCATTGCAATACGTCTGACGTCGTTGGGTTCGTTTGTCCAATTGCATCACCCGGCTTCCCTCCCTTCTCGAGTCCTGAGACCCCGACACCGTTTGGGTTCGTTCGTTCAAGGACAGTCGCGTCTAACTTTGAAGAAATTGCTAATTTAACGACATCACGCGGGAGTGGGCACAGAGTGTCCACATCGACATTTTCCATTCCCATCCGCGTAAATCCGCCTTCATCTGCGGTCTCACGCTCTGCGATTCCCCGTCCCTTAATACACCCGAATGACCAAAATGTCGGCCAAAACTCATTAAAAATCTTATAATTACCTCCCCGCCACCCCGGCCGGAATGGGAGGAGATTGCATGCCTTCATATTTTTTTTCACACCCGTGTTACGTTATCTCCTCGCTAGGAGCTCCAATGCCCGCCACCAAGTATCTAAAGACGACCATCATCCTGGCAGTGAAGGACATCTACGACACGGTCGCGTGGTATCAGCGGGTGCTGGAATTTCAGACCCGTTACATTCACGGCGCCGGCCGGCGCGGGGAGGAGCGGGACTTTGCCAACTATGCCATCCTGATTCGTGACGCGGTCGAGGTGCAGTTCATCATGGACGAAAGCAATGACGGCGGCGGCGACGGCCGAGGCTGGATGCGGCCGGGCAACGGGTATCTCGGACTAGTCGTTAGCGACGTGGACGCGGCGTACGCGTCAGTTCGCGCGGCCGGTGTGAAGATCGACAGTGAATTACAGAAGCTGAACTGGCCGGCACGGGGCTTCGACCTGCGCGACCCCGACAACAACGCCATCCATATTGAGCAGCCGGTATGAGGAGCGACGAAGCGTAGGAATTGTCTCGCTGACCTTAGGGGATGGCGGCTAGCGAGTTTGGGTCGCGGGCTGGGATCAGCTGATCAATCAGAAGAACTCCCCGCCCACGTCCCATTCGCCGTCTTCGCGCTGGCGCGAGCTGACGATGCGCAGGCGGGTACTGAGCCGGAGGGACTGGTCGGCGATGACCAGCCAGTGGGTGTCGTGGCGTTGCATCGGGCGGTCGCTTATCAGGCCGACGCCGTGGAGGGAGAGATCGCGGACCTTGACCTGGTTGCCGTTGCCTTGCCGGGCGGTCGCGGCGGCGCTGAGCCAGGCGGTGGTCGGCTTTTCCTGACGCTCACTGCGCCGCCGGTCGGCGACGGGTTCGCCAACGGCTATTCCAAGCGGTGCGATTTCAAGCCCGGCGATTTCTTCAAGCTCGGTTGGCGACACGATGGTTGCGGCTGCGGTCATATGTCCTCACTATCGGATACGAAATGGGCGAGGTTATGGTTGTGTCAAAGTCCGAGAAAAACGTCACTAACGATGCTGATCGGGCGTTTTTCCCGGACCCGGAGTCGATTGAGCGCCATTTTGCGCCGGCCGGGTCGGAGTCGCTGGATTCGTCGCTCCGGCCGGTTTTTTGCAGTCGTTTGTGGCGGGGATTGTGGTGCCCATTCTGGCCGCAGCGCTGTATTGCGCTGTAAAAATGGATATGTTATGCGTTTTGAGGCGGTTATGCCGATTATTACATCACGTCTTACCGAATAAATAGAACTCTGAAGGAGCACTAAAAATGAAGAACGGATTCTGGATTTCCGCCGTACTCTCGGTCGCCGTGCTGGCGGCGGGTTGTCAGCCGATTAAAACGCCGCAAACTGCCGGCACATCGGGCACGTCAACCGTCTCGAGCAACTCCGGCACGTCGCCGATCTCTGCCGACGCGATGACCACCACCGCCGACGCGCGTGGCGAGCCGACCAAAGCGGTCGAACCGCTCAAAGTCAGCGGCGACATGCAGAGCGGCAAGCTCTATCTCCCCACCGGCGAAGCCGCGAGCAGCGCCCTGCTGCTGGAGACGGCGGTTCCCGCGGAGGTCATCGCGAACAAGGCGTTTGATTTTGAGATCAAGGTCACCAACATCTCCAAGCTCAAGCTGGAGAGCGTTGAGGTCTCGCAGACCGTGCCGGGCACGCTGAAGATCAAGGACGCCACCGAAGGCTCATCCGACGGCAAACCCAACACGCTCACCTACGCCGCGGGCATGCTGAACGCCGGTGAGAGCAAGATCTTCCGCCTGCAGGGCACGGCCACGCAGTCGGGCGCGATGGGCATGTGCCTTTCGGCCCGCTACAACAGCGCCCTGTGCGTCGCAAGCAATGTGGTGTCACCGGCGCTTCGCATCAGCACCGCCGGTCCGACCGAAGCGATGAAGTGCGACGCGCTGGCGTACAAACTCACCGTCACCAACAGCGGCTCGGGACAGGCCAAGAATGTGAAGGTCGATACTGTCCTCCCCGAAGGCATCACCACGCAGGACGGCAAAGCCAGTCTAGTGTTTGATGCCGGCACGCTCGACGCCGGGCAAAGCCGCGATTTTGCGTTCAACGCCAAGGCGTCAAAGACCGGCAACTACGCGATCAAAGCAACCGCCAAAGCCGACGAAGACCTGCTCAGCGAAGCGGCCGTCCTCACGACGGCTGTTAAGGAACCGATCCTCGCACTGACCAAGACCGGCCCGGAGAAGGCATTCATCGGACAGCAGATTTCCTACGACATTACTGTCACCAATAAAGGCAACGCAGTCGCCAAGAACGTGACAATCTTTGATAGCCTCCCCAAAGGCGTGACCGTGCAGGCCGCCAGCGACATGGGTAAAGCTGATTCCACCGGCAAGATCCGCTGGAGCGTCGGCGATCTGGCGCCGGCGGCAACGAAGAAAGTCACCGTCGTCGTGACGCACAGCGAGGCCGGCAAATTGCAGTCGGCGGCATCGGTCACCGGCGAATGCGTTGACGGCACCGCCGCCGTCATGGTTGCCACCACGCTCACCGGCGTGCCGGCGATCCTGCTGGAAGTCGCCGACGCACCGGACCCGGTCCAGGTCGGCAATAAGACCACCTACACCGTCGAAGTCACCAACCAGGGCACCGCCGCCGGCACGAACATCAAGCTCGTCTGCACGCTGGAAGACCCGATGACGTTCGTCTCCTCGACCGGCGAGACCAAGGAAAAGGTCGATGGCAAAGTCATCACCTTCAACACCATCGCCAGCCTCGCGCCAAAGGCCAAGGCGGTCTACAAAATCGTCGTCCAGGCCAACAAGGTCGGCGACGTCCGCTTCAAGACCAGCATGACCTCGGATCAGCTCCAGCGCCCGGTCGAAGAGACCGAAGCGACGAACTTCTACGCCCAGTAAATAATTGGTAGAAGTCTGATTCGAAGGAAAGTTAACCAAGCGGCCCCGGTCATTCGACCGGGGCCGCTTTTTTGCTATGACGCTGGCGTCTTAGCTACCCTCGCGTCTCAGGGATCGCCGGGTGCCGCGGACCTTGCGGCCCGGGTATGATGGCTCACCTTGAGCGGCCGACCTAAAAAGACCAATCGCGAGAAAGACTTCGTC
>JACMML010000411.1 GCA_014379105.1 Phycisphaerae bacterium
GTGCTCATGGGCTGGAAGCCCATGCCACACATGCATAGACCCGACGAGATTCATCCACGCGCCAGACGCTCGGCTGATCGTCGCGAGATTCAATGTCCGGCGGTCGCGCACGACTGACGCCATCAGCGGGATCACGCCCGGCGCATCCGCCGTCACACGCTGGATCAAAATGTGAACTACCCCGCCGCAACCAGTGGAAACGCCGGTCGCCAGGTGCTCGTCGTCCGCGGTGTCGTACCTGTGGAGCATCGGGATGCCCGAAGCGATCACGCCCAGCGCCCGCTGCATCACGTCGCGTTCCAGACACCCACCACTCACGCCGCCCCAGGTGCGGCCGTCCTCGGAGATCAACATCCGCGCGCCGGGGCTGCGATAGGCCGATCCTTCAACGCCCACCACCGTCGCCAGCGCCGCGGGCTTGCCGAGCCCGGCGAGCTCGTCAAAAGCGGCGACAATGTCGAGCAACTCGCGCACGCTTGGCTTAGCTCCAGGTGAGGTCCTGCTTCGACAACGGAAGCGAACGAATACGCTTGCCCGTGGCCGCGAAGATGGCGTTGCAGATGGCAGGCGCGGTCGGCGGCAATGCCGGCTCGCCGAGGCCCGTCGGTTCCTTGGCGGTCTCGATGTAATGCGCATCCACCGCCGGTGAATCGGGCATGCGAAGCAGCGGGTAATTGTGGAAGTTTCCCTGCTCCACCTGCCCGCCGGCCACGGTGATTTCCTGCAGCAGCGCGGCGCTGTAGCCGTCGATCATCGAGCCGTGAACCTGGTTTTCCGCGCCGCTCAGGTTGATGATCGGCCCGACATCCACGCCAGCGGTGAGGCGATTGACCTTGAGCTCGCCTTCCTTGCTGACCGTCACATCGGCGACCACCGCGACATACCCTTGATGACTGAAATGAAACGCGATGCCCTGACCCTGCCCGCGCGGCAGCGTCTTGCCCCAGCCGCTTTTGTCGGCCGCGAGCTTTAGCACGCCTTTGGCGCGTGTCGCGCTATACGGCCGACCACGGCCGCCGCTGCCGGGCACTTCGCGATCCTCGCCGAGCAGCGTGAGTCGAAATTCCAGCGGGTCCTTCCCGGCCGCGTGCGCGAGTTCGTCGATGAAGCTCTGAAACGTCCACGCATACGCACAACTACCCGGTGCTCTCCAGAAACCCAGCGGAACATGGCTGGAGATGATCGATTGCCCCAGGTTGTAATTGGGGATGAAGCGATTGGGGAACTCATCCGCGCCGACGTTCGCGCCGTTGCCGGCGCGGTCGATGGAGTTTTCGCCAAACGTGATGAAGTGGTTCGACCACGCCACCACTTTGCCCGATTCATCCACGGCGCCTTTGAGTTTGTGCCAGCCGCCGACGCGATAATAGTCGTGGCGCATGTCCTGCTCGCGCGTCCATGTGAGCTTGACCGGCGGCCCGTTCAGCTTCTGCGCAATGGCGGCCGCCTCGACGACGAAATCGTGCATCAAACGGCGACCGAATCCGCCGCCGATACGGGTCATATCTATCGAAATCTTGTCTTTCGGAATGTTTAACGCCTTAACCACCACGTCCTGCGCACTGCCGGGGTTCTGCGACGGGGCCCAGATGTGCATCGCGCCGTCTTTGAACTGCGCGGTGCAGTTCTGCGGCTCGAGCGTCGCGTGCGAAAGGTGGGGATAAAAATACATCCCCTCGGCGGTCTTGGCGGCGCTGGCGAATGCGGCGTCTACGTCGCCGACCTTGGCGACTTCCTTCTGCGGCGATGCTTTGGCGAAAGCCTCCGCCTGCTCGGTGTAAGACGCCGTGCTGTGGGTGGCCTTGTCGCCATTGTCCCAGGTAATCTGCAGCTTCTGCTGCGCCTTAAATGCCGACCAGGTGGAGTCGGCGACGATCGCGACGCCGGCGCCGAGCCCGTTGCCTCCTTCGAGGACGAACGCATCGCGCACGCCGCGCATCTTCTTGATCGCATCGACATTCGCCGAGCTAACCTTCCCGCCGAAAACGGGGCACTTGGTGTATGTCGCGTAGAGCAGATCGGGGACCTGCTGATCGATGCCGAACAACGCCGCGCCGGTGGCGATCTTAATGTTGTCTACGCCGCCGATGCGCTTGCCGAGGATTTTGAAATCCTTGGGTTCCTTCAGCGTGACGCTCTTTTCGTCCGGCACCGGCAGCGTCGCGGCCTTGGCGGCGAGTTCGCCATATGTCGCGCGCGTGCCCGATGTGGTGTGCACCACCACGCCGTCTTCAGCGATACATTCCTCGGCCGGCACGTTCCACGTCTGGGCGGCGGCGGTGATGAGCATCGTCCGCGCGGTTGCGCCAAGCCGGCGCATGCGGCCGTAGTTGGAAGGAATCGCCGTGCTACCGCCGGCGACTTGCCCGGTGAATGCGCCATTGAGCGGCGCCTGCTCGACGATCACGCTCTCCCACGGCACTTCCATTTCCTCGGCGATAATCATCGGCAGCGACGTCTTGATCCCCTGCCCGATTTCAGGGTTCTTGGAGATGATCGTCACCACACCCGACGGCGAGATGCGGATAAAGGCACTGGGGGCGAAATCCCCGGCCGCATTTCGCGCGCTCTGCGTTGTGGGCATCGTCGCCGGCATGGTCGTCTGCGCGACGGCCGACTGCTCGCCGATACCGAAATATGATCCGAGCATGAATCCGCCGCCGGCGAGCGCGGTCACCTTAATGAAGCTACGGCGAGCGACCAGAGGCTGTTTTTCTGTGATGGTCGTTTTCATTATTCCACACCCTTCTTGCCTTCGGCGGCCGAGTGAATCGCCAGGCGAATGCGCGGGTAAGTCGCACAGCGGCAGATGTTGCCCGCCATCGCGGCGTCGATATCGGCATCGGTTGGTTTGGGGTTGGATGCCAGAAGCGCCGTGGCGCTCATGATCTGCCCGCTCTGGCAATAACCGCACTGTGCGACGTCGTGATCGCACCATGCTTTTTGCAGCGGCGTGAGCTCGCCATTTTTAGCAAGCCCTTCAATCGTGACGACCTTGCCACTGCCGACGGCCGACACAGGTGTGCCGCAGGCGCGAATGGCCTGCCCGTTGATGTGCACCGTGCACGCGCCGCAAAGCGACATGCCGCAGCCATATTTGGTGCCGACCAGACCGATGGTGTCGCGCAGCACCCAGAGCAGCGGCGTGTCGGCATCTACATCGACGGCCTTGGGCTCGCCGTTTACGTTCAGTGTGTATTTGGGCATGGTTTGGGTCCGTCTGATGAGAATTTGCGGTACGTCTCCGTGTCAGCTTTTTACACGGCCGCCGCCGAAGTGTTGATTGTCGCCGGGGTCGGGCCGCTCCTCAAGCGCCTCCCATCATCTTTTTGCCGTTGGGCTTTCTTACGCGTGGTCAGCGGAGCGCGGTGTGCTATCTTTCCACACGCCATGAATAAAGCCCGCCCTGTCGTCGTCGTCACCGAGGGTTCCGACCCACTGCCGCTTGCGTGGCTTAAGGAACGGGCGGAGGTCGTGGAGATCGCGTATGACGATCCGGGGCTTGACCAGCAACTCCTGCGCGCCGACGGAATGGTGGTGCGCACCTATACCAAGGTCACCCGCGCATTCCTTGAAAAATGCCCGAAGCTCCGTGTGGTCGGCCGCGGCGGAGTTGGGATTGAGAATATTGATGTGGCCGCGTGCCGGGCGCGCGGGGTTGAGGTGGTTTTCACACCCGACGCCAACACGCTGGCCGTGGGAGACTTTGTATTCGGGTACATCCTGCAACTGATCCGGCCGTGGAATTTCTTTAAGGACGCCGCGCTGGCGCCGGCGGAGTTCAAGAGAATCCGCGCAACGGTCCGCGGCCGACAGTTAAACGAGATGACGATCGGAATTCTTGGCATGGGCCGCGTCGGACGCCGCATGGGGCAGATCGCGGCCAACGGTTTCGGCATGAAGGTCATCTACAACGACCTGCTCGACGTTCACAGCCAGTTCAGTTTTCCAGCAACGGTCGTGGACAAGGAAACGCTTTATCGCCAGAGCGATATCCTCTCGATCCACGTCACGATGCGGGCGGGAAATGAAAATATGATCGGGCGCGAGCAGATCGCGCTGATGAAGCCCGACGCGGTGCTGATCAACACCAGTCGCGGCGAAGTGCTCGATGCACCCGCGCTGGCGGACGCGATCCGCGAGAAGCGGCTGTTCGGCGCGGCGCTGGATGTCTATTGGCCGGAACCGCCGCCGGCGGATTTTCCGTTGCTGGGTTTCGATAACGTGCTGCTTACCCCCCATCTGGCGGCGCGCACAGGTACGGCGCTTCAGAACATGAGCTGGGTCGTCCGCGATGTAATGGCGGTCCTCGAAGGTCGTGCGGCGCAATTTTCAGCGCCTTAGCGACCAGGCGTCATCCCTCAATCATGCCGCCGCGATCTGCGGTCTCGGATTAAACACCTTCACCCGGTTTCGGCCGCTGTGCTTGGCGTTATACAAGCCCAGGTCCGCAGCCTTAACTATGTGCGCCAGCGTCTTGAGCGGCGAACCTTTTTCCCAACTGGCGACGCCGATGCTCGCGGTCACTTTGAGTTGAACGTCGCCGTTGACGATCGGCTTGGATTCGATCGCGCGCCGCACCGTCTCGGCGATCACGGTGCCGATCTCGCGCGGCGTATCCGGCAGCAGCAGCACCAGTTCCTCGCCGCCGTAACGCGCTGCCAGGTCCTGCGCGCGGGCGGCCATCTTCAGGGTCTTGCCGACGGTGCGAAGCGTCTCGTCGCCGGTCGGGTGGCCGTAGGTGTCGTTGATGCTCTTAAACTTATCCAAGTCGATCATCAGCAGCACGATCGGCATGCCGGTCGCCTGTGCCTGATCCCACAGGCGCTGCGATTCCTGCTCGAACGCAGCGCGGTTCGCGAGCCCGGTGAGCCGATCGGTCAGTGCCTGATGCTTGAGCTTTTCGTTCTGCTCCTGGAGCGTGTGCGATTGCATCTGTGACTGGAGTGTCAACTGGATCAGCGTCTCGTTGGCGCGCTTGAGAATGTTTTCAAGTGTATCGGTGGGGCCCAGGTTAATTTCGAACAGCGGCGCGATCTCGCGCGTCTTGGTGAGAATCTGCCCGAGCAGTTCGTCGATGACCTCGCTCTCCAGCCCCAGAACGCTCTTGCCGAAGGCCCGAACATCCGCAATCGCCGGCGCGGCGTCGGCATCGACGAATACATCCGCGCATCGCGAAGCGAGCCGGATTACCTCGGTCATCTTCCGCAGCGCCGGATCCTCAACGGCCTCGGGATTGTGATGCCATGTGACCGGCGTACGCAGAATCGGCGGCAGCTTCCACTGCTCGGCCAGCAATCCGCTTACTTCGGCGTGGCTCACTTCAAGGCTGGCCAGCTCCAGGCGACTGACATCGTCATGGGATTTATATCCTTCGAGCAACTGGCCGTATTCTTCTTCAAGCACCTGATCCAGCACCAGCATTCCGATGTCTGCCAGCAGCCCGGCGAGGAAGGCTTCTTCCTGCTGCACAATCCCCACCTTGGCCGCGATCACGCGGGCGGCGGTAGCGCCGAACATGCTGTGACGCCAGTAATCAATGTGCTTGAAACCTTTGCTCTTGCTCTTGGCGAGATTGCTCACCAGCGAGAAGCCAAGCACCAGCGTCTTGACCGATTGCAGACCAAGAATCACCAGCGACTGGCTGATCGTGCTGATCGTCTGGGCGCGGCCATAAAAGCTGGAATTGACGGTCCGCAGGATCTTGCCTGTCAGCGCCGGATCTTTACTGATGACGCGCGCGATTTCCCCCATGTCGGCTTCATCGCGTTGAGCCAGTTCAAGCACCTGGACAGCGATCGCCGGCAACGACGGCAGGGTCGCGCAACCCTTGATCCGCGCGAGCAGTTGCTCGTTCATGTTAAAATCCCGTATCGAGTTCTCCCCGGGACGCCCGACCGACCGTGCGACCGCTGAGAGTACTATCGGTCGATCGCGAGGACAGGTTATTGAGAACTATTAATCGGACGTCGCCGGCGGCGATGGCATCGTGGCGGGACCGGAAGTTGGCCCGGAAGTGGGTCCGGTGGTGGCGCGAAGGCGTTTTCTGACCCGCTCCACCGCCGTCACGGCCGGCGGCGGTTCGAGTGGGAACTCGCTGGCCGTCTCCGGTGGCACAAATTCAAATTCTGCGTCAGCAACGGCGGCGGGAAGCTCCGGAGGCGCGTATTCGAGCGTCACCAGCGCGCTTTTCACATTCGCCGTGCCGCGGGATGCCAGTAGCGGCGTGTAATTGATCTCCATCCGGCGGATGAGTCCGTTGGTATCCAGATCTAGCGTGCGCTTCTCATTCTCGCTAGTGATAATCAGGCGTCCGGCGTCGACATGCGCACGCATCGCGCCGAGCAGCAGCGCCTTGTCAGGTTCGGTGGACAAACAGAGCAGCAGTGCGGGATTCTCGTCGATCAAAATCTCCACAACCGCCTCGGGCAGATCGCTAGCACTAACGCGCCGGTCGGGCGTTTTCAGGGTGCCGAAGGAATTGCGCTTCAGGTCATAGAGGATCAGCTTTTCCGCGTTCTGCGCGACGGTTCCGACGTCGCGCACGCGGTGGATGAATCGTCCGGCGCCATTGGTGAGGCTTTCAACTTCGAGTTGATAGTTCCGGCTCCGACCGGCGACATCGAAAATGCCGGTGATGTGCGCTACGAGCCGCCGTGGTTGTTCATTTGTATACGCAGCGCGGATGCGCTCAAGCAACGGCTTCGCGGCCTCGTCGATCTTCACCGCGGGCCGCGACGCCGGCTGCGTGCCCGGCCTGCTGGTCGGCGCGGTGGCCGGCCGCGATGCAGGTTGTGTTGCGGGAGAAGATGTCTGGGCGTCACCCAGACGCGGACAAGCCAATGCGATCACCAGGACGAGCAGACATTTTGCATGATGCTGCCGC
Source organism: Phycisphaerae bacterium (assembly GCA_014379105.1). Lineage (GTDB taxonomy): Bacteria > Planctomycetota > Phycisphaerae > Tepidisphaerales > Tepidisphaeraceae > JACMML01. The sequence continues at coordinate 6,887 of JACMML010000411.1, forward strand.
ATCACTTCACGGCCGCCAGCGCTTCGCGCATCTTCGGGCTGCCGATGTTGTTTTTACCAAACCCCGGCATCGCGCCCGCGGCCACCGCCTGCGCCTGGGCATCGGCGTAGTTGCTGATCAGCAGAAGCTTGAGCTGCGGGTGCGAAGCGCGCAACGCGCCAATCAATCCCACGCCGTTGTCGGCGTCGAACCCGTAGCCAAGCACGCGGTTCACCAATAGCACCGTCACACCGTCGGTGATCGCCATATTCAGCGCGGCGCTGTCGTCGATCATCGCAATCTGGGCGTCAGGCAGCACGTGTTTGACGGCCGAGCGAAGCATGTAGGAATCCGGCCCGCAATGACCCACCAAGGCGACTTTCAACGGCGTCATGATTCTTCCTCCTCATCGACGGCCGCTGCTCTATCAGCCGATGTTTTGCGGAAAATCGCCAGTACGCGGTCGATGTGAACTACAAACAGCCGGTTGTCGTGCTCCATCTCCACCGGGATCGCTTCACGCGGATCAAACAGCACTTTGTCGTATTGACGAATCGTCAGGTCTTCATCGTTCTCGATCTGCTTGCTGATCGCAATGACGCGGCCGGTGATGACCAGAATCTCCTGCGAATCCGGCAGCGCGATGCCGCTGCGCGTCTCGCGCTTGTTGAGATCCTTACGAACCACAACACGCTTGCCGACTGGCTCGATGAGATCGTAATCCAGCTTCTTGTTGACGGGTGATGTTGCCATGCTGCTGCGATTATACGCACGAGATCGCGCCCAGACACGTCATCGGCGTCGACCCGGCCAATTATCCTGCCTGAGCCAGAATTCGTCGGATCGTCCGCCGTAATATCCGGCCAGGCATTGATCGAGCACGATCTGCGTCCGCAGCGCGCTTGTGCCGGTACTTGGACACCGCGTACTCGCGTCACTACCACGCCCCAGCAACTCGTCCACGATCGTCTGCACCAGCGGCTGATGCACGTGCTCGGGGTACGGCTCATTAAACTCCTGCACCGATGTGCCGCGCGTCAGGCGCAGTATCGGCGTGCCGAAGGCGCGCCACATGATCGAGCCTTCGGTGCCAAGCAACTCGATGCGCTCGTCGGCGACGTCGGAAGCGAAATTCCAGTGCGACGAGCCGACGACCCCGGCCGGATTGCGCCAGGCGACGCTGACCGTGTCTTCCACCGCGTAATCCGATGCGATGTTGGCGGCGTGTCCAGCAACGTCGCTGAATGGGCCGGTGATGTAATCGAGCACGTCAAAGACGTGGCTGGCGAGGTCCATGAAAATCCCGCCGCCGGACTGTTCGGCGTCCACGCGCCATCCGTCGGTCCGCCGATGCGCGGGAGACGTATGTCGGTGGCAGATGCCGGTCAGCTTCCCGATCGCGCCGTCTTCAAGCAATTGCCGGGCTCGCAGAAAAACAGGTAGCCGCCGGCGGTAATACGCGACGAACAGCTTCCGGCCGGCGCTAGCGAACGCGTCAACCATCCGCGCCGCCTCGACGCCATTGCGCGCCATCGGCTTCTCGACATAACAATGCTTTCCCGCCGCCGCGACGCGAAGCGCGTAATCGCAATGCGTGCCCGGCGGCGTGGCGATATAGACGATATCGATCTCAGGGTCGTCAATGATCGCGCTGGCATCGTCACTCGAGCGAGCCACGCCATGCCGCTTCGCAAAATCCGCCGCCTTTGCAGCGTCGCGGCGCATCACCGAGAGCAACACGCTGCCGGCAGTCTTATACAGCGCCGGCCCGCTCTTTTTCTCGCAGACGTCGCCGCAACCGATGATGCCCCAGCGGACTTGGTTCATATTCTTCCTGTGGGTGAACGATCGGCCTCAGCGAACTTCAGTCTGACGGTTTGAGATTTTGCGAGACGGGCCGCGTGTGCGATTCACTTCACTCCGGCGGCTTCTCTCCCGGCGGCAATTCGGGCAATTCCACCTCGTAGAGGTCCTGCGCCAGACGCGTGAGGAAAAACATCAACTCCTGCTCGGCGATGATCTGCGGGATCGGGTCGCGCAGGTCGTACTGGTGCGTGTGATCTTCGGTCGAATCGTCGCCGCGTTTTTCGCCTTCGGTGATGATGTGGTGCTCGAATGTCACCGCATCCTCATGACTTTGCGTGACGACCAGTTCCCCCCACCGCCATGCAAGATGCACGCGGATCGCCAGTTGGTTGCCCCAGGTGGTCACGCGATGCATGACGCGGTTGGCCGTCAACAGCTTCACGAGCTGATCGGTAATCGGGAACACGGCGCCGGTCATGAAGCTTCGGTAATTCTCGTTGTACTGCTGCTGCCGCGCGATCGCCTCCCGCTCGGCCACGAGCTTCTCGGGCGGAACATCCGCGTACGGCGTGATGCGCGCGAGCCACCATTTACTGAAGGTCTTGTCGAACATAGGCGATACAGTTTGACAGTTTTGAGGTAAAAACGGAAGTCAGCCGCACGCAGATTTTGGTTGACACATGCGGATGTGTCGAAATATATTTCCTCTATGGCAACGAATCTCAAACTCGATCCCAAGCTGGTCGAAAAGGCACGAAAGCTTGGTAAGAAAAAGACGAAGCGGGAAGCGGTGACCGAAGCACTTGAAGAATACGTCGGAAGGCGGGAACGTTTGAAAATTCTGGAATTGGCGGGCACCATCGATTTCGACCCCGCGTACGATTACAAAGCGGCGCGGCACAGACATCCCGCCAAACGCGTACAGCGAAAATCGGCATGAACGTCATTGTCGACACTTCGATCTGGTCACTGATGCTGCGGCGGAAAAGGATCGTTTCCATCCATGTTGCTGAACTCTCCCGCCTGGTCTTGGCTGATCGCGCGGGAATACTTGGGCTTGTCAGACAGGAAATCCTCTCAGGTCTTCAACATGTGGAGCAATTCGAGCGTGTAAAGAAATCTCTCAGTGGCTATCCAGACATCGCCATCGGCACAAATCAATACGAGCTTGCCGCGCAGTTTTTCAATACTTGCCGCTCGGCAGGCATCCAAGGCTCAAATGTTGATTTTCTTATTTGCGCGGTGGCAACCTCGATCAACGCCCCGATTTATTCGACGGATCGAGACTTTGAACTTTATGCACGGCACCTGCCTATCAGATTGCATGCGATAGGCGGTTGAACAGCCGCTACTCGTTAGACAACCTTCACCGATCAAACTGCCCGTCAAACGCGATCGCCGACGGCTTGAAATCGATCGAGCGGACGAAGTCGGATGCTTCGGCGGCGCCGTGTTCGCGGTCCATGCGGCTGTCTTCCCATTCGACGCTGAGCGGACCCTGGTAATTGATGTCATTGAGCGCGACGATGATCTCTTCGAAGTTGATATCGCCGTGGCCGAGCGAGCGAAAATCCCAGTAGCGGCGCGGATCGGCGAAGGTCACATGGCCGCCGAATACGCCGACGTCGCCGTTGCCGTGGCCCCACCAGACGTCCTTCATGTGCACGTGGTAAATCCGATCGGAGAACGTGCGGATGAACTTCACA
>JACMML010000412.1 GCA_014379105.1 Phycisphaerae bacterium
GAACCAACTGCTGGTTGGGGCTGGCGGCGGTGTAGAACACGTTCAAGGACTGTTCTTCACCTTCGTACTGCACGGGGTAGAACAGCAGGCTGTTGTACTCTTCGAACACCGGCAGACAGCTCTTGCGGCTGACCGAGGTCCAGCAACCGAACGTGACGGCGACTTTCTTCTGATTGATCAGTTCCTTTGCCTTTTCAGCAAAGAGAGGCCAGTCGCTGGCGGGATCGACCACTTCGGATTCGATCATGTACGACTTGCCGGCGACTTTCACACCACCGGCGGCGTTGATTTCGTCGGCGGCCATGAGGACGACGTCGCGCAGCGACGTTTCGGAAATCGCCATCGTGCCACTCAGCGAGTGGAGAACACCGATCTTGACTTTTTCCTGTGCATGGGCGGAATCCGCCCAGCCGAGCGTTGCCATCGCCGCCGCCGCAATGGCGAGCGAACCGATGGTCTTTTTAGCGAATGATCGAAGCATTTTTGCCTCCAGAATCGGGTTAGGGGTTTCGGATTGAATGCGGACCGGGCAGTCCGACCGCCGCGACCAATTCGCGGCGGCCGGTTATGCCTGATCTCAAGTTGTCTTAAGACGACAGATTAGTAGCTGAAGCCGACCGACAGTGCGGTGACCACAAAGCTCTCTTCGGGATTGCCGGGGATCGCGTCATCCGGGGTGTACCAGAACGTCGCGCTGGCCGATGCGGACCAGGCGCCGAACTTCTCCGGAATGAATTTGAGCGGGACCGAGGCCGACAGACCAATGTTGGCGTAAGCGAAGCCGCTGTCGCCGCCTTGGTAGCTATCGGTGAAGAGCGCAACTGCGGCAGGCACTGCGAGGGTGATCGGGTATTCCGATTCCTTCGCGAATGTCCACGCCGGCTTCACGCCCAACTGAACCACGCCCGACTCGTCCTGAGCGCCCTGGCCGTCATAGCGCCAGTGAATCAGCAGTGACGGATTGAGCGCGAACCCTTCGGAAATCATGTCGGCATCGTTGAAACCGATGCTCAACTCGACGGCGTTTTCATTGTCGCCGGCGTAGAGCCAGTAGTTGTGGGCGACGCCGATGGTGAACTTGTCCACCGTGTAGGCGAGGCCGACATTGAAATCGACTTCCTGGATCGGACCGCCGATGGCGCTATCCACGTTGTCGTTCAGATCGCTCCAGATGTTCACAAAACCTGAGAGCTGATCGCTGAACGCCGCGGTCAGGGTGCCGTAGCCGAACGCGGTGGACTTGGCGGAGAACGGAGAGTATTCGTCGCCGCCGCCCCAGACATCGGCACCGAACGAGATGAAGTGCGACGTGGCGTCCACGCCCGCCGAGAACGTGTAGGCATCATCCGCAGCCTGTGTGACGCTTGTTCCACAAGCGATTGCGAGAGCAGCCGCGGCCGCACGCTTAAAACCGATCCGAGACAGAATCATTTGAGGCTCCTTCAGAGACGCGGCGCCGAATCCGTGACCGGACATGAGAGGTGACGCCAGCGATTTAGACAGCGAGTGTCGTCCGCACATGCAGACAAGCTCCACGTTCCCGCTGCCCTACATCAGCAACCTCGCAAACTCGGTGCCAGTCCCTGACGACTATCGGGCCTATCCTGATTCGATTGTTTATCCGGGGTTGGGTTGATGGATTGTCCGCGGACCAATTCTCACGATTGCTTAAATAGCGCGCGATGCCGGGAGGGGCAGTTATTTTTTAGTTAAGTCGCGCCCAAAACCGCGTTACTAGCGCCCAATATGTGCTCCACAATCGCATCGATCCCCACGCCGTGCTTCACCTGAGCCATCACCAGCGGGCCGTCCCCACGCATCCGGCGGGCGTCGTTTTCCATCACCTGTAGGTCCGCTCCCACGGCGGCGGCGAGGTCAGTTTTGTTGATAATCAGCAGGTCTGACTGGGTAATACCCGGTCCCCCCTTGCGGGGGACCTTATCTCCGCCGGCGACGTCGATCACGTAAATCGTGTAGTCCGCTAGCTCCCTGCTGAAATTAGCGGCAAGATTATCGCCCCCGGATTCGATCAGCAGCAGATCCGTTCGATGCTTTTGATGCAAGTCTTCTAATGACAGCAGGTTAGCGATGATATCCTCGCGGATGGCCGCATGCGGACAACCGCCGGTTTCCACCGCGCGAATGCGCTGCGGCGGCAATGCATGGTTACGAATCAGGAACTCGCCATCCTCCTTCGTAAAGATGTCATTCGTCACCGCGGCCAAGCTGATCCGGTCCCGCAGTCGAAGGCATAACTGCAGCATTAGAGCCGTCTTACCGCTGCCTACCGGCCCGCCAACCCCGACCGTAAACGCCCGGCTGGCGAAGTTCCGCCCGCTGGCGACGCGAGACCGGTATTGGTACTGCCCAGGATTTGACCACTCATCGTGGCGATGCTCGTTTTGATTCAGACTCATTTCCGAAACCTTTTTAACCACGAAGGGCACGAAGAACACGAAGAATAGACCGACTTCTGATCAGGTTCAGTGTGAGAAACGTCGCGCTGGCTACCGACCCGCCAATATCGTTTTAAGAAAATCATGTTGAATTTCTTCGTGTTCTTCGTGCCTTCGTGGTTAATCCCGTTACGGGTAAACATTGTCGCGTAAATGACCTAGCTGACGAACAGCCGTGAGTAGAGGCGATCATGCTGCGACTGGATCAAGTCCATGATCGGCGCCGTCTGCGCGGCATCGTCCATAGCCGTTCGCACCGCGGTCTCAACGAGCTCGGCCTGCGATGTACCGAGACGGATCTGGATGCGCTGCGATTCTAAAGGTCCGATAACATTCAACCGCACCGCCGCGGACAGAATCCCGCGCGTCTGTATATAAAGCAGCGCCGCCGCGGTCTCAATGCGAGTTAACCCCAGTTCCCGCGCCACCAGCCCAAAATAGACTGCCCAATGCCCGAATGCCGTACCCTCGCGCACCGCCTGGCGCGCCTCGGCCACACGCTCCCCCGGCCAGACCTCCGCCGCCACTGCGATCAGCGCCTGCCCCTGCGCCCGGCTCGCACGATTCGCGACGCCGCTGGTGAGAAACGCGTCATAAATCCGATCGATCGCGCAATACTCCGACGGCTGATCGAAAGCACGCATCGCGAACGGCGCCGACGATCGCGCGTACTGCCGCAAATGCACCGCCACGAACCCTTCCACACCGAGAGCCCCCCCTTCCCCAAATTGCACCTCCCCCAATTGCACCGCCGCCTCAAGCCCGCCGGAGTGCGCGAACCCGCCGACCGGCAAAGACGAATCGATTAATTGCCAGAGCAGCCATTGGGGATTGTGTGGGTGCGGGGGATTCATTTTGTCGTTGCGCGAAGGAGGCAGTGTACACCGAACGGACTCTGGTGCATGTGTAATAACGGTTAGCACTACAAAGTCACATTGTTGTACAATGGCCACATGGCTAGAGAAGCAACATTGAGTGTATCGCTCACCAACGTGCTGAAGTCGTATGTCCGACAGAAAGTAGACAGCGGGCAGTACGAGTCGGCCAGTGAAGTCATCCGGCAAAGTCTTCGCACAATGCAGGAGCAGGAACAGCGTGAACGACTGTATTGGTCGGACCTGCGGAAAAAGGTGAAGGCGGCCCGCACAGCGATCCATGAAGGCGATGTCGTGGACGGCCCGGCGTTTATGCGGTCCAAGATCGCTGAACTGAAATCCCGTGCAAGTGCGAAGAGATCGGCCAATAAGCAGAAAAAGCGGTCATGAGCTACATTCTCACCGGGCCTGCTACACGGGATATAGACGAGATTCTGGACTATATCGCAGCACAAAGTGCGCAGACAGCCGTGTTAGTCGCGCAACGATTTGAAAAGGCATTTCAGCGGTTAGCGGATTTTTCCGGCATCGGGCACACACGAGATGAACTCCGGGATGCGAACGCCCGCGTGGTCGCCGTATCCGGATATCTGGTGATCTATGACCCGACACTAATGCCGGTACATATTCTCCGTGTTGTGCGTGGAACCCGCGACTTGGGGCGTATCAAGACACGCCCATAAGCAAATGTGCATAGGGTACATGGCGGACTTAACCCGCGAGAAAACCGCTTTATCACAGACGACGTGGGCGATTTGCGAGAGACGATTCCACAGTGTGTGTTTTGCGTTTTTCGTCATATGTTCTCCTTCCGTGTCTCTGCTCTCGTTTGGAATTTAGTCCAATTCAGGGAAATCTTGTCCGCTTCAAAAGTATGGCTTGGGCGCAAGTGTTCGTGCAATGCGCAATTTGAAATTCCAAAGGGAATTGGCGTTGCTGGCACAGGACTTATTGCAGAGTGCATCGATCTCGTGCGCGCGCCGGCGCAGCGCGGCAGGTGTATACGGAAGGACATCATCGCGGGACTCGGTTCCATCGCCCCGGCGACGGAGGCAGGAAGCTTATTGACATCCGAATAAGTCCAGTCCGATCGCAACCGCGCGCCCGTGACATGCAACAACCTGCTCGCTGTTGATCGAGGGGTGCGCATCGACATGTATTGGCCGGCCATAGGGTTACGTCGCGAAAATGCTACAATTGCGACAACTTCACTTTTTGCTCACTCGCGGTGGCGAAGTTTGATCGGGCATTGGCGGACAATCAGAAGGACACAAATGAGCGTGCAACATTCGCCGTCGCGGGCGTTGAATCTGCGGAGTGAATTTCTTATGAATCCCATCGGGATTGACGAGCCGTCGCCGCGGCTGTCGTGGTGGGTTGGCGACGACAGACCGGGCGCGCGACAAACGGCGTACCGCGTCCGCGCGGCCAGTGATCCGGCGCTGCTGGCAAAAGATTCCGCCGATCTGTGGGACACCGGGAAAATCTCGTCAGATGCCCAGGCGCATATCGCTTATGCCGGTGCCGCGCTGGTCAGCCGGCTCCGCGTCTGGTGGGATGTTCAGTTGTGGGACGCCGACGGTAATCCCGGTGTCGCGAGTGAGGCGGCATTTTTTGAAACCGGGTTGTTGAATCGTGACGACTGGTCCGCGCGATTCATCGCCGCACCGCTGGAAGGCACCGGCCGGCTCGGCGCTGCGTCGCCGATGATGCGGAAGTCGTTTCAACTTCCGGCGGAAATTAAATCGGCGAGACTATATATCACTGCATTGGGTCTCTACGAGGCAGTCATCAACGGCAAGCCTGTCACGGACGACCGACTCCGCCCGGGTTGGACTGATTACGACCATCGTCTGCCCGTGCAGACTTATGATGTGACTCCGCTGTTAAGCGCCGGCGGCAACGCGATCGGCGTGACGCTCGGCGACGGGTGGTACTGTGGACAGGTCGGCGCGCACGATCGCGCGATGCACTGGGGAACCCGGCCTGCGCTGCTGGCGCAACTTGAGATCACACTGACGGACGGCACACGGATCGTCGTTGGGACCGATGACAGTTGGCGGTGGCAGACCGGGCCGATCATCGCTTCGGACCTGATTCATGGGGAGGAGTACGACGCGCGACGGGAAATCGCCGGGTGGGCAACAGCGGCGTTCAGCGACCGCGCCTGGGCTGGCGTAAATGAAGTGGGTTGGCCGGAGGCGAGGTTGGTGTGGTCGCCGGCGCCGCCTGTGCGGGTTGTGCGCGAATTGCGTACCGTGACAGACCTGTCCGAAAAGTCGTTCGATAAATCGTTCGGTTCCGGCCGATTCACGCGCACGTTCGACTTCGGGCAGAATTTCGCCGGGGTCATCCGGTTGCAAGTCAAAGGGCCGGCCGGTTGCACGTTAAGACTTCGATACGCCGAAGCACTCAAGCCCGACGGCGCGATCGACCAGAGCAATTTGCGGACGGCGCGTTGCATCGATCACTACACGCTTAAAGGCGATCCGATCGGTGAGACGTACGAATCGCATTTCACCTTCCACGGGTTCCGGTATTTGGAACTTTCGACGCCCATCGAGTGGGTGAACGGATCCAAGCCGCAGTCGCTGCAAAAACTGACGCGCGACAGTGTCGTCGGACTTGTGCTGATGAGCGATACGCCCGCCACCGGCGACTTTGAATGCGATCATGCGCTTCTCAACCGCCTGCAGCAGAATATTCAATGGGGCCAGCGCGGCAACTTCCTCGAGGTTCCCACCGACTGCCCGCAGCGCGACGAACGCCTCGGCTGGACCGGCGACGCGCAGATCTTCGCTCCCACGGCGGCGTTCAATATGGATGTGGCGGCGTTCTTTACCAAGTGGATGCGCGACGTGGAGGATACCCAGGGCGCCGGCGGTCAAATTCCCGTCGTCGCGCCCAACACCCGCAGTGCGGACGATGGCGGCCCGGGTTGGTCGGACGCGGCCGTCGTCGTTCCATGGGTCATGTACCAGACCTACGGCGACCGACGAATCCTTGAACGGCACTACCCGATGATCAAAAAGTGGACCCAGTATCAGATCAGCACGGCGCGCGACGGCGTTCGGTGCTATCCGGAATTTAAGTCCCATCAGGGCTTTGGCGATTGGTGTGCCCTTGATGGCGATGGCATTGACCAGGCGCGCAACGCGACGCCCAAAGATCTGATCGGCACCGCTTACTACGCCTATGCGATGGGAGTCGCGAGCGAAATTGCCACGACCTTGGGGAACACCGATGACGCAAGTGAATTCGCCGCGCGGCGCGCGGAAGCGGTCTCGGCGTTTGGGCGATATTTTGTAACACCATCCGGGCGAATCGCCGTTGCTTCGCAAACCGCCCACTTGATGGCGCTGGCGTTCGACCTGCTTCCCGACGCCGCCCGCCCCGCAGCCGTCGATCGGCTGATTTCGCTGATTAAGGATCGGAACTGGCACCTGTGCACCGGGTTCCTCGGCACCCCGCTTTTATGCCCCGTGCTCTCGCGATTTGGCCGTCTGGATATCGCGTACAAACTGCTGATGCAGGAAACTTATCCAGGCTGGCTGTATCCCGTTTCCATCGGTGCCACCACGATGTGGGAGCGGTGGAATAGTTGGACTCCCGATAAGGGCTTCGTCGAAATCGGCATGAACTCGCTGAATCACTATGCCTACGGCGCCATCGGCGAATGGATTTACGCCAACCTCGGCGGCATTTCATTGGACCCGGCGAATCCTGCATACAAGCACTTTTTTGTAGCGCCCAAACCCGGCGGCGGAATCAAGCGGGCGAAGTCGCACCTCAAGTCCCTCCACGGGTTAATTGAAGTCGAGTGGCAGATCACCGGCACTATTTTCACGCTGAAGGCGCGCGTGCCCGCCAATACGACGGCAACGATCACGCTGCCGGGTGGGACCTCCCACAAGGTGGCGGCCGGATCGCATGAGTTCACCGACACCCTGAGTAATCCCGAATGAATGGCCGATGCATACATCGAGTTTGACCAGCCTGCGAGCCGACGATGCACGAACTGTCTGTAGCCATGAGCCTGATCGACGTCATCACCGAGGAGATGATCCGTAATCATGCCGCTGGCGCGCTGTCGGTGACGGTCGAGATCGGCGCGCTCAGCGGCGTCGTGCCCGAGGCACTGCAAACCGCATTCACAATCGCCACGCGCGGGACGGAACTGGCGGATACGACGCTTCGGATCGATGTCGTGAAAGTCGCGGTGCGGTGTAATGCTTGTCAGGCCGTGCGGGAAGCGGTAAGTCAAAGCGATATTCGCTGCGCCGTCTGCGGCACCGCATCGACCGACGTCGTGCGCGGCCGCGAGTTGGATGTGGTTGCGATGGAGATCGATGATGGAACCCCGAATCCTCCAGGTCCGGACACGCATTCTGAAGGATAACGACAAGGTCGCACGCGACCTGCGCCGGCGCTTTGACGACGCCGGCGTTTTCGTCGTCAGCCTTGTCTCCAGTCCCGGCGCGGGCAAGACGACGTTTCTGCAAAAGACGCTGACGCTGCTGCGGCCATCCCTTCGCGTCGCGGCGCTGGTCGGCGACCTGGCGACCGACAATGACGCGAAGCGCTTACAGGAAAGCGGCGCGCCCGTCCGGCAGATCGTCACCGGAACGGTCTGTCACCTCGAGGCCGCGATGGTCGAGCGATCGCTCGACGGCTGGGCGCTGGATGAACTGGATATCCTGTTCATCGAAAACGTCGGCAATCTCGTCTGCCCCGCCAGCTACGATCTCGGCGAACACCTGCGTCTGGTGCTGCTTTCCACCACCGAGGGGGAAGACAAACCGCTGAAATATCCGACGATCTTCAACACAGCGGACATCGCGATCATCACCAAGACCGACATGGCGGCCGCGGCGGAATTTGATCGCACCGCGGCGGTCGCGGCGATCCAATCAGTGCGGCCGGGGATGGAAGTGCTCGAGGTCTCCGCGCGCACCGGCGCGGGGATGGATGCGTGGCTGACGTACCTGAAATCACGACGCGATGTGATCGGCGAACGAACCGGCGCGGGGCGAATCGGCGCGGGGCAAATCACGACATGATCTGCGAACGGATCATCGGCCGGATTGCGATCGACGCGGAAGAATCTGAGAGCGTCGAGTGGGTTGAGATCGATTGGATGCAGACCGTCCGCCGCGCCCTGCGGCTCCGCTCAACGGTCGGGCGAGCGATTGATGTCCTGCTGCCGCGCGGCGTCAATCTTCATGACGGCGATGTGCTGGCGGAAATGGACGGCGTCCGCATCGCCATCCGCGTCCGGCCGTGCGACCTGATTGTCCTCCGCCCGCTGACGATCGCTCACGCCGCACAAATGGGCATCGAACTGGGGCTCGTGCATTGTCCGGTCGAATTGGCCGGAACCGAAATCATCACGCTCGACGATGGACCAGTGCGCGAACTTGCCGAGCGGCTGGGCGTCGATTTCTCGCGAGGCCGGCGCGCTTTTCATCCGCTGCCCGGGACTGTACTTGCCGCCATCACGACGCGACTGCAAAACCAAACTCGTTCCACTTAAGCGGAGCGCAAGTCGGGACGTATCGATTGTTCCGTCTGGCGAATATAGGCTATTTACAGCCAATTTCTGGAGTATTTTGCGTTTTCCGCTCGCATGCGCGCGCATCGTGCGGTTATGCTCCGCCGCACCTTCGTACTGATGGAAAGCGAGCCGGCAGTGAATTTCAGATTGCAATCAGCGCCATTGGCGCTCGCCGTTTTGTTCGCATTGCAGGCGTCGTCCGCAATGGGCGACAACCTTACATACCAGGCCGGTCTTGATCCGAAGGTGGGCTACAACATCTGGGACCCGTACAAGCACACCGAAGACTCGCAGCGTCTTGTAAATCAAGTAAATGCAATGAAAGCTGCCGGCATGCACGAGGTGTCGTTTCTCCCCTTTGCGTATGCCGACATGACCACCGGCCAGATCAAGCAGGACTGGGCCGGTGACACCTTCGGATCAATGACCGATGCCGAGCTCACCGCCGGCATCCAGCGCGCCAAGCAATTGGGAATGAAGGTGACGGTGACGCCGCTGATCCAGAAACGTAACAGCGGCTCGGGGCGGGACGAAATCGTGTTCACGCCGTCCACCGCGCCGGGGCAGACCTTCTGGAACGATTACAAAACCAATTACACCCGTTGGGCGAACGTGGCGCAGGCGGCCGGTGCGGATCGGCTCAATATCGGCAGTGAAATGACCGGCCTGGATAATAACGCCGCCAACGCAGTCGCGTGGACGGATGTCATTAACGCCACCGACGCCGCGTTCACCGGCCAACTCGGCTACACCACGCAGCACTGGACCTTCGCCGAGCCGGCGATCAAGAACATGATCTGGACGAACGCGAAGATCGATTACATCTCCGTCTCGGCGTATCCCACATACCAGCCCGAGTACAACAAGCCCGGCCTCGCCTCCACCGCGCAGGCGGCCGGCCAGGCCAGCGACAGCCAGGCGTTTATAAATACCGTGCGAGACAACTTCACCGACTTCCTCGACGACACGCTCCTGCCCCTCTCCACCGAGCTGAACAAGCCGCTGATCATCGGCGAGTTCGGCGTCACGCCATTCGATGGCGCTTCGACGATTCCATATAAGTGGTGGTACTCGGTCGACCCGAATGATCCCAACTTCATCCCGTACGATCCGCTCGAGCAGAAAAATGTCTGGGAAGGCGTTCTCCGCGCGCTCGACGGACAGGCCGCGCAAATCGAAGCCATCCACGCCTGGATCTGGGGCTGGGACGGCGGCTTCGGCGGCGAGCAATTCTACATGCGCCCCGGCGCGGCCGATGTCCTGCCGTCATGGTTTGACGAATCCCAAAGCGCGCCGGCGTCGAGTCTTATCAGCAATTTCGCGAGTGGAACGCTGCCGGAGCCGGGTGCGATGATTTTACTTGTCGGGCTGGGTGCCGCTGCGTTGCGGCGACGTTCATAACTGTGCATGGGCTAGAGCTTCTCCGCCACCCGCTTCATCGCCTCGATGACATTCGCCCGGCTATTAAACGCGCTGAAGCGGACGTACCCCTCACCGGCCGAGCCGAAGCCGGCACCGGGGGTGCAGACTACGTGGGCGTTGCCCAGCAGGTGATCGAAGAAGTCCCAGCTTTTTGCGCCGCGCGGCGTCTGGACCCAGCAATACGGCGCGTTGGTGCCGCCAAAAACTTTTAACCCAGCGATGGTGAGGCTTTGACGGATGATGGCCGCGTTGGCGAGGTAGTGCTCGATCAATGCCTTCGTCTGCTGCTTACCGGCGTCGGTGTACGTGGCCTCGGCACCGCGCTGGACGATGTAGCTGACGCCGTTGAATTTAGTCGTATGCCGGCGCGTCCACAGGCGGTGCAGATCGACTGTTTCGCCGGTCACCGTCTTGCCGCGAAGCGCCTTGGGCACCACCGTATAAGCGCAGCGCGTCCCGGTGAAGCCGGCCGTCTTACTGAACGAGCGGAACTCGATCGCGCACTCCGCAGCGCCGTCGATCTCGTAAATGCTGTGGGGGATTGATTGATCGGTGATGTACGCTTCGTAGGCCGCGTCGAAGAGGATTAGTGAGTTGTGCTTCCGTGCGTACGCCACCCATTTTTCGAGCTGCGGCCGGGTCATCGTCGCGCCGGTGGGATTATTGGGCGAGCAGAGATAGATGACATCGACCTGCGCGGTCGGCAGCTCGGGCACAAACCCGTTCTCGGCGGTGGCGCGGAGGTAGACGAGCCCGCCGTATTCCCCGCGTGCGTCGGCGGGCCCGGTGAGGCCGGCCATTACGTTGGTATCAACATAGACCGGGTAGACCGGATCCGTGACCGCGATCACGTTGCGATGGCCGAGGATGTCCAGGATGTTGGCGCAATCGCACTTGGAGCCGTCGGAGACGAAAATCTCGTCGGCCGAGACACCCGCGCCCCGAGCGGCATAATCGTTTTTGGCGATCGCCTCACGGAGAAAATCATAACCCTGCTCCGGGCCATAGCCGCGGAAGGTCTCACGCCGGCCCATTTCGTCGACGGCTTTGTGCATCGCCTCGATACACGCCGGCGCGAGCGGTTCGGTGACGTCGCCGATGCCCATGCGGATGACCTTGGCTTCGGGATTCTTCGCGGCAAATTCGCGCACGCGTCGTGCGATCTCCGGAAACAGGTAACCGGCGGACAGCTTCAGATAGTTTTCGTTGATGTAAGGCATAGGGGGTGAGAGTGTAGCGGGATGCGGGGAAGGCGTGAAATGGGAGAGCGTAAATTACGGAACTCAAAAAGCGGCTATTCGGCAAGTCGGCGAGTCGTGAAGAGGGTGGCGACGTCTCTGCGCCTTTACGACTTGCCGACTAGCCGGCTAGCCGACTCGCCGATATCGATTCGCCGATCCAATTCATTGTGCCGCCGCCACGATCCCAACGATGATCAGAATGGCAAGCAGGATCACCGCGACGAGCGAAACGATCTTCCACGCGCTCCACGGTCGCTGGCCGAAGACCGTGCCGGTGCGGCCGTTGATTGCGAAGCGGAAGGTCTTGTCTTTGTACCGATAGGCGCTGATCCACACGGGCACGAGGATGTGCTTAAATGTGATCGCGCGATAAACGCTCTCAAGCGAACTGATCTGCTGCTCGTCGCCGCCGATATCGGCCCGAACTGTGGCGCGGATCTGCGGGTCCATCATCTGCTTGGCGGTCTCGAAGCCGTCTTGGAGCTCCACCTGGTACGTCTCGGTGACGAAGCCCGAAAGATAATCGTCCTGATACGGCACCAGCGCCGGCAGATCCCAGTCCTGCATCGCCGATCGCAGGTCCGGCGGCAGCGAGCGGTCGGCGAGGACAAGCAGGTCGTCAAACGCGTTCTGGACCGAACCCGACGCTCCCGACCACCGCGTTCGCCGGACTTGGCGCGTCTGACGCATGCTCTTGCCGTTCACCATGGCGGTGTAGGACTCGGTGTCGTAATAGTGATCTCCGCGCCGCCCGGTGTAGTCCGAAAGTACGTGGCAATCGAACGTCCACGCCGGCAGATAAACGCCGCCAAGCCCGCCGGCATCGGCAAACTTTTTCAGGCCCGATGGCGCGAACCACAACGATCCGAGCCATTGATCGAATCGCTGTTTCGCGCCCTGCTGCTGGATCGCGAATGGCAAAAGCGCCTTGGGCTTGATCTGCTTGCGAACGATGGAAGTCGCCACCACCGCCCGGCCGCAAAACGGACACAGGCCGGACGATTGCCCGTCGGGCAACGTGGACTCTCCGCCGCAGCCGTCGCAGTGGATCACCGTCGCTTCGTGCACGGGCTGCTGACTCTTCAGTTCTTCCAGCTGCTGCTCGTAGTCCAGTTCCGCGATGCCGTGATCGGATTTAGGAATCTCATTGAGCGTGCCGCAGAACCCGCACTTGAGGGCGCCGCTGCCGGGTTCGAATTCGAGCATCGCGCCGCATTGTCTGCAGGGGAACTGGCGAGATGTTCCGCTTCCTTCGGGAACGGGGAGCGGGGGTTTCTGCTCGGATGGATCGCTCATGTGAGTCGAGCCCCCTCACCCTAACCCTCTCCCGGAGGGAGAGGGAACTGGAATCAACCTTGTGGCGGGATGGGTGGGGGTGCGATGGTGAACAGGTCTTTGAGTTCCGCAACGTCGGATGCCGGCGTCCACTGCGGCATGCCTTGGCGCCAGACCAGCGTCTGCGGCGTGATCTGCGCCGAAGAGATCCGCAGCTTCAACGCGGGCACATCGAACGGACCCTGCTGTGCGTTGTCGATCGCGACGAAAAAGCTCAGCGCACCCGGCAGCGGCGGCGGGCTCGGTTGCTGCTGCATGTTGAACGCGGCGCCCATCTGGTTCGCCATCGCGAATCCCGCGCCCATTCCCGCGCCCATGCCCGCCATGCCGTTGGGGTTTTCGGCGGCTTTTTCCATCGCCTGGGCGGCCTGGAATTTTGCGTACGTGTCGAGATTTCCGATTACGCCCATGCTCGTGCGCTTGTCCAGCGCCTGCTCGACTTCCGGCGGCAGCGAGATGTTCTCCACCACCAGCGAAGCCACCTCGAGCCCCATCGCATAAAAATCGGCATTGACCAGCCCGATAAGCTTGCGCCCCAGCTCGTCTTGATGAGCCGCCAAATCAAGCGCGGCGATCTTTGCCTCACCGAGCGCGTCGGCGAATCGTGCCACGAGCATGTCGCGCAATTGCTCGCCAATTTCTTCAATCGTGAAACGACTGTCCGAGCCGACGAGTTGGCGGATGAAGGTGGGTACGTTGTTCACACGAATCGCGAAGGTGCCAAACGCCCGCAGCCGCATCGGGCCGAACTCCGGATCGCGCACCATGATCGGGTTCTTGGTGCCCCACTTGCGGTCGGTGAAAATGCGCGTGGAGACAAAATAGCACTCGGCCTTGAACGGTGATTCAAATCCGTATTTCCAGCCTTTGAGCGTCGCAAGGATCGGCAGGTTCTTGGTCACCAGCGTATACGTGCCCGGGTTGAACACGTCCGCGAGTTGACCTTCGCTGACGAACGCCGCCATCTGCCCCTCGCGCACGATGAGCTGGGCGCCGTTCTTGATTTCATTGTTATACCGCTCGAACCGGTGGACGATCGTCTCGCGGTCCTGGTCGAGCCACTCGACGATGTCGATCAGCTCGCCTTTGAGTTTATCCCAGATACTCATAACGGCCTCCGGAGAATTCATCGGAACTCGGCTGCGTGTCAGGTCGCGGTTGATCCGCTGCCGGGCAGCGTGTCGGCGAGCTTATCGGGGCCTCGCTCCACGACCGGCGAGCTGATGGTCGACGGAGACGACAGCGGCGACGACGACTCTGCGGACGACGCCGTCGAAGCGGGCATAGAAGTGGGCGTACCCGAATCGATGGGGGCCGCCGGGTCGCTCGATGCAGCGGCGTCGGTTGCGGTGCCGGCGTCAGCGAACTCATCGTCGCCGGGCTCGAGGTACACCTCGTCCATGCCGGTGGCATCCACTTCCTTGCGCATCAGGTAATAGATCACCGTGCTGCTGCTGTAATAGAGGCTGATCGCGTATGCGCCGAGCAATGAGATCGTTAGATAAACCCAGAACGAGATCAGCGCCGCGCCCACCGAATGCCCGCCATTAAGGGCGGAGAAATTGATGCCGTACGACAGGTTCATGAAGTGCGGCGGCGCCGGCCAGAGCGTGTCCATCAGCGGGCGACCGTCAGCGGCGTTGCCCCACATAAACATACCCACCGCGCCGTGCGTCAGCAGCAGCAGCAGGTAGATGAAGAATCGTACGAAGAGGTACGTGATCGCACCGTAGACCAGCGCCACCAGCGTATAAAACACCAACTGCCACGGCCGGGCATACATGTAGCTGAATGAGCGGCTGACGGCGTCGAAGCTGTCGGACCCTTCCACGGCGATCGTCGGATACATCAGGTGCCCGCCGCCGATCAAGCCCAGCGCCGTCAGCGTCATCACCAAACCCGCCAGCAGCGCCAGGAAGAACAGGGCGCCGATGACGATCGACCAGATACCGCCGATATACGGCACCGACATGAACATGCTAAGCACGCCCAGCACCACTGCGATCGCCAGAATGATGATGATCGGAATCAGCGGGGCGAAGATGAATGACAGCACCTTGCCGGTGCTGAATCGCAATGCCTGGCGGACGGAGATTTTTTCATCCCGCGCCACCTGCACGGCTGCAATCCGCGTGATCGCTCCGCCGCAGATTGCCATCAGAAGAATCAGCAGCGCGAAGAGGAGCGTGAAATAGACTGGATGCTGAGTGATCGCCCACGCCGGTGCGACGAAAAAGAACTGCCGCAGTGACTCAGCGGCCATCGGCAGGTTGAGCGACGCCGCAGATTCCGCCAGCGCGTCCACTTGATGCACCTGATGGGTGAGAAAGTGCATGAACAATCCCTCCCCCGCCAGTGAGCTTGCGCGCTCGGCGTGGGCGGAATAAGTAGCGTTGATCCGCTGCAGCTGTCGTTCATGCTCGTCCCGCACCGCAGGGGTCTTGTCGGCTATCTTGGAGTAGGCATCGTTCTCCCGGGTGATCTGCTCATCGCGCAGGCGTTTGCGCTCGCTGATAAGTTTGCGCACCGTGGGTCGTTCTTCGGTCTTACCGATCGACAGAAACTCGCTTTTCAGATCCTCGACGCGATCGGCGGCGGCACGCTTGCGATGCACGGAGAAATCGCCGGTCGAGCGGTCGTAGGCTTCGATCTCGCCGGTGCCGGCGCGGTGTTCGTTCGGCCAGATCGCGTCCAGCGCCCGGCCGCCCAAGTACAGCAGGAGCAGTGCGCCCAGCGCCAGGACCAGCTTGGACGGATCGATCGCCAGCCTGAACCCGCGAAACAGGTGTACGAACGGAAAGGCGGCCTTGTAATCGATGCCTCGTAACGTATGCGCGTTGTCGGCCATGGTCTGTGCTTCCCGGTTAAGTGGCATGGGCAATCAGCCCGTGTTATTCAAATCACTTTAGTTATTCAATCACGCGAGACACGAGCTTAATCACCCATGCCACGCGCTGCTCGGTGGCTTTGCTGATCGAGCCTCGTCACACTCGCGGGAGTATAACCCTCGACCCGATAACGACAAACTATCCAAAACCCTTCGCTACCTTCTGTCCGAACGCTCGTCATCAGGCTCATCGCCGGGTTCGCCCCCTTGCGATTCACCGTGGGATTCGTCGTCGTTATCCACAGGAATCTGATACTTGCCGTCGAGCCAGCGGCCGAGGTCGATCAGGCGGCAGCGATCCGAGCAGAACGGAAACGTCGATTTCGGCTTATCGAGCATCTCTTCGGGAACGGCGCCTTTGCAGATGGGGCACTGAAACACTAGTTCACCTGTGACTTGGTCATCGCCGCCACGATCTGCTCAGCGACGTCCACCGCCGCCAGGCCGTCGTCGGCGGTGACGACGGGCTTGGTCCCATTCACGTGCGCCGCGATAAACGCATCCAGCTCAGCGCGCAGCGGCTCTTCGTCGTCAATCTTCAGTTCCTGAACGTCCACCAATTCCGTGTAGTTGATGTCCGACAGGTCTTCAATTTCCCCCGAGCGGATCTGCGCCAGCACATCCCGGATGTTCTGCACGCTCTTAGCCTTGCGAATCGCGATGCCGTACCGCTTCTGGTAATCGATTGAAACATATTGCTCATGGCCGAAGACACGCAGCTTACGCTCGGTTTTCATGCTCAACCGCGACGCGGTGATGTCGGCGACGCACCCGTTGACGAACCGCAGGCGCACGTTGCAGATGTCCTCGGTGTCGCCGATCACGTTAACGCCCACCGCATCGATGCTCTTGATCGGGCTGCGGGCCAGTTGCAGCACAATGTCGATGTCATGAATCATCATGTCCAGCACCACGCCCACATCGATGCTGCGAAAACTCAACGGGCTGATGCGCGTGACTTCCATAAAGCCGGGGACCAGATCCAGTTCCAGCATCGCCCGCACGGCCGGGTTGAAGCGCTCGATATGCCCGACCTGCACCATCGCCTTGAACCTGGCCGCCAGCGCGACGATCTGGTTGGCCTCGGTCGAATTCTTCGCCAGTGGTTTTTCGATCAGGCAGGAGACGCCGCGCTCCAGAAACGGCGTCGCGGTGGGCAGGTGATATGTGGTGGGCACTGCGATGGTCACCGCGCGAACATGCGGCAGCAGCTCATCGATGGACGGGAACGCGACTGTCTTGTATTGCTCCGCGGTTTCGGCGGCAGCTTCGGGATTGGCGTCGAACACACCGACCAGGTTGACCGTCGGCATCTGGGAATAAACGCGCGCGTGCAGGCGACCCATCCGACCACAACCGATCACCGCCACAGGAACCGCGTCTGCCATATCGATTACGATAGCGGCGACAAACAGAAAAGCCCACGGCGGATGCCGTGGGCTTTGCATTGTTGAAAATCAGATGCGGATCGATCTAGGCGGCAGCCTTCTTCGGCTGGACCTTGATGAACTTGCGCGCTTTTTCCACGATGGCGTCGAACGCCTTGGTGTCCGCGACCGCGAGGTCGCTCAGGATCTTGCGATTGAGTTCGATGCCCGCTTCGATCAGGGCCGGGATAAACCGGCTGTACGTCAATCCGCGCAGCTTCAGCGCCGCCGACAGACGGGTGATCCACAGTTCGCGGAACAGACGTTTCTTCACCTTGCGGTGTTCGAACGAAAAGCGATCGGCACGGCGGGTGAATTCCAGCGCCGAGCGATAGTTATGACCGGGTTGACCGACAAAGCCACTGGCTCGCCGGAGCACGCGCTTACGCTTACGTGCATGTTTGGGACCGCCTTTTACGCGTGGCATGATCCATTCCTTTCAAAAATAAAACCGAGCCAGAGGCACAATTCCTGACTGAGCAGGACGGCTTAGCTGCACAGGCAACGCACCTGTGCTTTGTTATGGAGGGGACAGGAGGCAGGAGTCAGTAGACAGGAGAAATGCATCTCTTTTCTCCTGTCTACTGACTCCTGTCTCCTGACTCCTTTTTAAGCCGCTTTCGCGGCCTTAGCTGCAAGCTTCTTTTCGTGGGCGATGCGGTTCGGGCGCGTCTTGATGGCGCCCATGTAGGCACGGATGTTGCGGGCATGTCCCTCGGCGAGGATCGCCGGGCGACCCAGACGCCGCTTCATCGCCGCATCGCGACGGCTGCGCAGGTGCGTGCTCATCGTGCCGCGCCGCTTCACTTTACCCGTGGCCGTCAGCTTAAAACGCTTCACGCAGCCCTTATTTGGCTTGTATTTGTAACCCATCGCAGGTTCCTTTGACGAAAAATCCCGCCAAATCAGCGGGGAGCCCCGTAATCTATCCAAAAAGCGCCCGACGATCAAGGCGGCGGCTAAGACCCGCCGAATACAGCCGTTCGCCACGGGCCACGTCCGCGTTGATTGCCAATCCGGTAGGCGGTGTAATGCCGATTACGTAATCTCCGGGTCGCACGGCTACCGCTGGTCGGGAGGTGCCAAATGATCCGGGATCGGGCGCGATAAACGGAGCGACTGCATGCATGAAACTGTCTCGTCCGTCAGCAACCCCCGCCGCATCGAGGTTCTGGACGAAATATGCCGTCGCGCCGGCCTCACTTTAGCGGTGATGGTATGCCTGGTTGGCGCGACCGTGCTCGTCGGCTGGGCGACCGGCATTGCGGCGCTTAAAGGCGACATTGTCAACGGCATCACCGTCAAGGCGAACGCGGGGGTCTGTTTTTTCCTGGCGGGCACATCGCTGGCGCTGTGGATCGCGCGCGGGGGCGCATGGAATAGGAGTTCCCTGCCGCCGGCGCTGGCGATCGTGGTTGTGGTCATCAGCACAATGGTGTTCAGCCAGCACCTCTTCAAGTGGGATTTGGGAATCGATCAGTTCCTTTTCGTCGAAGAACCCGGCCAGCGCGCAACCGCCAGCCCAAACCGGATGGGTCCACCGGCGTGCATCGCGTTTATCCTCAGCGGTTTGTCGCTGCTGCTGCTGACCCGGCGAAGGAGCGACGGGGGGCGCGGCGAAGACCGCGCGTCGCGCCTGGCGATCATCGTCTGCCTGATCGCGGCGCTGCCGACGCTCGGATACCTCCTGGGCGCGGACCAGTTGTACGGAATCGCCGCGCTGACCGGCATCTCGCTGGTGACGGCGGTGACTTTCCTGTTGCTGGGCATCGGGATACTGCTGTCCTGCAGGCGCGGGCAACTGGTGAACCTTCTCACCTCGGAAAACGCCGGCGGCCTGCTGATCCGGCGACTGTTGCTTCCGAGCCTGCTTCTACCGCCGCTGCTGGAATGCCTCAGGACGGTGGGAGAAAATGCCGGCTATTACAACGCGCCGTTCGGGCGATCACTACTGGTCCTCGCATTCATCGTATGCTTCAGCGGGCTGGTCTGGTGGAGTAGCAAGATTCTCGAGAGCACCGATGAAGCCCGCCGCCGCGGCCAGCGCGAGCGGGAGCAGATACTGGCCGCCGAGCGCTTCGCACGCGCCGAGGCCGAACGCCTGAACCACATCAAGGACGAGTTCCTCGCAACGTTATCACACGAGTTGCGAACGCCTTTGACAGCGATTCTCGGCTGGTCACACCTGCTCAAAGACGCCCGGGCGGGCAGCGAAAACTTCAAACTCGGCCTGGAGACCATCGATCGCAACGCCAGGGTGCAGACGCAACTGATTGAAGACCTGCTGGACATGAGCCGCATCATCTCCGGCAAGCTGCGGCTGGAAATCCTGCAGATTTATCCCGCCGCCGCTTTGGAAGCCGCGATCGACACCTCCCGACCCGCCGCCGACGCCAAAGGCGTGCGCCTTGAGACACTACTTGACCCGCATTGCGGGCCGGTCTCGGTAGACCCCAATCGCCTGCAGCAGATTGTCTGGAACCTGCTCTCCAACGCGATCAAGTTCACGCCACGCGGCGGCAAGGTGCAGATCGCGCTGCAGCGCATCAATTCGCACATTGAATTCAGCGTCAGCGACACCGGCCAGGGAATCGCGCCGGACTTTCTCCCGTTTGTCTTCGACCGCTTCAGACAGGCCGACGCATCGACGACACGCAAAGCCGGCGGACTGGGGCTCGGGTTGGCGATCACCAAGCAACTCGTGGACCTGCACGGCGGGAATGTCCGCGTCGCCAGCGACGGCGAAGGGAAAGGCACCGTCTTCACCGTC
This sequence comes from Phycisphaerae bacterium, assembly GCA_014379105.1. Lineage (GTDB taxonomy): Bacteria > Planctomycetota > Phycisphaerae > Tepidisphaerales > Tepidisphaeraceae > JACMML01. The sequence continues at coordinate 19,968 of JACMML010000412.1, forward strand.
AGCCTCCCACTGACGGCCGTCAATGTCCGAACCCCTGATTCCATGCTCGCGCATTCCAGTGTCGCTACCGCAACTCATCCGGATTGCCGCAAGGCGAATCTACGCGGCATTCGCGTGCTGCTTGTGGATGACGAAGACGACTCCCGCGAGATCCTCAAGCGCGTCCTGTGCGAGTGCGACGCCGAGGTGACCACCTCCGCCTCGGGCGCTGACGCCTTGATCGTACTGCGGTCGTACAGACCGGACGTGCTGATCAGCGACATCGGAATGCCCGGCATGGACGGATATGACTTTCTGCGGCACGTCCGTGCCCTCGATGGGGCCGCGGGGCATGTCCCGGCGATTGCGTTGACGGCCTTTGCGCGCTCCGAGGACCGGACTCGCGCGCTATCCGTCGGCTACGCCGTCCACGTCGTGAAGCCGGTCGAGCCGTCGGAACTGGTGGTGACCGTCGCCTCGGTAGTCGGCCGCGCTCACGATGTGGCGCCACTGGCCCCGGATAAACCCGCCTGAGCGGCCCGTGGACGTAGGGGTATTCCTCATTTTCCCCTTCACGCAGGCCTGGGAAGGGGCAGATTACCTATGCTTTTTTTAGCGTGCGACAATCGTGATCAACTGCAAAATTCAGCATTGAGAGGTGACACATGGCGATGCGACCCTTCGGACCAAAAGCACATGGCGTGGCGGACTGGGTGTTCATGGCGGCACAGATCGTGGTGCCCCGGCTACTCGGATTGTCCCCGCGAGCGCGCCTGATCGCCACTGCGTTCGGCGCGGTGACCGGCGTGGTGAATTCACTGACTCGACAGCCGTTTGGAATAAAACCCGTCATGTCCCTCCGCACGCACGGCAAACTTGAGACGCCGTTGATTCCCGCGATGGTCGCGGTGCCGCTGATTGCCGGCGTTCTCGGTGATCGCCGGGCGCGCCGATATTTTTTGCCAGTCTTCGCGATCGCGTGCGTCAACTATCTATTGACCGACTACAACGCCGGTTCGCGCCGCAAGAATTCCGCCAAAGGTAAGAAAGCGCGTCAGATCGTATCGGGCGTAGTGGAACGCAATCCGCATCACACGCTGGCGGCCTCTCGCTCGAGATAGGCGCCATTGTGGACTGGTAAATGGCCGACCCGGATAACGACGAATGTCACGTCGTCCTTAAGCGGCGCGTCGCCGACGAATGCCTGCATCGCCTGTTTAATACCATCCGATATGCTCTCACTTGATGCGTGATGCGCGCGGACGATTTCGCGCAAGCGCTGTTTACCAAACATTTCCCCGGCGGCATTGCGCGCTTCCCAGATGCCGTCCGTCCCGAGCAGGAGAATAGTGCCGGGCTGGGCGCACTTTCGCGAGAACTCGCGGTAGACGACGTCTGATTCGATTCCCAGCGGCATGTCGCCACTGGATAGTTCCTGAAAGCTATCCGTTGCCGGGTCGAAGACGATTGCCGGATCGTGGCCGGCGTTGGTCCAATGGGCGTAACCGGTATCGGTGTCGACAAACACCAGCAGCAGCGTCATGAACATCCCATTGCGCGATCCGCCCGCCAGCACGTTATTCACCTGCGTGAGGATGTGACCCAGCGACGGCGCGCCCCGACAACTGGCGCGCACCGCGCCGCGGGCGCTGGACATCATCATCGCCGCGCCGATCCCATGGCCGGTGACGTCGCCGACGGCAATAAGAGTTTTATGACATGGGAAACTGGCGCACTCGATGAAGTCGTAATAATCCCCACCGGTGGAATCGCAGTACTTGCTGCACGCGGCGACCTCCAGCCCTTTCATCGCCGGGATTTCTGTCGGCAACAGGCTCTGCTGTACCTCGCGCGCGACACCGATGGATTGTTCCAACTGCAGCCGGTGTTTCAATCCGGTCGCCATGCGGTTCACCTCATCAGACAGCCGCCGGAGTTCTGATGCGTGTCCCAGATCGAGGCGAGTGCTGAAATCTCCGGCACCCACGCGCGCGACATGATCGCTCAGCCGCATCAACGGCCGCGAGAGCCGGCGCGACAGGACGAGCCCCAGCAATGTTCCCCCGAGCACCGCGACAATTCCCAGCAGAATCGCCCGCTCACGCAGCACCTTTGCGGTTGCCAGAAACGAATCTTCGGGCAGCACGGTCACGATATGCCAGTGGATCCCGGGGAAAGGCTTGATCTCGGTCACCTGCACCCGGCTCGCGTGCGCTCCGATCATCACCTGGTCCGGCGTGGAGACCGCCGGCTCGGTCTCGGTGATTCGACGCGCGACCAGCGATGAGATCGCCCGGGCGACGGTGCTCCCGGATTCCGCCAGCGAAATCCGCTTCTGCGGGTCGGCGGTCAGCGAGCTGTCATCGGACGCCGCGACAAGAAGCCCCTGCTCGTCGACGATGAAGACCGTACCGCCCGCCGCCGACGCGATCGGCAACTTGCGCAGGTGACGGCTGATCGCGCCCAGCGTGACATCGATCACCACCACGCCGAGCAACTTGTGGTCGGCGTCGCGGATCATCCGCGTGTAGCCGGTGCCGGTGACCAGCGGACTGTTCTGGTCCTGAAACCAGAAATAGATCGGCGTCCACGCCGGCGTATCCGCCGCCAGCGCCGTCTGATACCACGGCCGCACCGTTGCGTCGTAGTGGTAGATGCGAAGCGGTTGCCGGCGATCCACCGTGCCGTCGGCGCTGACGGCATACTCAACGGCTTTGTCGCGCGATGCGCCGTTGACGATGCCAAGCTCCATCCGTCCGTGCGCGTGCAGCAGCCACGTCGAATCGGCCGCGGGATTGGCGAAGCAGATGGATGCGACGTCGGGATTAGTCGCCAAGTCGTGATACATCGGCCGCTCCCAGGCCGCGAGATTGGTCGCCGAGAGTTGGCCGTCCTGGAGCCGGCGTGCGTATTGATCGCTGACCCGCATCGCGGCGCCGAGGTACTCGCGCACATCCGCCGACACGCTGTTGTTGGCGGCCGCGACGATCTGCGACCCAAGCTGCTCGGCGATCCCGCGGCTGGTGTAGATCGCGATCAGCACCAGCGCCGTGGACACCACCGCAATCGGAACAACGACGATCAGCGTGATCAGCACCCGCACGGACGGCAACCGCTTCCGCACCGCCGATGACGATGCGGCGGTGACCGGCGCCGGACGCGCAAAAGTGAATTTGGAAGCGGCTCGAAACATCAACTAGACCCGAAAATTAAACCCGAGAAGCCTGAAACCTCATCGCTGTGCCGGCGACGATTTGTCTACCCCGGCTGCGAAACAATGTTGGTTCGGAATAATAATCCCCCGCCGCCCGGGCAGCGAACAAATGCCCGCTGCGCCGCAGGCTCGGCTCAACGGGCATCCAGACGTCCGTTCCGCGCGTCTTTCACTTGTAAGACGAATCGCTAAGATGCGAGGGGTTAACGGGCTACATGGAGGTAGCGAATGGTCTTGAAATGCTTGCCAAATCTGCTCCTGCTCAGCGGCATCCTGCTCTCGGGATGCGGGGAATACATCACCTTTTCCAAGGACAGCCGCGCCCGCGGAATCCAGTATCTGGAGACCAACCAGTACGACGAGGCCAAAGGCGCCTTCCGCGACGCCGTGCGCCAGAATCCCCGCGATTATCAGAGCTATTTTTACCTCGGCCAGCTCTATGCGCGCAATAAGGAACACTCCAGCGCGATCTCCCACTACAAGACATCAATGGCGGTTCAGAACGTGACACTCGAAGGCCGCCATGATGTGGAGTTCAAGCTCAAGACGATCGACGCGCTGTCGAGCAGCCTGGCGACATCAGACATCCGCGATTCGGAGATCAACAAGCTCGAAAAATCCGCCGCCGAGAGCAAGACCAGCGACGAATATTTGAGCCTCGCCAAAACCTTCGCCAAGCGCGGCGACGCTGATTCGGCGATTGAAGCCTACGCCCAGGCCGGGGTGCGCGAGCCGAATGCGGTCCATATTTTCAAAGAACAAGGGCTCTACCTGGAGCAGATCGGTCATAAGCCGCTGGCGGAGCAGGCGCTGCGGCGGGCGTACCGGCTGGACGATAAGGACGCGGAGGTCACCACCGCGCTGCGACGTCTCGGCGTCGTGCCCGGCCCGGCGATCAAGGAAGACGGCGAACTCGCCAAGCCGCTCATCCCGCGCGGACCGCTGCCGGACTGGATGAACAAGGACCGCCCGAAACAGACGCCGACCGGAACGCCTTCGGGAAGCCCGGCGGATTAGGTTTGGGCAAAGTCTGCCCGTGTTAATTTGCGAACAAACATGGGCTGGAAGCCCATGCCACGAATGAACTGCTAATTCAGACTGACGATTGTTTCGTCATTCGGACTTTCTGCCATTGATTCGTCATTCGGGCTTCGTCATTCGAACTTACCGGTTTGCTTAACCGCAATATTCGAGTGTTAGTGATCAGATACATTAATGGGGTCTTATGAGCCGTGGCCAATCAGATTTTCGTTCCCGTCACCGTCAGCGTGCGCACGATGAGGCGCATGCCGATTCGGGCCCGCCTCACGATGCCCGCATCCCCGAGCACCTCCAGGCCGCACGCGGCCAAGTGGAACTGATCGATTCCGCCGCGGCGTTGGACGATCTGATCGCGCAACTCCGCGCCGCCGGGTCATTTGCTTATGACAGCGAATTCATCGGGGAATCGAGCTATCACCCCAAGCTCTGCCTGATCCAGGTCGCTACCGCCGAGCAGATCTGGCTGATCGATCCGCTGGCGAAGCTGGACATCAATCCGTTTTGGCGGCTGCTCGCCGACGCGTCGGTCGAGAAGATCGTCCACGCCGGCGCGCAGGACGTGGAACCGGTGTGTCGTCTCTTCGGCGAACCGGCGCGCAACATCTTCGATACCCAGATCGCGGCGGGATTTGTCGCGATGGCGTATCCGACCTCGCTCGCCAAACTCGTGCTGGAGCTCACCGGCGTGGCGCTGCACAAAGGGCTGACCTTCACCTACTGGGACCAGCGCCCCCTCTCGGCCAAGCAAATGCGCTACGCCGCCGACGATGTGCGATATCTCCCGGCGGTGACGATCGAACTGAAAAAGCGCCTCGAAAGGACCGGCCATCTCGCCTGGGTCATGACCGAGTGCAACGCGATCTGCGATCCGGCGCTCTATCGCTTCACGCCGGAGGTCGCGCTGGAGAAGGTGCGCGGATCGGGAACGCTCGAGCCGCGGCAGTTGAACGTCCTCAAGGAACTGGTGGTCTGGCGCGACACCGCCACCCGGGCCGCAGACCTGCCGGCGCGATCGTATCTGAAGGACGAAGTGCTGATCGATTTATCGCGCAACGGTCCGAAGAACCGCGACCAGCTCGGTCGCATCCGCGGCATGCCGCGCCCGCTGATCGATGCCGAAGGCGACACCCTCATCGCGCTGGTCACTAAAGGCCTCGCCGCCAGCACCGACGGCGTTGAAGTGCTCCGCGGCGTAGAATCCACGCCCACCGAGCGCTTCGCCGCCGACGCGCTCTGGACCGCGGCGCAGGCAATCTGCATCAGCCAGTCGATCGATCCCGCCGCCGTCACCAGCCGCACCGAGATCGGCGAACTGCACCGCCATCTGATCGACAACACCGACCCATCCGACCTTCGCGTCATGAAAACCTGGCGCGGAGAAGCGCTGGGCAACAAATTGCTGGCGGTCTACCGCGGCGAGTCGGTGGTAAGCATCTCGCTGCCGAAATAACTTTTGCTGCTACGGGGTTCGGCGTTAACATCATAAAAGCATTGAAAAAGGCGCTTCTATGATTCCACTGAATGTGACTCGCGATATTCGTTCGCTGACCGAGTTTAAGCGAAATACCAACGAACTCGGCGAAGAACTCGCGACGACGGGCGGGCCAATGGTGCTGACCGTCAATGGCAAAGCTAAATTCGTCATTCAGGACGCCGAGAGTTATCAGAAACTGCTGGACGAACTCGATTTGGCTCAAAGCGTAGTGTCTATCCGCGATAGTCTGGCCGATATCGACGCCGGACACGTTAAGCCCGCACGGCAAATGCTGGAACAGATGCGCAAGAAGTTCAAGATCCCCGTGCGGGCTCGCAAATGAAATACGCGGTGATTTTCACGCGCACCGCCGAACGCGAGTCGCACGAAGTGTACAGATGGCTGCGCGATCACACGGAGCAACATTCGGCTGAATGGTATTACGGGTTTTATGACGCCGTGCAGTCGCTGGAAATCGATCCAGAACGATGTCCGCTAGCGCCGGAATCCGCTGTGGTGAGCGTTGACGTACGTCGAATGCTGTACGGAAATCGCCGTCATGCGTACCGCGTACTCTATTTGATCCGTGGGAGCAGCGTCTACATTCTTCACGTCCGCCATGCCGCCCGGGCGTCAATGCGTCGGGATGAGATTGAACTGCCCCCGGAAGAATGATCTCCATCGGCGTCTACTTCTTCGACAATTTCAGCGACTGACAAAACTCACTGATCGCTTTGGCGCTCTCGCGATGCGCCATTTCCGCGGCACTATCGTCCTTGGATTGCTGAATCTTCGTGATGGCTGTCTCAATCTGCTTTTTCAGGTTTTCATCAGCAGTTTTCCCGGCCTCCTGCAGTGCGGGAATCGCCGACTCGGCGCGCTTTCCGAAGATCGGCAGCACTAGCGCCGCACTTCCCCGCACCCACGGTTCTTTGTCGGCCAGCAGCGCGATGACGGCTTTTAGATTTTGATCATCGTACGGGTCCAGTTGTGCCAGATGCCCAGCCGACCAGCCGCGGACCTCCTGCTCCGTACTGGTCATGGCCATGCGACAGCGGGCCGCTACGTCCGCTAATTCCAGAACTGTAACGCCAGACGGGATCTGCAGTTCGTCCAGACGGATATTTGCCGTGACGTAGACCGTCAGCATCGGCGACGCGTTCCAAACATTGTCCCCTTTGTCGAGCTTCGACATGGAACCAGCGATCCCGCCAACGATGTGCAGCGACCAGTCGAATGCGGTCTGCTTCTTTCCGTCGAACGACCCGGCGCTGCCCGGCCCCGGCCGCAGCAGGACTTCGTGCTTAGCCGTCTCGATGGCGGCAAATTTCTTCAGCGCCTCGTTCAGCGTCGCGGTGTCGGATTTGTAATAGAAGTGCTCGTTGCCGTTCACCCATATGTGGTAAACCCGGCTTGGATCATTGATCAGCGCCGCCGCGCCCGGCCAATCCTTATAGTTCATTGCGCTCAGCGGCGCGTTGCCGAAGTGCTCCTCCCCCATCGCCAATGCCGGCTTGCTCGAGAGCAGCAGGACGACCACACAGACGAATACGCCGAATAATCGAGCAAATGCCATGATGTCTCCGAATTCCCGATGCCGCGCGACGACGCCGCGTCCGCTATTGGACGCACCAGTGGCAGAATGGTTCTGCTCAAAATTCTGCCCGCCGACATTGATGTCGCTTATGCCTGCTTCAGGTGTCCGCGCAGCCACTCGGCAAGTTCTGCTTCGGTGACCGATCCGGCGGCGAGATTCAGGAAAACGGTATACATTTCCGCGTCCTCGGCCTGTAGCTGCTGGCCGTTGAGATCGATGAATGTTTCACACACCACCGCGGTAGTTCGCTTGTTCCCGTCGAGAAATGGGTGGTTGCGCGCGATGCCAAACGCATATGAGGCCGCCATCGCCTGAACATCGACGGGCGGATCGGCATACGCGAACAGCTGGCGCGGCCGCGCCAGCGCCGATGCGAGCAGGCCCGGATCCCGCACGCCCGAGATGCCGCCTTGCTCGGCCAATTGGCGCTGGTGAATCGCCAGCGTCAGTTCTTCGCTAATCCAGATGGGATCGTCCATGGTGACCCGCCCTTATTCCGCCAGCCGCTTTAAAACGTTTCGGCGACGGCGCATCACCTTTTCAGCCACATCCATCTGACGCGCGAACTCCGGATCAAAACCGATCAGTTCAACGCCGTTGGGCGTCTCAAGAACGTGCAGCGAATCCCCTTTGGAAACACGAAGCCGCTCGAGCAACTCCTTGGGGAGAATAACGCCCGTGCTGTTCCCAACCGTCGTAAGCTTGAGTTTCATCGCCATGACTAAACCTCATCAAAAAGGATCGGTACATTATATTATCCGTTATAACACTTTCCTGCTTGAGGCACGCATGAAACCGTTACGACACCGAACATCAGGCTAATTTTATAATGGACGTCGCGGACTTAAGCCTCTACATTCACAGTGCTTAGCACCGTATTGCTCTTTACGGAATGCCCATTAGTCGATAAACGAATGGTTTGAACAAACGAACCCAACTGTCGCTAGTCCCCCCGGCAAAGGAAAGGTCCATGGGAGGATGAAATCACCACCTTCGTCGCGTTTCGAACAAACGAACCCAAATCGCGAACCCGGTCTGAACGAACGAACCCAAACGCATTGGCCTCTTGTCGCAAAAGAAAAAACAAACCCACCGACTGAAGTGAATCGCCATATCCGACGGTCTGCGGGGCATTTATCCCGCAACCTTTGCGATGATTGAGCGTCAAACTTGAGCTTGGGGGAACCTTTTGGAGAAATCGCATGCGCCACCCATTGATCGCGTCCCTCATCACGTCCCTTGGCATTCTGCTGCTGACTTCCCGACTGCCTGCCGAGGAGCAGACGGTGACTTCTAAAATCGAATCCGTCGGACTGTTCAAGAACGGGCTGGCGGTGGTTGATCGGTCGGTCGAATTGGCGGGTCCGGGCACGTATCGGATTGAGGACGTGCCGACGCCGGTGCATGGCACGTTTTTTATCGAATCGGCTTCCGATCTGGTCGCCAAGACGACGACGATGCTCGTCGATGCGCCGCTCGATCTGGCCGGCGGATCGCTGCAGGATCAGTTATCCGGCAAGGAGGTATCGATCACGCTGCGGGAGCAGACCGCGCCGATCGACGGGGTTGTCGCGAAGATCGATCCGAAGCAGGAAAAGCCCTGGAACCGGCAATACGATCAGCCGCAATACGGCTATTACAACGGGCAGCCGATACCGATCCCGAGCGCCGGTCGATTCGTCATCCTCGATACCGCCACCGGCCGGACGCTGGTGGATCAGTCCACCATCACCTCCATCAAGATCACCGGCGAAGCCAAGCTCGCCAAGCAGCGCAAGCCCGTGCTGCTGCTCACGCTCGCCGCCGGCGCGCCGAAGCAGACGATCCGGTTGACGTATCTCACCAGGGGAATCGCCTGGGCACCGAGCTATCGCGTGGAATTGCTGGATGACAAGAAGCTATCAATCACGCAGAACGCGGTGGTGAAGAATGAACTGATGGATCTGAAGGACGTTGAGCTTTTTCTGATTAGCGGCTATCCGAGCGTTGATTTTGGTCATGTGACAAGCCCGCTGTCGTTGCAGCAGAATTGGTCGGCGTTCTTTCAGCAGCTTTCACAGCGCCCAGGCAATAATCGATTCGACAACGGCATCCAGCGCCAGTCGGTGATATCGAATTTCGCGGATTCGGCCCGCACCGGCGGCGACGTTTCGCCCGAGAGCGAATCGATTGACATTCACTACGAAACCATCGGCAAGCAATCGCTCGCCGACGGAGACGCGATGTCGCTCAACGTGGCATCCGGTGAGACGGCGTATGAGCGAATTGTGGAATGGACCGTCCCCGACACGCGCGACGTGAACGGCCGATACGTGCAGGATCATCAGCGGCAACAGGAACCGGAAAAGTACGAGGACGCCGCCTGGGACGCGGCAAAATTCACCAACCCGCTTAAGTTCTCGATGACTACCGCGCCCGCAACCTTCATGCGCGACGGCAAATTCCTCGGCCAACAGACCAGCAAGTGGACCAATCAGGGAGAGAAGAACACGCTGCGCATCACCAAGGCGCTCAGCATCCGCACCCGCGCCACCGAGCAGGAAGAACCAAACACCGATCGCCAGATCGTCTTCGTCGGCGGCAATGATTTCCGAAAGACCAGCGTGACAGGCGAACTGACAATCCACAACTACCGCAAGACCGACACCACCATTCTCATCAAACGCCAGTTCTCCGGCGACCTCACCAGCGCGGACGAGAAACCGGAAGTAACGCTACGAGAAGAAGGCGCGTGGTCAGTGAATCGTCGAAATGAGCTCGCGTGGACGATCACCCTCAAGGCCGGGGAGGAGAAGACTTTGAAATATGCTTATACGGTGCTGGTGGACAACTAGAGGAGGTAAAATCCGAATGACGAAATCAGAACTCCGAATCAAATCCGAAGCCCGAATAACGAAAATACCTGTCGTTGTTTGAGCATTCGGTCATTCGGTACATTGATTCGTCATTCAAATTTTGTCATTCGTCATTCTTTCGAGTTTCTGATTTCGTCATTCGGATTTTCTAGTCCCTAGTCCACTTCTTCCGCCAGCTTAAACGCGCTCGTCACCCGGCTCGCGATGTTCGGCGGGGCCGGTTCGTATCGCGCGAAGTCCATGACGAATGTGCCTTGGCCGCCGGTGACGCTCTTGAGCTGGCTTTGGTACTGCATGACTTCCGCCAGCGGCACTTCGGCGGTCACTTTTGCCTGGCCGCCGCCGAGGATGTCGGTGCCCATGATTCGGCCGCGCTTGCCGGAGAGGTCGCCGGTGATGACACCGAGTTTGTCCTCCGGCGCGGTCACTTCAAGACTGACAATCGGCTCGAGCAACGCCGGCCGGGCCTTGCGGAAAGCGTCGATAAACGCCCATTTTCCGGCACTTTTGAACGCAACCTCTTTGCTGTCCACCGGATGATGCTTGCCGTCATAGACGATTACGCGGATGTCCTGAACCGGGAACCCGGCAATCACGCCATGCTCCATCGCTTCATGAACCCCCTTCTGAATCGCCGGCACGAACTGCCCGGGAATCGTGCCGCCAAAGATCTCATCGACGAACTCAAATCCGCGGCCGCCGTTCCTCGTCGCGACCGGATTTTGCGAATCCAGCGGCTCGATGCGCAGGAACACCTCGCCGAACTGCCCCGCCCCGCCGGTCTGCTTTTTATGACGATGATGCCCTTCGCTGTTGGACAAGATCGTCTCGCGATAGCTGATCTTCGGCGGCTTGGTCTCCACCGCGATGCCGCGCTGCGCGAGCCGCTCCAGCACCATCCGCAGGTGCAGCTCGCCAACCCCATTGATGACCAGCTCGTGCGTCTGCTTATCCACGTGCCAGATGAAGGTCGGATCTTCCTCGGCGATCTTGGTGAGGTGCTGCCCGATCTTCACCTCGTCGCCGCGCGCCTTGGGAATGATCGCCAATCCGAACATCGCATTGGGAAATGTCAGCGGCTTGAGGTGAACGCTGTCCAGCGCGTGATCGTCGTGCAGCACATCGTTGAAGTGCAGGTCTTCAATCTTCGCGACCGCGCCGATATCCCCGGCCACGATCTCGTTGACCTCGTTGTGTTCCTTGCCCTGAAGGTGAAACACGTGACCCAGTTTGATGCTCTTCTTGCTGTGGCCGATGTACACCTGCGACTGGCCGGTGAGCTTGCCTTGGTGGACGCGGAAGACGCACATCTTGCCAATAAACGGATCGGTCGTGACCTTGAACACGTGCGCGAGCAGCGGCTTGGCCGGATCATTCCAATAATCGAAAGGCCGCTCATTCACCTTGTCGCCATCCCCTTCGCCGGTGAGGAACGGGCGGAGATTCCCTTCCAGCGGGCTGGGGAAATGCATCGTAATCGCATCCAGCAATTCGACGATGCCGACGGCATTTTTCGCGTCGGTGAAAAGGATCGGGATGACGTGCGATTCGTCCATCGCGCGCTCGAACGGATTGTGCAGCGCCTTGTAATCCGGCTCTTCGCCGCCGAGGTATTTCTCTAGGAGGTTGTCATCCATCTCGACGATCTGATCAAGGATCTGCGCGTGCACGCGCTTGACGGTGTCAAAGTCGCTTTTGCCGTCGCTGTTGAGCAGGCAATCAACGACGCCTTGATTCCCGCCGAACGGCAGATTGATCGGCAGGCACTCGGCGCCGAAGGCTTCGCGGATTTTCTCCACCAGATTCGCCAGCGCCGCGGCCGAGCATTGGTCGATGCGGTTGACGATGATCGCTCGCGGCAGATTACGATCCTTCGCGGCCTCCATCATTTTGCGGCTGACGACTTCAATCCCCGACGCCGCGTTGATCACTACCGCCACAGTCTCCACCGCCGGCAGGCACGCGATCGCCGCGCCGACAAGGTCCGGCGAGCCGGGCGCATCGATCAGGTTAATCCGGTGTCCTTTATGGTCGCAATGCAGCACCGAGGAGTAGATCGAGTGGCGGTGTTCGATCTCCAGCTTTTCAAAATCCGAAAAGCTCGACCCGTCGGCCGTGGAACCTTTATGGTTTTTGGCGCCGGATGCAAAGATCATCGCATCCACGAGCGACGTCTTGCCGGCGCCGGCGTGTCCTACGATGAGCACATTCCTGATCTGGTCGGTGGAATAGGCGGGCATGACAGACCTCCTCGAAAAAGTGAGCCGTCAAAAGACTCACGGAAGTCTACCGCGCCGCCGGGGTGCCGTGGCAAACAAATCGGTCGGGCGCGACGGCGCGCGGTGTCCGGAGTGGACGCAGCGCGGCATCCCGGGCTCGATCTATTGTTTGGCTTTCTGCCGATTGATCGCGTCGACCACCTTCTTCTGGGCCGACTTCTGCTCGGGCAGATCGGTGGGCGCGACGCAACTCGGGAATGCCGCAAGCATCAGCTGCGCGGCCTCGAGCGATTTATCTTTCGGCACTTTCTTTTGATACGCCTTGGCGCGCGACTGCAACTCGGCAAATCGCTGCGGGCCGGCGGTATTCGGGCGGCGCCACTGCGACGCCGACGGTGGCAATTCCTTGATGCGGCGCTCGGTGTTGGCGACGCGCGTCGCGAGCTTCGGGTGGTCGCTTATGGCTTCGGGCGTCTTGTCGTGCCCTTTCTCGATCATCGTTCGGAAGAAGCCGTCGAATTTCCCCGGATCCCATCCGGAGCGGGTGTAGAAGACGAATCCGACACGATCGGCCTCATCCTCGTCGTTGCGCGTGAAGCCCATTCCCAGAAACTGACCGGCCGCGAGTCCAACACCCGCACCGACTCCGGCACCGGTCTGCCAGTTCTCCTGCCCCGCGATCGCCGCCCCGCCCACCGCCGCCAGTGCCGCGCCGCCGAGGATGGCGTATTGCCGGTCCATTCCCTTCTGCACATGCCGCGCATAAATATGCCCAAACTCGTGCGCGACGACGGCCGCGAATTCGTCTTCGGTTTTGCAGGAGAGCAAGAGTTCGCTGTAGAGATAGATATGCTGACCGCCGGTCGTGAACGCGTTCAAGGTCGGCGAATTAACCAGGTGAAACTGGATGTCCTTGAACATCCATTCGCTGTCTTCGGATTTGTGCGACTTCGGTCCGTAGCCTTGCTGATCCATCTCGCGCGCGGTGCGCACGATGCGATCGCCGAGCTGCTGCACGTATCCATCGAGCACCGGATCGCGCACCACCGCCGGCGAAAGCTCCTTGTGGGCGTCGTTCGCCTGCGCGATGACGGCTTTATCCGTCGCACACCCCGCGGCTACGATGAGCACGGGAAAAATCCACAGCAAGGCACGAATCCGCGGCAAAATCATCATCATCGACTCCATGGTAGCACGGCTGATTATTGCACCCCTACAATGACCGAGGCAAGGGGCAATCAAACAAGCTTCTGGCTAATTGCCGCGAACCGCTTTCACCCACGCATCGGCGATCAACTGATGGCCGCTGTAAGTGGGATGTACGCCGTCCCAGATCCAGTATTCCGCCGGCACGTTTTTGCTCGCTTCCTCGAACGGCTTCTGCAGCGGCACGAGAATGGCGCGATGCTTCACGGCGAGTTTCGCGACGATCGCCTGCCGCTTCTGCAGTTCCGGGTAATACGCCGCCCACTCCTCTTTCTTCTTGCCCGAAGGCAGGCCAAACGGCTCGCACAAGACAAGCCGTGTATTCGGCACTGCGGCCGTCGTCTGGGTGAGCAGCGCGTCGTATTGTTTTTCGTATTCGTCGGCGGGGACATTCTTACCCAGATCATTTACGCCGATCAGGATACTGAGCACGTCAGGCTTCAGATCGATCGTCTCCTTCTGCCAGCGCTTCGCCAGATCAGAAACGGTGTTGCCGCTGATGCCGCGGTTCATGAACGTCAATTGCCGCTCGGGCAACGCCGCGCCGTATTGAGCGGCAATGATGAATGCATAACCGTGACCGAGAATGTGGTTCGGATCGGCGCTGCGTCCGCGGTTTCCATCGGTGATGCTGTCGCCTTGGAACAGGATGCGTGCTTTGCTTGTAAACAGCGGTATCTCTTCAGCGGCAGGAAGATGCATGGCAGAAAGCATGACCGTGATAACTGCAAGCAGCCAGAAGCTGCGCGGCGTTTTCATGGCGATGATATTACTCGATCAACGGCTCGGAGTGACGTCCCCGGATGTCGACGTTTCGGCGGGCGGCGGCGCGGACCGCCTGAACGGGTGCAGCATCTGTCCCGGATAATGGCGAGAAATCGGCTCATCAATCCCGAACCGCTCCGGCTCGTGGCCGGGACATTTGTAGGTGCCGAAAATGATGTCCATCAGCGGCGAAATATTGGCGTAGTTGCCCGCCCGGCGATCGCGGTCATGGTGCCAATGATGCAGTTCCGGCGCGCCGATGAGCATGCGCAGCGGGCCGATGGGCAGGCGTACATTAGAATGAATATAGATCGCCCACACGCCGCGAAACGCGATCACTCCCGCGAGCGTCTCCAGCGGAAACCCCAGCACAAACGCCGGGAGATTGATCAGGCCCATTGTGTAGACCGTATCAATCGGGTGCTCGCGATGGGCGGCCAGCCAGTCGAGATGCTCGGCGCTGTGGTGAATGGAATGAAATCGCCAGAGAAAGCCGACATTGTGCTGCAAACGATGACCCCAATAAATCAGAAAATCGCTGAGAACGATGACTTCAATCGCCTGCAGCCACCACGGCTGACCAGCGACCTGCGCCCTGAACGTCGCGGGCGTGATCGCCTGAATCCACGTCCCGAAATGCATCAGCACCCAAAGCACCGCCCCGCTCCAAAGGAGGTATTGACCCAGGAAGAAACAGAGATCGGTCCACCATTCCTTGCGGAAGAATCGCTGCCCGTTCTTCGCCGGAAACGCCCATTCGAGCGGCCAGAAGACGACTATGAGAAAGAGGAAGCTCAATCCCGTGGAGAAGATGATGCCGGGGATGGTCATGGAAGCGGCTGAGTGGTCGGTTGCGTCGCCGACTGGGTGGCAGGAACTAGAACGGTATTTGGCCAATCAACAGGACCATCGGCACGTAAAACGTTTTGAGTGTTCTCAAAAATTGGTTTCGATTTCGAGCCCGGCATGACTGTGATCTTCGAGCTGGTGATTGTGCCGGTTGTTTCCCCCGTATTTTGTTCAGGAGGAAACACGATTAACGATTTCGAGCTGCTCATCAGTCTGGGATCGCTACCGGTGATGACCGTAAAAGATTTTGATCCGGGAAGAACGTGTCCCGTTGTTGGCGGCTGGCCTTTGTCCGTTGGCTCAGTCGGTGTCTCGACAGCAGTAGCTGTTTCTCGGGCCTTAGCCTCATCCCAGTCGACGCGGCTTGACTTGGTACTCGGCAAAATCGCCACCCCGGCTGCGAATAGGATGTAGATAGTCCCAAGCGTGATCGCAGATATGACAGCCAGCCTTCGCCACCAGCGTTTCGAATCGGGCATAGGTTCCATTTCACCTTAGACGCTGCCAACGCACCAAAAGTTCTGGGTGTGAGACACAATTTTTATCAATCCAATCGAGATACTACGCTGTTTCATCCCCAAATAGCGCATCGACAAACCGTTGCGGGTCGAATGTCTCGATGTCTTCGGGCGTTTCCCCGAGTCCGATGAATTTGACGGGGATGTTTAACTCGTCCTTGATCGACAGGATCACGCCGCCTTTGGCGGTGCCGTCGAGCTTGGCGAGCATCAGGCCGGTGACCTGGACGCACTGCATGAAATTCTTCGCCTGGTTCACTGCGTTCTGCCCGGTAGTGGCATCCAGGACCAGGATCACCTCGTGCGGCGCGCCGTCGATCCGCTTGGAGATCACCTCGCGGATCTTCTGCAGCTCGCGCATCAGATGCTGCTGCGTGTGCAGCCGCCCGGCGGTGTCGACGATGACGACGTCTATTCCGCGCGCCTTGGCGGCCTCGCAGGCGTCGTACGCCACCGCGGCGGGATCGCCGCCTTGCTTGTGCTTGACGATCTCGACACCCAATCGCTCGCTCCAGATCGTCAATTGCTCAACTGCCGCGGCGCGGAACGTGTCGCCGGCGGCGACCATCACACTCTTGCCGGCGCGGTTCTTCAGCAGGTTCGCGAGCTTGGCGATGGACGTGGTCTTCCCCGCGCCGTTCACGCCGGCGACCATGATCACCGTCGGGCCATTCGGATTGAACCGGATCTCCCGCTCCTCGGCCGGCCAGTCACGGAGCATGATCTCCTTGACGACGTCCTTAGCCTCGTCGGCGTTACGGATTTTTCCCAGCCGCCAGCGGTCGCGGATGGCGCCAATGATGATCTGGACATTCTTCACGCCCATGTCGGCGCGAATAAACTTTTCCTCAATCTCGTCAAGAAACGCATCGTCGATCTGCCGGCCGGGCACGAAGAGCGTGCGCACGTCCGTATTCAGCACCTCGGCGGTCTTCTTGAGGGCCGTCTTGAGGCGGTCGATCGATTTACTGAAAAATCCCATCACTAGTTCCGTCTGTATAACAACTTCGCACGATTCTGTGGTCGTCCGGAATTGCGCGACAACCTTTTGATCGTCGCGGTGTTTTACCCGAGATCGACCGACGCTGCGCCATGCCCGGCAGTTACGGCGTGGGGCCTTAGGTGTGGGGTTTGGGATTTTTTTAAATTCTTATAATCCAGTCACAATATACGGGCGTAGAATTGCGGGTACACCAACGTAACCAACGTTTCGAAACACTCACTTCAGGAGCAGAATCATGATCACCAAGTCAATTGCCGTCGCTATACTTACATGTGGCACCGCTTTTTTCGCCGGTTGTTCACACATGGACAAAGACCACTCGGGGCATAAGGGGCACAAGGACGGCATGGGGATGAAAGACTCCATGGCATCCAAGAATCCCCGCGAAAACATGATCGTCGTCACCGGCGCTCACGGCGGGACCGCCACGTTCGCTTACGACGCCGGCACGAGCAAGGCAAAGATGCTCAACTCGACAGGCGACATGAAAGAATGCGCCGCATGCATGACTGATGTGAACACGTACTTTGCAACAGGCAAGCTCGATCCCGTTTGCAAAATGTGCGGGTCCAAGCACGTGGTCGGCGGGGGCAAAGGCGCGCACGGCGGAATGTAAGCCGGTCGCTCGGGCAATATTGTCATCCTATCCAAAGTCGAATGCCTCCGTCGAAACATCGGCGGAGGCGTTCGGATTTTTTCCAAGTTGCGGTGCCGGGGGAATAAGCGGGCGGACTTAATCGAGTTTCTCGGCAAGGATCGTCGCGGTTTGCGTGTCGCGGAAATTTTTCAGCTTGAGCGACATCGCCTGATCAGAAAGCGCAAGGATTGAGATCGCCATCAGCGCGGCGTTCTTCGCGCCGGCCTCCCCGATCGCGAGTGTGCCGACCGGTATGCCCGCCGGCATCTGGGCGATCGAAAGCAGCGAATCCAGTCCGCTCAGCGCTTTGCTTTGCACCGGCACGCCGAGCACCGGCAGGACGGTCTTGCTCGCGCACATGCCCGGCAGGTGCGCCGCGCCGCCGGCGCCGGCGATGATTACCTTGATCCCGCGTCCCTGCGCCTGGCCGGCATATTCGAACAGTAGGTCGGGCGTCCGGTGCGCGGAGACGATCTTGCGCTCGTGGGCCACTCCGAATTGCGTCAGGATTTCGGAGGCGTGCCGCATGGTTTCCCAGTCCGATTTGCTGCCCATGATGATGCCGACCTGCGGATTCATAGACGGGAATGATAACCGATATAGATCGATATCGCCGCATGTTTAGCGCCGCATCTTGATGCGGGCGTTTCCGTCGATGCGAACGTTCGTCAAGATAACGCCCGCATCAAGGTGCGGCGCTAAACGGGGAACCCACGGCATTTCCTACCCAATTTAATC
>JACMML010000413.1 GCA_014379105.1 Phycisphaerae bacterium
CAGCGCCGCCAGCGACCCGATTCGAGCACCTATATCGGCTCGGGCAAAGCGATCGAGATCGCCCAGATATGCAAAAAGAACGACGCCAATGTCGTTCTCTTCGATAATGATCTCTCCCCCGCCCAGATCGGCGCGCTCGAGCGCATCATTAATAAAGAAGCCGAATCGGACATCAATGAGGGCATCAAAGTCCTCGATCGCTCCGAACTGATCCTCGACATCTTCGCCACCCGCGCCCAGACCGCCGAGGCCAAGCTGCAGGTGGAACTGGCGCAGATGCAGTACACCTATCCGCGACTCACCAAGATGTGGAATCACCTCGAGCGCCAGCAGGCGGGCGCCGTATCCGGCATCGGCACGCGCGGCCCGGGTGAAACGCAGTTGGAGACCGATCGCCGACTGGTGCGTAAGCGCATCTCCGTGCTGCGCGGCGGGATTGAGAAGATCCAGGAACGCAAAACGCGACTAGTCGAAACGCGCAATCTCACCCACTACACCGTCGGCATCGTTGGCTACACCAACGCCGGCAAAAGCACGCTTTTCAACACTCTCACCGCCGCCGGGACGTTCGCGGATGCTCGATTGTTCGCCACGCTCGATACCAAGACGCGGGTGTGGAAACTCGAACGCGGCACCGAGGCGATGTTGTCCGACACCGTCGGTTTCGTCCGCGACCTGCCCCACGGATTGGTGGCGTCTTTCAAGGCCACGCTGGAAGAAGCCGTCCATGCCGATCTATTGCTGCATGTACTCGATGTATCCCACCCCCACGCGCAGGTGCAGTTCGAGGCCGTCCATCAGGTGCTTAACGAGATCGGTGCCAAGGCATCCACAGGCGCCGGCGAAGAAGGCAAACCAGAAATCCTGCTGCTGAATAAGATCGACACCGAAGACGGCGCGCATCAAGCCAGCTTCTGGCGAACGCTTCACCCCGGCGCGATCCCCATCAGCGCCAAGACCGGCGCGGGGCTAAGCGAGCTGACCGAAGCCGTCATCCGCTTTGTGCGCGGCCATCAGGTCAACGTCCGACTCGAATGCGAAGTCATCAACGGCAAGCTGATCAACTTCATCCGCACCCACACCCGCGTCCACGAAGAATCCGCCGAGGGGGATCGGATGTGGTTTGAAGTAACGGTGGGCAAAAAGACGCTGGAGCAGATTCAGCAAAATGATCAGGTCCAGGTCGGCAAGCCTCGCGTTGTTGGGGAGAATCTTTTAGCCGCCGATGAACGCAGATAACGCCGATGGATTGAAATACGATCGAACCGTGCTGCGCTCGGCAGTAGGTGGTGTGAGTGGAAGACCCGAAGGAGCGTGTTGTTTTGGATTACCGCGTATCTCGACGCGCCAAGAATACTACGCGCGGCTCGCGGATTTATCTGGTCAGTTTCCTGATCTGCATATGCTTCCTTCCTGTTAATTGCATTATCTTCAACGCAACCTACTACATCCATAATGCCATCGTGGAGCCGTTACCGCGTAGCGATCCACGCATGGCTAACGTGGATCGAGACTGGCCCCTGCTTCAACTCAGCATCTGCAGCACGCCGTTCTTCATTGTGCTTGCGGTGCTGTTTTTAATTTTGTATTTCGTCGATAGGCAGCCACCGCAGTGAGCTGGGGTGAGGGCTGCTTGCAATCGCCCCGCCCCAATTCGCCGCTCTGCAGTGCTCTTGAGCCGAGTTGCACCGTTCCATCGCCGCTGCGGATTACTACAGACCGCACGCAAAGCACCCCGCACATGCAGCACGGCATCCAGTCCAATTTGTTGTCAACAAGCTTCGAGCGATTGGATTGCACCGGACGTTTCTTACCACACATCTACAATCAGCGAGGCGAAAGCGGTAACTTGAATGGGCGGGTTGCGGAATGGGCGTGCTACTCGAAATCAATGTGCGCTCAGCCGCTTGCCGAATTGTTTGGCAGCGCCTTGGACCTCTGGCGTCAACAGGCCACTAGTCCAGAGCCTATCAACCAAGGATGCTAGACCATTTGGTGTCACAATCTCTAAATGACTTAGACGCATTTCCATCTTCGGAGTATAAATCGAAAGAGCGTACGACTTGTCAATGAGCATCGAGACATGGTCAACGACTTCGGGTTCATCAGTCGCACCACTTGAGTTGAAACGGCAGCTCCATAACGTGCCGTTAGGAATGACAAGTACAGGCACGATGAGGCAAGCGGAGCAATCCTGTGATTTACGTGGGCCGTCCTCTTCTGCAAACTTGACTAAATCTGAGCAGGACGAAACCGCTTGCGCCCATTTGTCATAGACTTCAGAATCATCTAACACGGCCTTTTTCTCAACGCCTTTTTCAGTGGATGGCGCAAACGCAAGCTGAACTGTCGATTTCCCAACCGGCTCATTGAATCTGTAAAGTGAATGAATCGCCTTGAATATTTCCAGGTTTGGTTCTGAACGGCGAAAACGCGATGAGAAACACACTTCGTAGAATGCATCGCTGTTCGGTCGATCTACGCATAATACGATTAGCGGGTTATACGGCTGTAGATTTTTGCATTCGACAGCCATTCGTAATGCGTCGCATCCATGATGCTTTTCTGCTCGAATATCAAACTGTCTGGGTTTTCCAGTCGCCGGGTCAGTGTATGTTCCACTATGTGCCACCGCCAACCCCATTGCCTTCAAACTGGACAGGACGTTAAGCTCGAAAGCGAAGTCGCTCTCTTTCAAAACGTGTTCTTTGATGTCTTCGGCGATGATAGGATCTGTTTTTAGAACTTTCGCCATTCCGTATTCCCCGTAACGCCAAAATTCACATCAACGTACGCCGAGTCCAGTGATTATCGCGGTGTACCCTTGAATGAAGCACACATATCTAAAACGTCGGATTCGTTTAGACACTCGCTCATAGAATCGTAAGTCCAGTACGCCCACTCGCCCCAGATGGCAGCTGCGTCTGGGGCCCTGTAGGTGTTTCGATAGTTGCTTGAGTCCTCAGATTCTTGGATGAATAGGTCAAGGTCGGGTGCAAGCAACAAGCAGATGAGTGCGAGGCACGCGTCCTCGGCAGTGAGCGCCACACAATGCCGCAATGTTCGCAAACGACTCTCATATTCAGCAGCCGCAGTCGGGCCTCGCCTGAGATATGTCCTGAGTAAACGCAAATTGTCTATGTCAGGAACCGCAGAGATGAACCACCAAATACCAGACTGTTCAAGCTGAACGTGGAAGCCTAAATCCGTGGCGACGCCGAGGGCGGCGTCAATTCGCGTGCAGCCCTCCTGAATCGCTGCTTCGGCGATGGTTTCATCTGCCAAACAACGATGTTCATCAAGTTTACGCAAGTCGATGATTCGGTGTTTCATGGTCCCAATTGTACTTTTATTGGCAACCTAGTCGAATGGCCGTGGTCTTGTGTCGATTGGCTCGTCAACCCGTTGACCGCCAATCCCCCTCCCCTATCGTATATCCCGTCTTTATCTCAAAGGAATCATCATGGCAGAAGCGAGCAGTGACACGAAGCAGGGACACGCCGCACACACTAAAGCCGCGGATAATCAGGACTGTCTACGTGGAAAGATCACTCGCCCGATCAACGTCACCTTCCTCGGTGCCGGTTCGGGGTTCTGTCCGACGCTCTGCCGTGACGTGCTGATGATTCCCGGCGCGGATCGCGGGGAGTTTCGGCTGATCGATCTGGATAAGGATCGGCTCTCGACGATGCATCAGGTGGTTGAGAAATTGATCAGGGATGCGGGCCGTGATGGTGGTTGGACCGTGCGATCGAGTACGGATCGGCG
>JACMML010000414.1 GCA_014379105.1 Phycisphaerae bacterium
GGCGGCGTTCGCAATGTTCGGGTCGTCAATTGCATCTTCAAAGGCACCGATATCGGTCTCCGTTTTAAGAGCACGCGCGGCCGCGGCGGCGTCGTCGAAAATATCGAGATGAGCAACGTCGCGATGCACGACATCAAGACCGATGCCATCAGCCTCAATCTCTATTACTGGGTCAGCGGCGCGCCGGTCAGCGAACCGGTGAGCGAGCGAACGCCGATCTTCCGCGGCATCTCGTTCCGCAACATCACCTGCGATGGGGCGCGCCGCGCCATCGAAGTCCGCGGCCTGCCCGAGATGCCGATCCAGAACGTGACCTTCGACAACATCCGCATGACCTCCAAACAAGGCATCGTCGTCTCCGATGCCGCCGGCGTGCGCTTCAATGACATCCAGCTGACTACCGGCGATGCACCGGCCATCCGTTGCCACAATGTCCGGAATCTCAGCATGAGCAACATTGACGGACTTGGCCCGACCGAAGGGCTTGGCAAGGAGCGGGTCGGCGATTTGTAGTCGGGGATCTGTAAAAGGTTTGTGAATTTAATTTGTGATGCCGCGTGAATGAGAATAGAGTCGGCCCCTGGGATCGAGTGCGGATAGGCGGACAGAAACAAAACTTGTAACGCGGGGTCATATGAAACGAATCATTCCGAGACTCGCCATCGCCGTCGCATTGGCCGGCGCGACGGCGCATGCCGAGGTGAAGACCGAGACGATCACCGCTGAGCAAGTGGGCGTGATGATTGCGCCCGGCGGCGAGGTGAAGCGGATCAAGCTGTCGATGACCGATGCCACGTTCGAGGATATCGTCGCGGAATTCAACAAGATTTCGGGCGTCGCTTTGCAGGTCGATCAGGCGCCGCAGCGAAACGCCGGCCCGTCGATCATCTACGACGTATCGATCGATGCCGCCACGATGCCGACGGCGCTGGATCAGCTGGCGCGGGCGTTGCATGTCGGCATTGCCAATAACGGCGATTCGATGCGCATCGGCGCCAACTACCAGGAAGGGTATCGGAGCAACGAAGGGTTTGAGATGTCTGGACCAGCGGGCGTGACGGTTACCGGTGTCTCGCTGCAACGCTCGCTGGGTGCTGGCGGACAGCGCAGCAGTTCGCTGGCGGTGAGCATCACCGTTCAGCCCGGGCCGCATGGGCTGTGCGGTACGCCGAGGATCAAGGTGCTCGAAGCGACGGATGAGCAAGGCCGCGCCATTCAGGCCGAGCCTCAGCAGGAGAACGATACCTCCCGCCAGCGCATGCGCCACGGAATCGGGGTCTCGGCCCCGTTGAAGATTCTCGATCCAGCGCCCAAACGGTTGGCGAAATTCAGCGCACAGGTGAGCTACGGAATTCCCAAGACATTCCAGCGCCTGACCGTGACCGAGTTCCCCGAGACGCCGGTCGATTGCGAGATCGCCGGCGTGAAGGTGCAGATCGGACCGCCGGTGAAAGAGGGGGAAAACTGGACGATGAAAGTCCGCACGCCTTCGACGCGCAACGGCAATCCGCCGCTCGATGTTTTTCAGGAGATGCAATTCATCAAGGTCTTCGGACCCGACGGACAACCGCTGCGCGTGCTGAACCGCGGCGGGAGAAATGACGGGCAGTGGATGGAAGCCAATGCGCAGATCGTCCCCATGGGCCCACGTAAGCCGGACCAGCCCATGCCGCGGCCGAGCTCGCTGGTGTGGGAGGCGTTGAAGGATATTGAAACGATTCAGCAGACAGTCGAGGCGACTGATCTGCAGATTCCTTAAATCGGGGAGACTTATGATGATTCGCACCTTCGCTCCATTGATGATCGGTTTCACGCTTCTGCTCAGCAGCGGCGCGACAGCACAGGTTGCCGGTCCGTCAACTCGTCCGGCGCCTAAGACGACGCGCGTGACGGTGAAGATCGCCAACGCGCCGTTGCCCGAGGCGATTCAGCAGTTCAGCGATCAGACCAAGCTGCCGCTAACGCTCGCGGATGGCCGTCAGATGATTCGCTTTCAAGGTCGCCGGCCGGGCGGTTTCATGCCCGCTGCGGGCGCGAGCCCTGCGAATCCAGCCAACCCCGCGGCGGCTGCGGCGTTGATCAATATCGATGCAGTTGATCAACCGCTCATGCAGGTGCTGGCCGAACTGTTGAAGCAAAGCGGTTGCGTGCCGGCCGGAGAAGGTCAGCGCATGCCGGGCTTGGCGCTGGCTCCGCAGGCCGCGGTGCGAATCGATCTGATCAACGAGCGCACCCTCATAGTCCACCAGAATATCTCCACGAACGGCAACGCCCAGCGCCAGGGGAGCGCCAACTACAATTACAGCTTCAACGGGATCATCCTGTTTGATCCGTCACTCAATGTCATCGGTGCACGCGAGTATCTTTCGATCGAGTCGCTGGAAGGCGTCAGCGAAAAGCTGCAGCCGATGCACTACGGGCATCAGTCGCTCCAGCGCGCTGACGGCCGCCAGCTCGCGGCGTTTCGGTTTAATGTCAACTTCAATCTGACATCCTCCATTTCCCGCATCACGACGATGCGCGGCCGAATCGGCGCGTACCAGGCTGTCGAAAATCGCGACATCGGTCTCTCCGGTGATGATCTCCTCAACGGCGGCAAAGCCGAGGCGGGCGACTTGACGCTCAGCGTCGCGCCGTTCGATCCCGGCTCGCCGAATGGAGCGCAGCTCATCTTGCAGGGTCCTTTCATGAAGCAGTATCAGCAGCACCCATGGAATCAGTCGATCGGCAGCTTTTTCCGCATCGCCGGCCCCGACGGATCCGCCGTACCGCTCCGCGTCGATCTGGCCGGCAGCGGCGACGCGCAGGTGACGGTCCGAATGGCCGCGATGCAGGGCCCGATCAATCCCGCCGACATCGACACCATCAAGCTGAGCCTTCCGACTAAGATCAAGGAGCTTTCGATTCCCTTTGAACTGCGCGACGTCGAGCTGCCCTGAAGAGGAATTTGCCACGGAGGCACAGAGAGAAGACAATCACTTGTATCCAGAGATTTCACTGATTGAAATGTTTGCTTCTTAATCTGTGTAATCTGTGGATTAACCTTTCTTCGCATTTCTTCTCTGTGCCTCCGTGCCTCTGTGGCCAATTCATAACACAATCACCCAATGTCGTGTACATCGGTGGATGTCACCGATTCACCGGCGCGCACCGCTTCGAAGATCACCACTTCGTTAGCGCCCGATCTGAGCATTGGCGCCGGCAGGTATAGCGTTTTCTGCGGCCCGGCGGACCAGTAGCGGCCGATGTTGAAACCGTTGATCAGCACACAGCCGATCTCGAACCCTGGGAGCGCGATGAACGTGTCGCGCGGTTCGCCGGTGATGTCGAGCGTTCCGCGATAAAAGCCCGGGCCGTTCATGTTCGCGCGCGCGACAAACGGCAAACCTGTCGCGTCATTGATCGGCAGCGAATAGTTTTCCCAGCCGAAGATGGCGCGTTCGTCGTGCAGCTTCGGACCCACATAAACGCCTTTTGCGATCCCCTTCTGTTCGTGCATGCTGTGGCCGAAGTTGGAGCGGGCGAGATTGTGGACCAGAATGTCGAGCACCAGCTCGTCGGTCTCAAATTCCAGCGTGATCGTCGGCTGAGGGTCGGCGCGATACCACGTCGCGACGCTCTTGCCATTCAGCATCACATTGCACCAGTCGTGTATTTCGCGAATGACGAGATTCTGCCCGCGGTAGTTCTTCGATAATCGCGTGCGATACAGCACAAATCCCCGGCCGTGCCCGAGCGATTCCATCGTCAGCGGGGCGGCGCTTTCGACTTTGTCGCAGACGCTCGACAGCGCCGATTCCAGCGGCACGTGTTCGCTCAGCGCGATTGTCCCATACCCGCGACGCGCGGCCGGCGCGAACTCCTTCTTATCGCGCTTCGTCCCCAGCCGGTTGTGGATCACGTCGCGGCAAAGGCGGTATTTCTCGGTGATATCGCCGGTCTCGGTCAACAGCGCGTCGTAGTCGTAGCTGGTGACGAACGGCTGAAACGTCTCCGACAGATTTCCGCCGGCGTTAAAGCCCCAGTTGGTGCCGCCTTGAAACATGTAGAAGACCATCGATGCGCCCATCGCCAGCGTCTTGTCGAGTTCGCCGGCGTATGTCGCGGCGTCGCGCTTGATGTGCTCCTTGTTGCCCCAGGTATCAAACCAGCCGCTCCAGAATTCCATGCACACCTTCGGCCCACCCGGCTGCACCTGCTCGAGCGTCTTAAATCGCGCGGCCGGATCGGAGCCGAAGTTCGCGGTCCGCAGCGTGCCGTCGATGCCGCCATTGATGAGCGTAAGCGGGTCCCACGCGCCGTCGGAAGTGAAGAGGGTGACGTCGATGCCGAGCTTGCGCATCAGATCGCGCAGGATTTCGAGGTATTTACGATCGTTGCCATAGTATCCGTACTCATTCTCGATCTGCATCGCAATGATCGGCCCGCCGTGCGTCGCCTGCAGCGGTTCGAGAATCGGCAGCAGGCGGCGCCACCATGTTTCCACGTGTCTCAGCCATCCGGGCTCGCTGCAGCGCAGCCGCATCCCGGGCTCGTTCAGCACCCACCACGGAATACCCCCCATGTCCCACTCGGCGCAGGCGTAAGGGCCCGGCCGAACAATCACATGCAGCCCCATTTCACCCCCGAGCTCGACGAAGCGGACGAGGTCGAGCATGCCGGTAAAATCGTACTGACCCGGGTATGGCTCGTGCGCGTTCCAGAAGACGTAGGTCTCGAGCGTATTACAGCCGATATCGATCAGCTTCTCGATCCGATCCCGCCAATACGCTTGGGGCACCCGCGCGTAATGGATCGACCCGCCAATCATCTGAAACGCCCGCCCGTCGAGGAGGAGCTGATCGCCGGAGACGGTGAGAATGTTTTTTGCCGGATTTGTTGTTGCCATGGTGATTGCCATCGTCGTCGTTTGTGGCGGAAATTGGACGCGGTGTCTAGCCGGATGGTGATTGGGGACGGGGACTGGGGCTTGGGGATTTGGGTTCGTTCGTTTGAATCGTCTTCACCTGACCCCAAGCCCTAAGCCCCAACCCCCACATTTGGGTTCGTTTGTTCGGAATGGTGATCGGGGACCGGGGCTTGGGGCTTGGCGTTGGGTTTGTTTGTTCTCCTTATGAACGAGGGACACGGGAGTTGGCTTCGTTCGTTCAAATCGGTTTCCCTGGACCGCTGACCTTCCAATCCCCGCACCGGGGCGTTGCTCATTTGTAGTGGCCGCCGTCCCGGCGGCTTCTTTGATCGTTGAGTCGATAATGGAACAAGCCGCCGGGACGGCGGCCGCTACATTGCTATATTTTACGGAGGAGAGATGGCGCAAAGGCCGCCACGGGCCGGAAGTCCGTATCACGACACAATCATGCAATTATCCTTACAATAACCTAACAGATGCCCTCGTGTCAACTAAAAACGCCCCGATTTCAGCCGGGATTTAGCTAACCGCGCCTTCTCAGGCGAAAATCACCGGCTGATCGCGCCTTCGATGCTCGCTCGGACCGAGGGGCGGGTCAGCGTGATTAGTAGAAAGACTGGATAGGCCAGGCTGAATACCGCACCGAATATCGCGGAAATAAGCGATATCGACCCCGGCAGGGCCGGGCTACCGGGCGTTGTCGCGGCCATGGAGCTGAACAGGTCGTTCATATAGATGTGCTGGGCAATCACCCCCAGCGCGATCACCGGCAGCTTGGCGATCGCCCATCTCAGGTGCAGGACGCGGGCGACGCGCTGTCGGCGGAGCATCGCGATACCCGCCCACAACAGGAGCACGCCGAGGAGCAGATCGAGCACTCCG
The DNA here is from genome assembly GCA_014379105.1 of Phycisphaerae bacterium. Lineage (GTDB taxonomy): Bacteria > Planctomycetota > Phycisphaerae > Tepidisphaerales > Tepidisphaeraceae > JACMML01. The sequence goes on from JACMML010000414.1 coordinate 5,792, forward strand.
ACCACGATCATCAACAGTCGGGCGGTATAGCTGATATTGAATAGGTTCGGAGCGAACGAGACCGCTGCCGTGACCGTAGTCGTCGGCCCGGACGCCGGGACCGGTGGTACGGGAATCGGCACGGGAATCAGACTCATAATGATGACCTGCAGCAGCGCCGCCAAGGCCGAAAGTATGCTCAATCCCGCCAGAACGATCGAGATAATGCCGATCGCGGTCCGCCACCCGGACGTTGGGCGCTGGGCTGGGATTGCGTAGGGCAGGGTCGGTGGTTCGGACTGTGGTGGTGCGGTCGATGGTGAAGGCGGCTGTTCCATTCGTCGACATCTTTACCGGGTTTGTGGTCTTGATCCAGTCGCATCCTGGCCGGTAGCAATACGAATCGGGGAGAGTCAAGCGTGCGGACATTTATCCGGACGCTCGCCGGCGGCGGTGCTGAGGTTGATACAGCCATTTTTATTTGCAACGATTTTCCGGTTCGACTAGACTCGCCCGCTTACAAGGCGGAGCAAGCGCTCCTCAAGCAGTTGACTTCAGCGGAGTTTGCGGCGATCGATCACCACGGTGATTTGCCGGTTTTTTGTCCCACGGACGGGGCTATCTTGCCGGCGTGATATGTGTCTGTTGCTTGTAGGCGCCTCTGTCCTGGTAGATTTGAGTGGTTCTGATGTCGTTTAATCGGCAGACGGATCGCCGAATAGCTTGTGCACCAGGGTTTGCAACTTAGTCGTCCGACTCCATGCCATATTTTTCCAATGCGAATCCAGCCGTCCCTTCGCCGCACGCCCGGTCTATCCGGTTGTGCCGAGGCGGTGGTGTTTCGTTTGTGGCGGTGTCGATCTGTGATGTCCTTCAGTAGGAGGAGCGCGTCGTGCTTAAAGACCGTTCGGCTGTCGTGCGTGAGGATCGATCGAAACTGCCGCTGCTCGCAGCACGGCTTCACCTGAGCCGGCTCAGTCTGGCCGTCTTACTGGCGGCACCGGTGATCGGGGCTGACTTTAGTCTGGCCCAGAGCACTAATGTGCAGAGCGGGGGACAAAGCTCCGTCCAGCAGCGTCCGGCCCCGCAGAACGGTCAACCGAACGGGCAGACGCCGATCTTCATCGCGCTGCAGGACAGCGGATCGGTGCAGACACCGCTGCTCTCCAACGCGATCGAGCAATACAAAGCCGGGTTGTACGAAGAATCGCTGGCGGCGCTACAGGGAATCAAGCCCGAGGCGCTTACCGACGCGGATCGCAAGGTCCTGACCGAAACGATCGCCCAGGCGGAGCAGGCGGTGCAGCTGCGCCGCGGCGCACGCGCCGATTTCGAAAAAGGCGAAGCCGCACTGGCGGCCAATCAGAACGCCGAAGCTGCCAATCTTTATAAATCTGTCATTTCAAACCAATACGCCGACGCCGGCACCCGGAAAAAGGCGCAAGAGCAACTCGCCGTCGCACAGGCGGGCGGGGTCGCGGTGACTGGCACGGGCAATGGTGGGGGTAACGGCGTGGGCAATGGCGCGGGCGTCGCCGCAACCGAGACTGACGCCAAGGCCACTTACGACAGCGCCGTCCGCGACTACAAAGCCGGTCAATACGACCAGGCGCGGACCAAGTTTACCGCGCTGCAAAATCAGGGTTACAAAGCCGCGTGGTTCGACAAGAGCCCGCGCGAATATCTCGAACTGCTTGATAAGAATCAGACGCCCACATCGGGCAAAGAGCAGGCCCGCGCCGCGTACTTGAGCGGCCGCGACCTGTATAAGAAAGGCGACTGGATCGCCGCTCGTCAAAATTTCAATAAAGCCGTCGAGCTCGGCTACAAGCCTGGCTGGTTCGAAGACGCGCCGGCGAAATATCTGGCGATCATGGACAAAAAAGAGCAGGCGGATGCCCAGCAAGCGGCGCGCGAAGCCGTCGCCGCCACGCCGGTGATGGTCGCGCCGGTTGATGCCGGTGCCTCGACCCCGAGTAATCAGACTCCGACCGATCAGACCCCGGGAGTTACCCCGACTCCCGGCAGCGAAGTGGTGCTGACGCCGGTCAATCCCGTCACACCGGATGCGGGCACGCCGACAGTCGCACCGATGGATGGTTCTCAGGCGACTCCCCCAACCGACGGAACCGCCGGCGTGACGCCGACTGATCCTGTCACCCCGACCGCCAATACCGACCAAGAAGCCCTGATGCGGCTCGCGGCGGAGAACGAAGCCAAGATCCAGCAGGCCAGGAGCATTGTCGACAATGCCCGCGCCGCCGAGAACGCACAGAATCTCAACAGCGCCGCGGACCTTTACTCCAAAGCCCTCGAGCTTGATGCGTCTAACGCCGACGCATTGGCTGGCCGCAACCGCACGCTGCAGTCGGCGGGGCTATCGCCGGTTCAGCAGGACTTGGCGACCCGGCAGGAACAGGTCATCCTCGCCCAGCGACAGGCGATCATCTTCAGCTTTGAGCAAGCATTGGCCCAGGCGGATCTGCAGATCACTGATGGCCGATTTGATGCCGCCCGCAGCGCGATCACCCAGGCGGAAGTCGCTTCCAAGAGCAACCCCGGCATCTTCCGCAACGAGGAAATCCAGCAGTTTGACCAGCGCCTCGCCGACGCCCGTGTGCGGCTCGAGCAGTCGGTGATCACGCAGCGGGATGTGCAGGCGCGCGAAGCGAAGGAACGCGCTGTCACTGACGCCCGCGAGCGCGAAATCGCACAAATCGCGGCGCGCGAACAGGCGATCTCCACGCTGATCGCCGACAGCCGCCGGCTCGTCGATCAGGGTAAATATAATGAGGCACTCAAGACGGTGAACCAGATTCTGACGATCGACGCCCGCAACGAATACGCGATCGGCATCAAGCCGATCCTGTTTGATCGGGCGACGCTGCAGTTGCAACGGAACCTCCGCGAAACATTCGGCCAGGAGCTGGTCCGCACGTTTACAGAAACCGAAGAGCAGAAGATTCCATATTCGGGCATTCTGAACTATCCCCCGAATTGGCCGGATTTGGCCGAGCGTCGCGACCGCACGGTGCGCGACGAGCGATCGATCACCGACGCCGACGCCGTTACCGGCGGACTGCTCGAAAAGAGCCTGCCGGAGATTCGGTTCCAGGACGTGGCGTTTTCTGATGTCATCGATTTCCTTCGCGACACCACGCAGGCGAATATCTTCGTCAACTGGAAAGCCCTCGAGGCCGCCGGCATCGACCGCAACGCGCCGGTCTCCACGCGTCTTCGTAACGTCAAATTCTCCAAGGTGCTCCGCACCATTCTGGAAAGCGTCGGCGGCGGCGCGACCAGCCAGGTGAGCTACACGGTGGATGAAGGCGTCATCACGATCAGCACGATCGAGGATTTGGCCCGCAACGTCGAAACGCGAACATACGACATTCGCGACTTGATCATCTCCATTCCCGACTTCCAACAGCCGAACGTGCAGAACAACAACGACACCGGCACGGACGTCACCGTCGGCGGTGATAATGGTGGCGGTGGCGGCGGCGGTGGTGGCGGCGGTAACCTCTTCGGCGGCGCCGGTGGCGAAGAGCAACAGAATGAGGAAGACCAGCTCACCCGTACCGATCTGGTCGAACAGATCACAAGCCTGATCCGCGAGACCATCGGTGTCGGCACGTGGAAAGAAGACGGCGGCCAACTCGGCACGCTTCGCGAACTCACCGGCCAGCTTGTCGTCACCCAGACGCCCGAAGTGCATCAGCAGATTCAGCAATTGCTGGAAAAGCTCCGCGAGCAGCGATCGATCCAGGTCACGATCGAGACCCGCTTCCTGACGGTTCAAAAGAACTTCCTGGAAGACGTGGGCGTCGATTTTGATTTTAGCTTTAACAACACCGACAACGCGTTCTCCGGCATCGTTCCCGGCACCGGCCCGCTGCCGATCGGCTTTGACGGCCAGACCCAGACCGGCGTCGGCCCGATCCAGGTCGGCCAGTCGTCGGCGGCGTTTACGCAGGCGTCGACGCTTCAAACCGGCGTGTCGGGCAACCTCGCCGGCTCGTTCGCCAACCCGAACCTGACGACGACCGTCAACGCGTTCCTCGATGATTTCCAGGCGTCGATCCTGATTCGCGCCACGCAGGGCAATCAGAGCGTGACGAACCTTACGGCCCCGCGATTGACGCTGTTCAACGGACAGACCGCGACGATCAACGTCGATCGGGTGATCTCGTACGTGTCGTCGCTCCGGCCGGTGGTGGCACAGGGCGCTGTCGGCTTCCAGACGGTCATCCGTCAGTTGACCAGCGGCATCACGCTCGGCGTGACCGCGACAGTGTCCGCCGATCGTAAGTACGTGACGCTTACGCTGACGCCGACGCTGACCCGCCTCAACGGCATCACCAATTTCCCCGTCATCGGAACGGCGGCGCAGGTTGACCAGAACGGCAACCCGATCCCGGGAACCAGCACGCAGGGCTTCGTCCAGTTGCCGGATATCTCCCGGCAGCGCGTACGAACCAGCGTCTCAGTCCCCGACGGCGGCACGCTGCTGCTCGGCGGGGCAACGGTGACCGGCGAAATCGAACGCGAGGCCGGCGTGCCGGTGCTGTCGAAGATTCCGTTCCTCAAGCGCGTCTTCACCAATCGCAGCACCGCCACGGACGAGAGCATCCTGCTGATCCTCGTCAAGCCGACGATCATCATCCAACGCGAGATCGAGCAGGAGACTTTCCCACTCCTGAGCAGCCGAGCGGGGTGATGCGTTCCGGACTGCTGATTTAAGCCTATAAACCGGCCCGCGTCGCAAGACGCGGGCCGGGTTGTTTTTTTGGCGTAGGGCGGCGGATGATCAAGTATGGTTCCCTCTCCCTTCGGGAGAGGGATAGGGTGAGGGGGCTTCGTCTGAACAGAGCGCTTCGAATCGTCGAGCCCCCTCACCCCAGCCCTCTCCCGGAGGGAGAGGGAGTAAGACCCACCTCACCCCAGCTTCGCCGCAAGCTCTCGCTTCAGCACTTTCCCTGTCGGCGAGCGCGGCAGGTCGTTGGTGATGAAAATATCCTTCGGAATTTTCCAGTTCACCATTCCCTGTTCGCGGCAGAACGCGCGGATCGATTCTTCGGTGACGCTTTGGCTTTCCTTGGGAACGATGAACGCGACGACCGCCTCGCCGCGGGATTCGTCGCGGCGGCCGACCACTGCCGCCTCGGCGACGTCGGGGTGCTGGCCTAGCAGTTCTTCGATCTCGCGCGGGTACACCTTTTCGCCGCTGATGATGATGACGTCCTTCTTGCGCCCGGTGATGAAGATATACCCGTCATCATCGACATGGCCGAGGTCGCCGCTGCGGAAGAAGCGCTCGGGGGTGATGGCGGCGGCGGTTTCGTCGGGGAGATTGAGATACCCCTTAAACACCATCGGCCCGCGGATCAGCACTTCGCCGGTCTGATTGCGCCCCAGCGGCTGGCCGGTATCGCTCTCGATGCGAATCTCCACGCCGGGGATCGCCCGGCCGACCGAGCCGGGGCGGTAATTCTGCGGCGTGTTGAACGCCACCGGCGCAATCGTTTCGGTCAACCCGTATCCCTCCAGCAGCGGTTTGCCGAACCGCGCTGCAAACGCCTCGCGGATCTTGCTCGGCAGCGGCTCGCCGCCTGAGAGCGCGGCGTACATCTGGTCCATATCACGGCTTGATGCGTCCTTCAGGCGGCACAGCGCTCCATACATGCTCGGCACGCCGGCCATCACGGTGATCTGGTGCTCGCGGATTTTCTGGATCGTGCCGACGGGGCTGAATCTGCCGCAGAAGATCACGCGCGCCCCAAGCGTGGTCGGGGCCAGCAGTGTCACGAGCATGCCGGTGGAGTGGAAGAGCGGCACGATGCCGAGGAAGCGATGCTCCTGATTAAGCTGCGCGTGCTGGATGCTGGCCGTCACGTCTTCGTGCATGTTGCTGTGGGTGAGAATGACGCCTTTGGGCAGTCCGCTGGTGCCGGAGGTGTAGAGGATAGTTCCGACATCCGATCCCTGGTGCTCGGCCGGCGAATAGTTCGTCGCGCCCGGCGGTGGCGGCGTCTTGGCGAGTTCTTCCAAGTCGATGATATTGACGGGCAGGTCTTTTAGCCGTGCGCCCAGAAGCGGAATCGTGATGATCGTATCGATCCCGCTGTCGGCGATGATGTGCCCGACCTCGCGTGGGCCGAGCAGAAAATTGATCGGCACCGGCACTTTGTCCACCATCAGCGCGCCATAAAAACTGGCGACAAACCCAGCACTGGCCGGCAGCAGCAGGCCGACTGTTCCCTTCTGGGTCTTGGCGCGAATGAGCGCGCCGATCGCCATCGCGGTCTGAACGAGCTTCTCATTCGTGTATGATCCCGTATCATCAATGATCGCGACGCTTGACGGGTTTTCCTGGGCGTTACGGAGCAGTGGGTGAAGCAGCATGGGTCCTCCGGTTGTGACTCTCGCTAACCCTTGTCGGGCTGATTGTCTGGGCCGATCTTACGGCTGAATCTTATTGCGTGAGGCACGGATGCGAAACGCTATTGATCCAATCTTTCAAAGTCTTAAGTGGATTGTCGCGGTGATGCACCGGCGCGTCGGCGGGATGGGCATTCTTGCTCCGCTGATTGCTGGGATCTGCGCAGGCTGCACGACCGAGCCGATATCGATCGACCTGGAGCGCTCGCGGGCAGCTTTGGCGATGAACGAATACGCCGACGCACAGGCCGCCGCCGAGACTTACCTGGCCGGCGATCCCTCCGGGCCACGCGCCGCCGAGGCGAATTATTTGAAAGGCCGCGCGCTGGAAGACCGCACCGCCGCGACCGCCGACGAGGCGCGCGATAATTTGCAAGGCGCCCGCACCGCGTATGTCGCGGCACTCACGGCTGGTACGCAGGACAGGGCGCTCGAGGGGCTGATCCGCGCGAGTTTGGCGGACGTCGCATATTGGCAGGAAGATTTTGCCGTCGCCGCCGAGCAGGGGAACGCGGCCTATGGCTTGCTAAGCGACGACGACGCCCGCGCGTGGACGCTCTACCGCACCGGCGTCGCTCAGCAGCGAATGGGGAGCTTTGAAGAAGCCGATAAATCGCTGAACGCCGTGCAAACCCAGCACCCCGGCTCGGAACCCGCGTCCCGCGCCCGGCCGAGAACCGGCGTCCGCGCATTCAGCGTGCAGGCCGCCACGTTCGCGCAAGCGTCCATCGCCGATTCCGCGATCGCGTCGCTCACGCAGCAAGGGTTCTCAGTCACCAAGCGCCTCAATGACAGCGGCAAGACCGTCATCATGGTCGGCCCGTATCAAAGCTACGCCCAGGCGAGCGGCGTGCGCACGCGGCTGGCCGCGAAATATCCCGATGCGATGATCGTGCCGTGACGATTTAATTAAGAAGACTGTCCACGAATCTGCACGAATAGACACGAATGCAGAAGAATTTTATGCAGAAACTCCAAACGGGGAATGTCAGGCATTAGGCTCTTTCTGACTCAAAAGTAATCTTCTTCATTCGTGCCGATTCGTGCAGATTAGTGGATAAAACTATCTACTTCGCCGGGATGAATTTCATCGCGGCGGAATTCATGCAGTAGCGTTTTTTCAGCGGGGCCGGGCCGTCGTCGAAGAGGTGTCCGAGGTGGCCGTTGCTGCTGGCGTCGAGGATTTCGCCGCGGCCGGAGCCGTCGGGGTCCGGGCGGAGAACCACCGCCTCAGGCGTGATCGGCTTGGTAAAGCTCGGCCAGCCCGTGCCGGAATCAAACTTATCCTTGGAACTGAATAGCGGTGCGCCAGTCGCGGCCGACACGTACGTTCCCTCCGCATGATTGTCGTGATACGCGTTGTTGAACGGCCGCTCGGTGCCCGCCTCAAACATCACGTGAAACGTCTCGGCGGGCAAAAGCTTCTTCCACTCCTCGCGCGAGCGCGACACCGCACCCGCCGCCGACGGGAGTGCCGTCCCGCCAGACGTCATCGGCGCGGCTATCGGATCGGAGACTTTCTCACAGCCAACGACCGCCATCACACTTGCCAAGCCAGCCAGTATCAACGCACGCATAACTGTTCTCCCGACACGGGGATTGGGGACTGGGGCTTAGGGCTTGGTGAATATTGACCAAGCCCCAAGCCCCGGGCCCCAATCCCTAACTTCAAAACACAAAACACAAAACACAAAACTCGAAATACGAAACAGCAAACCTAAAAAGCGGACGGACAGTTTCACCGATCCGTCCGCCGGTGGGAAAAATCTTACTTCATCGCGGGCTTATCGCCCATCGGGGGCATTACGACGGTGTCGATCCAGTGGATGATTCCGTTGGATGCGACGACGTCGGTCTTGATGACTTTCGCGCCATTGATCATGACGTTCGAGCCATCGAGCTTTACAGCCAGCGGTGCGCCGTTGGCGGTGCTGAGGCTCATCGTCTTGACATCGGCGGCCTTTATGGCTGCGCCGGCGTGGACGTGATAGAGCAGGATGGATTTCAGCTTTTCCTTGTTCTCCGGCTTGAGCAGATTCTCAACCGTGCCCGCCGGCAGCTTGGCGAACGCCGCGTTCGTGGGGGCGAACACGGTGAACGGGCCTTTCCCCTTCAACGTTTCCACCAGATCGGCGGCCTTGATGGCGGCGACGACGGTCGTGACTTCGGTCATCCCCGGTCCGGCCGCGGTCTCGATGATGTCTTTGGGCTTCATGTCCTTCATGTCGCCGTGGTCGGCCACCTGGGCAAACGCTGGCGACGTGACGAGGCTGATGGTTCCGAACGCCGAGCATCCCATCGCGGCGGCGCAGAGCATGGAACGAATATTGCGAATCATAATTGTCTCCAAAAGAAGTATGTGTGTTCGTTTCTCTTTCAACTTTGGCCGCAAGCATCGGGCCCGACGTTCAACGGCTGAGTAGGGTTACGCCAAGCGACTATCGGCGGATGTGAGAAACCGGCACGCGAGTACGCGGTTTTTTTTGAAAGCTGCGGTATTAACACAGGTGCTATGATGGCGACTGGCGCGGACGCAGCCAAAACGAGTGGCCGGGGAAGTTTAAAGTGGCACTGGCACCAGCCCGTGTCCCCAAACCATCATGGCTTATGCCACAAGGGTTATGTCGGTTACACCAGCTTCTTGAGAAACGCCCCGATGCGGTCGATGCCTTTGTCGATCTGTTCCATGCTCGTCGCGAAGCTCAGGCGCACGTGCGTGTCAAAGCCCGAATCATTTCCCGGCACGACCGCCACGTGATCGCATTCCAGCAGGGCGCTGCTGAAACTGATTGCATCGGTGATTTTTGCGCCATTGATGCTCTTACCGAAATGGGCGCTGACATTGGGGAAGCAGTAGAACGCGCCCTGCGGCCGTACGCAGTGGACGCCGGGCAATGCTGAAAGGCGTTCCCACATGTGCTGGCCGCGCTGCTCGAACTGGACGCGCATCTGTTCGACGCTCTGCGCGCCGCGCGGGTCGGTCAGCGCCGCGACTGCCGCCGGCTGGACGAAGCTGGTGATGTGGCTGGTCATCTGGCTTTGCAGTTTGTTGATCGCGTCGATCGCGTCCTTCGGCCCGCCGATATAGCCGATGCGCCAGCCGGTCATCGCGAAGCTTTTGGAATGGCAATTGAACGTCAACGTGCGGTCCATCAGCGCCGGATTGAGCGTCGCGAAGCTGACGAACTTCAGGCCGCCGTAGAGGAGTTTCTCATAGATCTCGTCACTGAAGACGATGACCTGCGGGTGCTTCGCGACGACATCCGCCAATCCTTTAAGCTCGTCCGGCGTATATGCGATCCCGCTTGGATTGCTCGGCGAGTTAATCAGGAACACCCTGGTTCTGGGCGTGATCGCTTTTTCCAGTTGATCGGGTGTGAGCTTAAACCCTTTGGCTTCATCGCCGGCGATGATTACCGGCACGCCGCCGGCCAGCTTCACCTGCTCGGGGTAGCTGACCCAGTAGGGGGAGGGGATCAGCACCTCGTCGCCGGGGTTGATCAGCGCCATAAACGCCATATAGAGGCACGCTTTGCCGCCGGCGCCGGTGGTGATGTTCTCGGGTTTATATGCGAGCCCGTTTTCGCGGGAGAATTTGTCCGCGATCGCCTGTTTCAACTCCGGAAAGCACGGCGTCGGGGTGTACTTAGTTATCCCTTTATCGAGGGCAGCCTTGGCGGCATCTTTGATGAACGCCGGGGTATCAAAGTCCGGCTCACCTGCGCCGAAGCCGACGACATCCACGCCGGCTTTCTTCAGAGCGGCCGCTTTGGCGCTTACTTTCAGCGTGATCGATTCGGATACGAGCTTCATCCGCTCGGCGAGTTGCATGGAGATGGTCCTTTAATTGATGGTCACAGACAGTTGCGAGCCTGGAAAACCTATCGCTGCCACACCCGGGATGCAAGTGAGCGGAATCAGACTACGGCATCATGCCATTCCTCCCCCATTCCTCAGTCAAATCGGGCATTTCCGGGGGCGGGTTGTCATACTTTCCCTATGCGCCGGTCGTTTTGACAGCCGATACCTTCCTCACGACGATAGGCCGCGACCACAAAATGCGGCCGCACGTCCGGTAATCGGCTTGTTTGCATGGCGGGTAACCCTATCATTCGGCCCTTGCGGAATGAGGATTCAAATCACTTTTGGCTGAGGAACATACGAATGCTTTCCATACCGATGCTACGAAACTCCAAGACCGGCCTGATGGCGGTCGTGGCCGTGCTCTGCTTGTGGGCGCTGCCCGCGCTGACGCTGGCAAACGAAGCGAAGCTCAAGATCCCTGATGAGATCAACCAGGTCCAACCCGGCTTCTTCGGCATGACCGGTCACAACCTGCTGCTGGCAGGCCTGGGCATCTGCGGCCTGGGGCTCCTGTTCGGCTTGATGATTTACGCCCAGCTCAAGCGGATGCCGGCCCACCGCTCGATGCTCGAAGTATCGGAACTCATCTACGCCACATGCAAGACCTATCTTGTGACCCAGGCAAAGTTCCTGGCGCTGCTGTGGGTTTTCATCGGCGGGGCGATTTTCATCTACTTTAAGTTCCTCGCCGAGTACCCGACCGGCACCATCACCAATGGCGTCGAGGAAACCAGAAACGGCTTCCCGCTTGACAAGGTGCTGATCATTCTCGGCTTCAGCGTCGTCGGCATTCTTGGCTCGGCGGCGGTGGCGTGGTTCGGCATTCGCGTGAACACGTTCGCGAACAGTCGCACCGCATTCGCATCGCTTAAAGGCTACGGCTATCCGTGCTACGCGATCCCGCTCAAGGCCGGCATGAGCATCGGCATGGTGTTGATCAGCATCGAGCTGCTGATCATGCTCTGCATTATTCTCTTCATCCCCGGCGATCTGGCCGGCCCGTGCTTTATCGGATTCGCGATCGGTGAATCGCTCGGCGCCGCCGCATTGCGAGTGGCCGGCGGTATCTTCACGAAGATCGCGGATATCGGCTCGGACCTGATGAAGATCGTCTTCAAGATCAAGGAAGACGACGCACGCAACCCCGGCGTGATCGCTGACTGCGTGGGTGATAACGCCGGCGATTCGGTCGGACCGTCCGCCGACGGATTTGAGACCTACGGCGTCACCGGCGTCGCGCTGATCAGCTTTATCCTGCTGGCGATCGGCGACCCGGTCGTCCAGGCACAATTGCTGGTCTGGATTTTCGTGATGCGCCTGCTGATGGTCATCACGTCGGGCCTGGCATATTTCGGCAACGAATTCCTGTTCGCCAAGCCTGTTTTCGGCGGCAAGCCGAAGTTTAATTACGAAATTCCGCTAACGAGCTTGGTGTGGGTGGCATCGTTCCTGTCGGTGGTCGCGACCTACGCCGCGTCGTATTTCATGGTGCACGACATCAAAATGCGCGACGGCGTGGTGAATCACGAACTGTGGTGGAAACTGGCGACGATCATCAGTTGCGGCACGCTCGCCGGTGCGATCATTCCGGAAGTGACCAAATGGTTTACGTCTGTTCACTCGCGGCACGTGCGCGACGTAGTGACCGCCAGCCGTGAAGGCGGGGCGTCATTGAACATTCTCTCCGGTCTGACTGCCGGCAACTTCTCGGCGTTCTGGGTCGGCGGCATCACGATCACCGGCCTGATGGCGATCGCGTATGGCATCAGCCAGATCGGCGGCAACGCGACCGGACTTTCGACGATCATGCCCGCCGAGGCGATCTTCGCGTTCGGCCTGGTGGCGTTCGGGTTCCTGGGCATGGGCCCGGTGACGATCGCCGTCGACAGCTACGGTCCGGTGACAGATAACGCCCAGTCGATCTACGAATTGTCGCTGATCGAAGAGATCCCCAACATCAAGAGCGAACTGAAGCGCGACTACAACATCGACGCCGATTTCCCCTCCGCCAAGCTGCTGCTGGAAGAAAACGACGGCGCCGGCAACACCTTCAAAGCCACCGCCAAGCCCGTGCTGATCGGGACGGCGGTTGTCGGTTCCACAACCATGATCTTCTCGTTGATCATGATCCTCACCGACGGACTGGCCCAGACACCCGAGGCGCTGGCGTCGGTGCAGAAGCTCTCGATCCTGCACGCCCCGTTCCTGCTTGGCATGATCCTGGGCGCAGGGGTGATTTACTGGTTCAGCGGCGCGAGCTGCCAGGCCGTCATCACCGGGGCTTACCGTGCGGTTGAGTTCATCAAGAAAAACATGAAGCTTGACGGCAGCAACAAAGCCAGCACCGAAGACAGCAAGAAGGTCGTCGAAATCTGCACGATCTACGCTCAGAAGGGGATGTTCAACATCTTCCTCACCGTCTTCTTCATGACGCTGGCGACGGCGTTTATCGAAGAATACTTTTTCATCGGCTTCCTGATCGGCGTGTCGGTTGTCGGCCTGTTCCAGGCGATCTTCATGGCCAACGCGGGCGGGGCCTGGGACAACGCGAAGAAGATCGTCGAGACCGACCCCGCGTTCAAAGCGGCCGGCATGGGCAAGGGGAGTGACCTTCACGCCGCGACGGTCGTGGGCGATACGGTGGGCGA
>JACMML010000415.1 GCA_014379105.1 Phycisphaerae bacterium
ATACGAACTGGAGTGCAACGCCTGCCCAACCGCCGGCTCGTGCGGCGGCCAATTCACCGCCAACACGATGGCGTGCGTCGCCGAGGCGCTGGGGATGGCACTGCCGGGCTCCGGGTCGCCGCCGGCGATTGACGAGTCGCGCGATGTCGGCGCCTATGACTCGGGAAAAGCGGTGCTGGCGCTGATGGAGAGGGGAATCACGTCGCGCCAGATCATGACGCGAAAGGCGTTCGAGAACGCCGCGGCGATCGTCGCGTGTACCGGCGGATCGACCAACGTATTTCTCCACCTGCCCGCGATCGCGCACGAGGCGGGGATTGATTTCACGCTCGAGGAGATCGATGCGGTCTGCCAGCGCACGCCGCATTTCGTCAATTTGTCACCTGGCGGCAAATACACCGCTTATGACATTTATAAAGTCGGCGGTACGCAGGCGATTTTGCGAGCACTGCTCGATGCCGGACTCTTGCACGGCGATTGTCTGACCGTCACCGGTAAGTCGCACCGTGAAAATCTTGCCAATGTGAAAGTGCCGGGGAGCGAGCAGGACGTCATCCTGCCTGTGAATAAACCGATCCGTGCGACCGGCGGGCTCAAGATGCTCCGCGGCAATTTCGCGCCCGAAGGATGCGTGATCAAGGTCGCCGGCATCACCAACTTGAAGCACCGCGGCCCGGCCGTCTGCTTTGACAGTGAAGAAGCGTGCATGGACGCGGTGCAGGCGCAGAAGATCAAGAAGGGGGACGTGGTGATCATCCGCTACGAAGGTCCGCGCGGCGGCCCGGGGATGCGCGAGATGCTCGCGGTGACGGCGGCGATCTACGGTCAGGGATTGGGCTACGACGTGTGCCTCATCACCGACGGCCGATTCAGCGGCGGCACCCGCGGCCTCTGCGTCGGCCACGTGGGCCCCGAGGCTTTCGTCGGCGGGCCGATCGGGCTCGTGAAGGAAGGGGACATGATCAGCATTGATGCCGACGCCGGCACGATCACGCTGGAAGTCAGCGACGCAGAGCTCAGCAAGCGCCGTAGCGTTTTCAAAGCTCCGAAGGCTCGCTACGACCGCGGCGTTCTCGCGAAATACGCGACGCTCGTCGGCCCGGCGTGCCGCGGCGCGGTGACGAGCTGAGGCGATGATCTAACCCGTTTAGCGCCGCAGCTTGTTGCGGGTGTTTCGTCCGCGACGGGAAAACATCCGCAACAAGTTGCGGCGCTAAACGTTGCGGCGCTTAACAATGCGTGCTTAGTCTGTCGGTGCGGTCGGCTCCGCGCCAGGACTCGGCGGCGTCGGTGCTCCGCCTGGCGTCATCCCCGGTGGGATCGGCGCTGCCTTGGGCGCCCGGTGCGGGTCGCGCGCAACCGTGATCTGCAGATCGGCCGAACCCATCAGCGGTGTTTTCAATTCCTGTTTCTGGACAATCGAGCGCGGGAACGCGATCACGTCCGGCCGGGGATCGTGGGTGAAGATGCTCCGTTTTCCGGTCGGCAACTTGCCCAATGATGATCGGCCGACCGCGACGCCTTCGCCGGGGGTGGTGAGCCGGATGTACAGCTGATCCGAGCGGTCGCCGGTCATCGAGCGCACCAGCGCGAACACATCCTCGATCTTGTCGGCCTGGAATTTGAACGGCGCGTAGCGCATTTCTTCGCCGACGAAGCGCTGCGCGTCGCTGAGCGTGATCGCCACTGGTCCGTCGGGCAGGTCAGCGGGGAGTTTTAGTTCGAAGCCGGCTGTCTGATCCTCGCCGCGCCAAGGCCGCGTGGTGAGAAAGAGGCGAACCGTTTCCCCGGGCTTGTAGATGCTCTTGTCCGACGTGGCCGACCGAATCACGGCCGCATCCACCTCGGCGGCGACGTCGAACGAGCCGGTGATGCGGGTCGGATAGGTTTCATTGAACGGATTCTCAATCGCAAGCTGCACGGGCATCTGTATATCGCGAATGATCTCCGCCGCGTGCATCATCGATGTCGTGCGGTTCTTCATTTCAACCGATTGTCCGTTGTCGAACTCCATCTTCAGCCCGTACGCGATCGAATAATCCTCCGGCAGCCGGCTGTGCCCGGTGACGGCGGCGCTGATCGCCATCATCATCCCGACCGGCGTGAAGTTGCGGTGGCGCGTCAACTGGAATCTGTAAACTTGCGATTGCTGACGTTGCGGCGTGCGCACCGTGATCTCCACGGGAATCGTCGCCGGTGATTTGCCGATGGTGCCGGCGATCGCGACGGATTCGTCGCTGTGAACCGTGCCGTCAGTCCGCAATACTGTGCCGAGCTTGAAGCTCATCGACGTGTTGGCGATGACGCTGTGGATGTAGCCGACACCCATCGGCAAATTGACCGAGCCTTCGGAATTGAACTCGTGTCCGAACGCGAAGACGCGGTCGCCGATGACTTCGGTGACTGTTCCGATCGCCGAGAGCTGAAAATCGCCGCTGACGATCGGCACGCCGATCGCCGCGCCCGGTTCGAGCTTCGCGTCTCCCGCATCTGCCGGCGCGTCCCCGGCGCTCCCGGCCTGCAGGAGCATGAATCGGCCGTTATCCAATGCCGGTGACCTGGTAAGAAACAATGCGTCAACGCCGCTGGCACTGATCGGCAGCGCGAGTGGTTTGAGCGCGTTAAGTCCGACTGTTGCCCGAAGTGGAGACGGTTGTGGTGTGGCCGACAACCGTGTGAGAAGCGGCCGCGCGTCCCACGTCGTCCTCGCAGCGGCTTTAGCGGATGCGGGAACGGCGCGTGCCTCCGACGGCACACGGAGCATTTCTTCAATCGGACGCACCCCGGCGATCGGGTCCTTGGCAAACTCCCAACCCAGCGCAAACGCCCCGATCATCCGCTCGCGCCCTTGCGCGTCCTTAATATAGATCGGCGACCCGCTCATCCCCGCCACCGCGCCCGAATGCTCCAAGCCTTGGCCTTTACAGCGGATCAGAACGATGTCCTGGTTCGGGCCCATCTGGTTTCGCAGAATTGAAACCACCTGCACGTCAAACCGCTCCAGCTTCGTCCCATGAAACACGCTTACGCCATAGCCGGTCATGCCCGGCTTCACTTCGCTGACGCGCATGTGGCGAACTGGGTCAAATAAGTCGGCTACCGGGTCCGCGTGAACCCTGCTCGCAGCCGCGATACAGCAAATTACGGATATCAGGAGGTCGATTCTAACAGGACGCATATGATAGGAGCGTATGATGCCGTGGATCGACCTACAAGCGGTGCGTGATATACTTCGCCGGTTGCCGCCCGCTTAGCTCAGTTGGATAGAGCAGCGCTTTCCTAAAGCGCAGGTCGCAGGTTCGAACCCTGCAGCGGGCACTACGGGCCTGCCGCGTGAGACTATCGAGTTGTCCTGAGTACAGTAGTCATGAAGTATTTTCGAGCCGTTGACGTAGTTTTTGTGGGGGTGATCGCTGCGCCATGCGCGGACCTGGCGAGTGCGGATTACCAGGCGCCGAATCCGGCGTACAGTATTCCGGCGGGTTATTATTCCAGCGCAACCGGCACGGGGGCGACTCTCAAATTCAGCCTCAACGAAATTATTGACGGTCACATCCTTCGCTCCTACTCCGGCGGAGCGCATGACGCCGCGATGCGCAAGCTCGATGAGGATCCCAACAACAGCAACAACGTGCTGCTTGTCTACAACGGCGTTTCGGTCGCCAAGAGCGCCGTGCTGAACACCACTTACAAC
Source organism: Phycisphaerae bacterium (assembly GCA_014379105.1). Lineage (GTDB taxonomy): Bacteria > Planctomycetota > Phycisphaerae > Tepidisphaerales > Tepidisphaeraceae > JACMML01. The sequence continues at coordinate 3,695 of JACMML010000415.1, forward strand.
CGTGAGCACCTGTGGCCGAACAGCTACGGTCTCGACGACACGAATCGCGCGTTTTCCGATCTGTATAATCTCCGGGTCTGCGACGCCATCGTGAACAGCGACCGCAACAACGACTATTACGACAACGGCGGCAATACCGCACACCCCTCGGCCCCGGACTGCCGGCAGGTTCCCGAGGTTTCGTGGGAGCCGCGCGATGTCGAAAAAGGAGAACTCGCTCGCGCCATGTTTTACATGGACACCCGTTATGAAGGCCATGCAAATGACGACTTCGCGCGTAATCTCACGCTTGTCGGCACCGGCCAACTCAGCACGATCAACACCAGCAATAACAACATGGGCAACCTCACGACGTTGCTAAAATGGCATTACGAGCACGGAGTCAGCAACTCCGAGCGACGCCGCAACCACCTGATCCAAACCAGTGACACCAGCGCAGCGGGATGGAACGGGACGGCCAATCATCAAGGGAATCGAAATCCATTCGTAGATCATCCCGAATATGTGTGGTCGATTTTCGGCGACGGCGCGAACGATTCCAAGATCTATGTCGGCGATGCGCCACCAGCTAACGGAACATCAACCGTCACCGTAAGCCTCGGCCGTGTTTTGGTGGGCGCGCCGCTTTCAAATAGCAGTTTTATACTGAAAAGAGCAGGCGCCGACCCGACGACGTACGACATCGGCGTCACCGGATCGGCGACATCCGCCGCCTCCGGGACGGGTCAGACGATCGGCTACAGCGCGCTGGCCCGCAGCATCCCCGTCGGCCTCAGCGGCTCTACCGCGACCGCCGGTCAAAAATCGGGCACCATCACCATCGACAACACCGAGTTGACCAACGACGGTACCGGCACAGGCAGCCTCGACGGCGTTGACACCATCACCGTCACGGGGGATGTGCTCTCGCACTCGAAGGCGTCGCTCAATCCATCAACGCAGTTGACCAGTCTGACGCTCGACTTCGGCACACGCGCCCAGGGCACGGGATTTCAGACATTGCCGTTGGGAGTCTCCAACCTGATCACAACCGCGAACTTCACCGCCGCGCTGGATTTGGATGTCGTCAGCAGTACAGGCAATTCGTCAACACTGGCCGCGAATATTGCAACACTGGCGAATATCGCGGCCGGCACCACGCAGCTTTACAACGCGACGCTCAGCACCGCGACGAACGGGTCGTATACCACGACCTACAGCATCACGACCTCCGACGAGAACCTTCCCGGTGCGATCGCCGGTTCGACCCTGACGCTGACCTTGCTTGGCCAGGTCGCGACGCGGCAGTGGTTTGTTAATTCGGACAGCACTTGGTCCAGCAGCAATAATTGGCTCGGCCCGGTACCCGCCGCTTCCGGCGATGCCGCCAATTTTCTGGACGTGATCACCGCGCCCAGGACCGTGACGCTGGACGGGCCAAAGAGCGTCGGTGCGGTGACGTTTGACAGTCCCTTTTCGTACACCGTTGCCGGGCCGAGCACGCTTACGCTCGCCGATGCAAACGGTGCATCGATCGCTGTCGTCAGCGGCGACCATATAGTCAACGCGCCGGTGTCACTGGCAAGCCACACAGCAATCGCGGTGGCGGCAGGTAGCCGTCTGACCATTTCCGACCTGAAGGAATCAGTCTCGGGTCTGACCAAAACCGGCGCCGGCACGTTCGAGCTGAATGTTGCGCGCGTCGGAGCACTAAGCATCGAATCCGGTAAAGTCGAGATCACCGCAAACGGGCAGGCTGCAGCTGTCAGCAAAATATCAAGTCTTACAATCGTGCCTGATGGTTCCGGCGATTATCTCGGCACGCTCGACCTGCACGATAATGACCTGATCATCGAATACGGGCAATCGCCGTCCCCATACGCGCAAGTCGTCGCGATGATGCATAGTGGGCTATTCTCAAAAGGCGGGAACGGCACCGGACTCACGAGTACGGAAGTTAATTTGAATACGCGTGCCGGCGCGACTATTGCGATCGTCGATGGCGCGAATGGAGTTGGAGCCGAAATCCAATCCCTATCCGGATTCAGCGATTTTTCACATGATTCGATTCTGGTTAAGTACACATGGACAGGCGACTGCAATCTCGATGGCGAGGTCAACGGCAGTGACTATGCACTGGCCGATACCGGGTTCAGTGGCGGCGGGGCGGGATGGTACTTCGGCGATATCAATTACGACGGAACTGTCACGGGCAGCGACTTTGCACTGATCGACACCGGCTTTTCGTCACAAAGCGGGCCGCTGCCCGAGCCGGGGATTATTGGCGTACTGGGGTTGGGGATAATCGGTCTGCTCCGGCGTCGATCATTTTCGGGCGCTAATCGATCGCCGGCCGCGTATCGCTGGTGATGACGTATACCGGCGGCGACGCCGCTCGCATCGGGTGATCACGACGAGCGTTGCCTACGCCTTGTAACCGAAGGCGGATACTGGTCTTGCCATTGGTCAAGTCCTTAGGCAGCGCATAACTTGCATAGACCCATCGACCGGGCTGCGGTTTCTTACCGTACCACTCGAATTGCCAATTCTGCTCCTCCGTCACGAACCTGGGCAGGAAACTGCGACCGGGTTTGCCGGCTGCGCCGTCCAATGTCTGCACGATTATCGCATTGCCCCATTCATCCGTGCGTTTGGCTTCGCTGCCCCAGAGTCGCAGCGTAATCCAGATGGGCTCCTTCGGATCAACCGCGATGTCGAAGTCGATCCATCCGCCTTCGAACGCGTCGTCGCGCGGCAGCACCCGCCGCGATTTCCCGCCATCGGCGAGCGGACGTTTTAGACTAAAGACCGGCCACGTGAGCATCCGCTCAAACTCCACGTAATACGGCCGCCGTACGATCTCCACCGGCGCGCCGGCGTGAGCAGCCGGGGGGTAACCGTCCGGCCACTTCAACCCGTTGATGCGCACTTCCTTGATGCCCTGCGGCCCGGCGGCGGGATCCACCGCGAACTCGATCCGGATCGCCCGCGTCTCCCTCGGCTCAGCCACGCGATAAATTTCCAGTTCCGTTGATTGACCGCGGCTTTTGCCACTGTGACGGACCTGTCGTAAGTCTTCGAACGGCTTATCCTGGATCTGAAAATCGTATGGCTTATCACCCAACCACTGGATTGAGACTTCTTCCAGCTTGATGCTGCGATTTAAATCCACTTCAAGCCAATGGCCGCGCACCATCGGCGCCTGCGGGTGGCCGGAGATTTCCCAGTGCGTATCCGGCTTACCGTCTAGCGCCTGGTGCGGTTCATGCCCCTTGTGAAATCCCGACGCGCGAGCCGCCATCACCCAATTGTCGGGGTAAACGTAGCCGACGATCTCGGTGTGTTCAGCGACGACTTTGTGCACCGCTTCGGACTCCGCATCACCGAGTTTGAGCGTATCGGGTGTCGCGCCTTGCACCGCCGATGCCATAATGATCGCCAGCAGCACGCCCGCGTCTCGCGCTCGATGTAATAGGTTATCCATCATTGCTGATCTTTTATGAGGTGAAGCACGAGCGTGGAACGCGGGCCGACGGTGATCGGTTGTTTCAGGTCCACGGTTTTGCCGGTGCCGACGTCAACCGCCGAGGCATATCCCTTTGGAATCGCAAGAACGTAGCTGTTCTGGCGATACGAGCCTTGGCCGGTGGTGTTCATGCCGATTAGATAATCGCCGTAGTGGAGACGATAAAAATAGGCGAGCCCGGCACGGCGGTCGATGGCGTTTGGCGGCAACTCCTGCCATTGCTTCATACCCGGTGGCGGTGGAGTTTGTTCATACGCACGGCGGCCGAACGGGTGATCAACGTTGATAAACAGTCCGCTCGGCGGTGCGAACGCCTCGAACCGGACTTCGGCAAACCGATCGGCATCCGGGCGGGTGAAGTTCAGTGGACCCACCGTGCCGATCGCTTCGCCGCCCATCGCGTAGCCGTGAAAGACCGAGCCATAGACGTGCGCGTCGCCGTGCCGGAAGACATAGACGCCGACTTCCTCGTCAGCCCAGACAAAATCCGGTTGTCCCGGTTCCATCGGCAGCCGGTGCGCCGTCATCGGCATTTCTTTCAGTTTCAAATACCGCTCGTATTCGTGAATCGTCTCGGCGGCGTCCCAGTGCACCCCGCGTGACACCGTCGGTCCGTAGAGATAAGGACGGCCGTGCTCGATCTCAAGCTGCCCCAGTCGCACGGCCGCGGGGTTTTCAAGCACCGCCGCCTCGTGGATGCCGTTGTATCGGAGCATGTATGGGTAGTTCGGGGATCGCCAGCTCATGAATCCGATCCCGCGCAACGCTCGGAAGCCGTCTCCGTCATTGGTGGGAATGCGAAAATAGGATCGCGTCGTCAGGAACTGTCGGGTTCGCTCCTTCACGCGCGGACATCCCGTTTCCTCGACCAGCAGAAGCATTGCGTCGGTGAGTTCGCCGTAGCCGTCAACGTAACCCAACTCGCGCGTGAGCCCTTTGTCGGTGATGGTATAGAACGGAAATCCGGCGGCCTCGGCGTCGATCCCGAATTCGCGCGACCGCAGCGGCTCAAGGCCCATCGCTTCATGTACGTACCACAGCGCCTGCGCCTCGGTCAGCGCACGCTTCGGGTCGAGCATGCGCAGCGCCTTCTGCATCGCGTACAGCCCGCGGCTGATGTGCACCGGCTGATTCGTGTAATGCCGCCGGTCACTGCGTCGCCACTCGAAGCTGTCACTAAAAAAATCGGCGTAAGCCTCGCGCCGCGTAACGGTGGGCGTGCCGGGATTTGCATCATGATCGATCCGCTCCTCCAGCCAGCCGAGCTCGACGAACTGCTCATGCAGCCGGTGGTACGCGAGTGCAATCAACCCGTGCGCCTGCCAGCCGCGATAAAACATCGCGCCCGGATCGCCGCCTTGCTGCGCCTGACGGCGCACGTGCAGGTCCACCGCATCGCGCACGCGCCGCGGGATTTGTGGATCATGGTGATGGCCGGACCAGTCACGATGATAGATCAGCGGCAGCGACGCGAGCATGCGGAGCGTATTGCGGTGTGATGGACCGTATTCGCTGCGGATCAGATCGGCGGCCATGACGTGTTTGATGTCGTTCAGAGCCCGCTCGCGCAGGCGCGCTTCCAAGTCCGGGAAATCTGCGGTTTTTTCACGCGATGTTCCCCATACAAATGGAGTGCCTTGCCGATCGCCCGCCGGCGGTTCGAAGTACGGCTCGGTGTGGGTATAGATGTTGTAGATCGCGAATGTCGGCGCCTTGGCCTGCAACCGAAGTCGCAGACTGGATCGGCCGTCAGTTGCCTCGCGCGGAATCCAGCATGTGCGATAAATCCATCGCCCGGGGAAGGGCTTTTCTCTCGTGTTCACCGGCCACAGATTTCCCAGATCGACCGTGCCGTCATTCATCAGCAGATTGAGCGCACTCCACGTTTCATCGCTGCCCCAGACGCGAAGCGTGATGTAGTTTTGGGCATCGGGGATCACTCGGGCATCAAAATCAATCCAACCCGCGTTCTGCTCTTTGGCAGGCGAGATCCGGCGTCCCGTTTCTCCCGCTGCTTCCGGCCGGGTGGCAGTGCCGGGATAAGTCTGATTGACTATTTCCGCATGCTGAACCGCGACCTTGTTCGACGCCTCGGACTCTGTGTCACCCAGATCAATCGCGGTGAGGTGCGCGCCCATGGCCTGTGGCGCCCCCCAGGCAGAAAGAACAATGAGCAGACAAATGCCGCGCCTCGCGATCGCGGCCGTGATGCGGCTGAATTTCACGCCTATGAGGATAGTCTTATGCTGCGTCCTCACAACACCACGCCCGTCTGACTCGAGAACCCCGTGTCGATCAGCGCGAAATCGCTGCCGTTGATGAGGTTGTCGTAGTTGACGTCGCCGTAGAACCACCCCGTCCCGCCGCCACTGAACCCGGTG
>JACMML010000416.1 GCA_014379105.1 Phycisphaerae bacterium
AAGACTTGGAAAGAACGGTTCAAGGAAGCGGTTGATCGGACGAAAACCTAAAAAGCGACGACGGCGATAAAGGAGCATATCGAATTCGTGCAGCGAGATCGCGCGCAGCAGCACCAGCGCCGCGCTGCATCCTCCGGCGAACACGCCGAGCAGTTCTGCGTACCCAAGCTTCATTCGGCCAACGCGAAAGAGAGCGGCGATTAGAATGACCGCGACCACAACGGTTGCAATCCTCTGCACAACCCGTCGCCATGGCCAATACCATCCGCCGAGACGCGCGCGGGAGCGAATCCATTTGACGCCGCGCGCCGAGATCCCGAAAAAGCGGTCAACGCCCAGAATCAGAAAGAGACAACCGAGTCCCATGCCGCATCTCCCGGGAGACCGGGTGATAAGGCATATCGCGCCGGCGACTAGATACGCCGCACAGGTGATGGCGCTGGCGGCTATCGATTCGTCCCACAGGCGCCAAGGGTATCGCACAATGAAGCCTGGCTGCTGTGGCAAAATGTTGATGCTCGAACTCGACATTATGGTCGTTGCGGCTGGACGCGAGGAAAAGGCGATGGTTGTCTCGGCTGTCGCGCTCGGCGGGCGGAAAGTGTTTCCTCGAAGAGACGCTCGACGCGCCGGGCGGTGAGATCGATCGAGAAATGTTCTATTACGCGCTGGCGGCCGCGCCGTCCCATCTCGATCGCGGCCACCGGGTCTGACAGCAGCTTACAGATCGCCGCCGCCATCGCTTCGTGGTCGCTCATTGGAACCAGAAGCCCGGTTCGACCGTCATCTACGATTTCCGGTATGCCGCCGCCGTTGGTTGCGACAAGTGGCTTGGCGGCCGCCATCGCTTCGATGACCACCTGGCCAAACGGCTCGCCGGTGGTTGAGGCATGAACCAACAGCGTCAACTTCTCCAGGACTTTCGGAACGTCTGCACGGAATCCGGTAAATTCGACGCAGTCGTCAAGCCCGAGTTCCGTGCAAAGCCGGCGGATTTCAGCTTCGTAGTCCGACTCATTGAACAATGCCGAACCAACGATCTGGAATTTAGTCCGCGGAAATTCGCGTCTCACGATCGCGGCGGCGCGGAGGAAAATGTGCTGGCCTTTCCATTCGGTCAGTCGCCCGAGCAGGCCGATGAGCGGCGGTGAATCGTTGACTTCAGACGACGCGGCATTCCGGGATCCGTCGTAGTCGGCCACAAGCGTGCCGTCATGGATGACGCGGTATCGCGCCGCCAGCGGAGAGCGCGACCGCCCCTCGCTACCGTCCACGTGCGGGCGGCTATGCGGAATCAGCGTGCGCAGTGTCGCGTGCGAGTTGGTGATTACCCTGTTTGGGATGATTCTGCATAGAAATCGAAATACCTTTACAACCGGCGTCGGAAGATACTCCGGCACGATCCGGTCGCGGACGTGCCAGATGACCGGAAGACCCGCTAAACGCGCCGCCACGCCGCCGATCAGATCAGATTTGAGTGAATTGGTATGGACCAGATCGACATTCAGATGACGCAGAACCCGGCTGATACGCCAGACGAATCGAAACGCCTGCGCGACTTCGCGAAATCGCAGCAGCGAACTGAATCCGAGGGAGTCTTTGCGAGTCTGGATTACGCCGGCAGAGAGCGGCAGCACGTGACACTTAACGCCGGCGTCACGAATCTGTTCAACCAAGGGACCCTCGGCGAACAGGACGACCACAGGCTCGAATTTCCCGCGATCCATCGCGCGCAACAGCCGCAGCAGCGCGATCTCACCGCCGCCTAGCGCCGCGGTGTGATCCAGAAATGCGACCCGCGTGGGCCTACCGCCCGAGCGCTCTGTGGGGATACTCACCGGGCGATGCCTTTGTGAGCGAATCCCTGCGGCGCCAGTTCGCTGTAAATCTCGTACATTCGCGCGGCGACGCGCTGCCAGGTGTAATGCGCTTCAACCGCCTCGCGGCCGAGGCGTCCCATCTGGGCGCAACGGGCGGGATCCGCGGCGAGTGTCAGGATCACATCGGCGATCGCGGCGGGATTCGATTCGGGGAACGTTAATCCGCCTTGACCAACCACTTCGGGAATGGCGCCGGAGTTCGAACCGATCACCGGCACGGCGCAAGCGTGGGCCTCGATGATGACGCGCCCGAACTGTTCCTTCCAGGCGGCCGTCGTGCGAGACGGGAGCGCCATGACGTCCATCGCGTTAAACAGTTTCGGCAGTTCGTGCAGCGGACGATTTGGAAGAAATTGAACCTTGTCCTTAACCCCAAGGCGCTCCACCTGCGCTACAAGGGTGGCAAGCAACGGGCCGGAACCGACAAAGAGCGCCTTGACGGAACTTCCGCCTCTATCACGACAGATCGCGATTGCCTCGATGAGATCTTCAAGACCCTTCTCCGGCACCATGCGGCCGACGTATCCCACGATAAACCCGCTCAGCCCAAGGTCGGTCCGGCACGCGGCGCGATCCATCGGCACGAACAGTTCGGCATCCACCGCGTTGGGTACAACGCGCGCGGGCCCGGAAAATCCCTTTTGCCTGGAAACTTCAAGCGCCTCGCCGCTGCGCGCGACCACATAATCGGCCTGCTTCAGCGTGTAGGCGCGGAATCTCTCGAACGGCAATGGGAGCTTCTTGTTGATGTTCTGCTCGGTCTCGCTGATGACCTTGGCGTTCGGGACGATCCTGCGGCGAAGCCAGCAGGCGTGGGCGCTGACAAGGCCCCACGGTTCTTCCCAGATATCAATCACGTCCGGCTGAAACTCACGCAGCGTGGCCGCGAGATTCGGATAGTGATGCAGGTACCGTTTGAACGGACCGACGTAAGGCCACCGAACTTTGCCGACTTCCAACTCGAAAGCGGCATCGCCGGGCTCATCGACATCGCTCCATGAGCCGTCGTCGCTCTGCCAGCGCTCGGGTACGAGAACCCGAAGCTGCACCCCCGGTTGCTGACCAAGATAGCGCGCTTTGGGCTGACCCATGGCGCGCGAACGGCAGGTGTGCGAAATCAGCAGCACGCGTACGTTGGTCCCGCCCGGCGTATGCCGGGGCACCGATCGCTCCTGATTATCCAACGACTCAACCACTGCGGAAGAACAACCCGCGGTCATACAACTCCCTTCACATCGAGATTCAAAGAATGGAGCGCCAAGCCGTATTAAACCGCCACCGGTTCCGGCGTGGCCGTCGCGGTTTTGTTTGGCGTTTGATTCCCAGAATCGCGCCACAGGAGCGGGTGGACCTTCTCGTTGTTCAATAGATCGCCGACCTTCAATGACTTGAAGTACTCATCCGGCAACACGTCTTTGATGCCGTTGAAGGTCGAGCCGTCGGGCATGAACGCGACCGCGTACGCGCGGCGTGGCTTGTTGGTGATGTTGACGCCGGCGCCGTGTGCGGTCATGCCGTTGTGGAAAACCACCGAGCCGGCTCGACACGGGCAAGAAACCGGGTCGATCTTCATCCAGTCGGGATACATTTTCAGCAGCCCGGCGAAGTTGTCGCCGATGCTGAGGTTCTTGGTGTGCGATGCCTGCTTGTGGCTGCCCGGGATGTAGCAGATGCAGCCGTTGGTCAGCGTGGCGTCGTCGAGCGCAACCCACATCGTCATTGCCCGGTCAGAATGGAACGCCCAGTACGGGTTATCCAAATGCCAGGCGGTCGGATTGCCATAGGCCTGTTTGAACAGTGCCTGGTCGTGATAGAGGCGCATCCCGCTGGCGCCTGACAACGCCGAAGCGATCTTCCCGAGCCGCTCATTGAAAATCAGTTCGCCCAGACGGGGGTCTTCCTTCGCGAGGTGAATCACCTGCGTGTAGACCTTGGCGTAGTAGCTCTCGGGATTGCCTTGATTGCTGTTCAGCGTGCCGTTGAAGCCGATGGGAATGCGCTTGGAGCCGAGGATCTTCCGCAGCACACTGCGCGCGGTCTCGACCGTCTTCTGGCCGAGCATCGCTTTGGCGGGGGCGCGGAAACGATCGCCGAGGGTTTTCTTCACCGTGCCCGACGCCATTCCGTCGCTGATGGCGCGGAGCCGGCGCTGCACGGCCTGATCGGCGGTATCGCGCCATTGTGCGAGTTCCTGCGGGGAGAGGAAGTCTTCAATGACGACAAATCCCTGCGTTCGGTACGTTTCGATCTGTTCGGGTGTTACGCGGTCCAGCATATGGGCTCCTTAGAAGCGTTAAGTGTAGCGTTAAACTGCGGCAACTGTGGTCGCGGCAGTGGTGTCTTTGCGGCGCTCGGTGGGTGTCGCGAGAAGCTGGCAGAAATATTCCGATTCTTCGACCGCGCGATCCGGGTGATCGCTGGTGCTGCACCAGTAATCCGCCTGAGCGAGGATCCCGGCACATTTCATGTGCTCCCCGTGCGTATCGAGGATAATCGTCGGGCGGTGGTTGCGGAGGGTGTTGGTCATCCCCTTCAGGACGTCCACCTCGGCACCCTCGACATCGATTTTGACGACGTTGGGCGGCGTGTAGGCCTGATGCTCGATCAGGTCATCGACGCTGGATGTCTTGACTTCAATAATCACCGAACCCTCACGATTGAAGCCCGCCTCGGTGAGCGTTGATTGGGCGGGAATCTCTGCGACCGCAAATTTGGCGCTGCCGACTTTGTCCGAGATCGCCATCTGGAACACTTTAGCATGGGTGAACTTGTTGGCGCGGACATTCTGCTCGGCAATCTGCGTGTGGTTGGGCACCGGGTCAAAGGCATAGACGACGCCGTCGTTGCCCACGAGCCGAGCGCCGATGACCGACAGGAAACCGACATTGCAGCCGATATCCCAGAAGCAATCGCCGGGCTTGATGTGCTCCTTCATCGCATTCTGCGTCTCAGGCTCACTGGTGCCCATGACGTATCCAAAATTGGACGGTCCCGGCTGAATCTTCAGCCCGGCACCGATGCCCTGCTGAATGACCATGTCTCCACCTTCGATCCAGCTCCGGCCGCGCACGACGATGCGGTGCAGAAGGGGGGACTTGGCTTGCATCATGCCGATGCGCTTAATGAAGCCGCGGGGAAGCAGGCCGACGGTACGGACGAATAATTTGGATAGCATAGGTATGCCCTTCTTTTGTACTTGCTGAGTTGAGCTGGGGATTCGGGAGTACGTTTTATATGGCGCGGTAAACAGCGGCGGTTAACGCCGCCATGCGGTTGGCGGTGAAGTGACTTTCAAACCGGGCGCGTCCGGCTTCACCCATCGATTGCGCGCCGGCGGGATCGACGAGAATTGAACTGATTGCGTCGGCCATCTGGTCAGAGGCTTCGGGTTTTACGAGCAGGCCGCTAACCCCGTCCTCGACGATTTCCAGCGGGCCGCCGGATGCGGTCGCCACCACGGGTCGGCCGAGCGCCATCGCTTCGAGGAGAACCAGTCCGAACGGCTCGCTCAGGCTCGGTAAGACAAACACATCACCGGCCGCCATCAATGCCGAAACATCGTCTCTGAAGCCGAGTAACCGGACGACATCCTGCAGTCCGGCACGTTCGATCTGCTTGGCCAGGTCAGGCCCGAGCGAGCCTTCGCCGGCGATGACACAGCGGGCATCGGGCAGCCTTTCGCGCACGCGCGCCATGGCGTCGACCAGCGTGTCAACGCTCTTTTCCTTCACCAGACGCGTGGCGGAAACGACAAGGGGCGTCTGATCGGTGCAGCCAAGCTCGCTACGCACCGTGCTGCGCGATTTACATGCGATCGCGGCCAGATCATGGATGCCATTGGGCACCACCGCGATCGGCCGGTGGTGAGTTTCATTGCGGTCATCCATTCCCTGCCGGACGGCGGCGGAAATCGCGATCAGTGAGTCGGTGTGTTGTGATACCCAGCCGTGCAGTTTACGTCCGATCCAACCCTTCCACCCGCGCCGCGTGGCGCGCGATGGCGAGATGAAGTGCTGCGTTGAAACGTGCCGTCCGCCGCGGGTCGCGGTAACCGCGCTGCTCGCGATCATCGCGGTGCGGCCATTGTGGCTGTGAATGATGTCAACTTGTCCGTCTTTTATCAGCCGCCGGAGTATTCGCAGCGCGGTGATGTCTATCGCGCCGCGTTTGGCGATTGATGTCACCGGAATGCACAGATCATCCGCGCGCCTAGCCAGCGGAGACGGCGTTGGGCATGCAATCCCAACACCCACGCCTTGCGCGTGAAGGCCGCGCGCCAGATCGAGGATATGCCGCTCGGTACCGGCAAACGCGTCTGAATCGGTGAACAGCAGAACGCGCGGCGTACCCACGGTGGTGACCAGCCCGGTATCCGCGATCTGTGCCGGCTCGAGAACGGCCGAGGTTGAAAGGCTTTCGGTGGTCATGATCAGGTGGCGAGGCAATCCGATGCCGAAACGCCCTGCGGAACGGTTACGGCATACCGCGCCAGGATATCTTCATACTTCCGCATGACGTTCTGCCATCGGTAGCCGTCCACGGTCGCCGGCGCGGCGGCGGACATCTGCGCCCGACGATCGTCATTCATCAGATCGGCGATGGCGACACTTAACTCATCCGCGCTGTTCGGATCGCCGACCAGTAGCCCGTTTACCCCGTGCCGCATCGCGTCCTGAGCGCCAGGTACACGGGTGGTAATCACCGGCAGGCCGCTGGCGAGGGCTTCGAGAATCGCAAGGCAGAAGGCTTCGTACTGAGTCGGGAGAACGAAGATATCGGCAGCCGCGTGGAATGCGGCGACATCACTTGTCGGACCGCACGCCCGCACATGGTTGGCGAGGCCTAACTCCTCCGCGGGTTTCATGACATCTTCAGACGCCACCCGGCCGACGACGAATAACTTGATTCTCTTCACGTCCGCTTCCGGCATTTTTTTTAGGGCCGCAAGTAGAACCGGATAGCCTTTGCGCGGCAGCTCGTTAGCGACAAACAGAAGGGCGATGTCGTCTGGCTTCAGCCCCATCTCCGCGCGTTGGGCAGCGCGCCGTTCCTGCCTGCGAGCGGAATTGAAGTCGACATCATTGAAACCGTTTGGCACCACATCCACGTCCGAGCCCGGTACGTCATAGTACCGCGCCAGATCCGTTCGAACGTCCTCGGTCAAAGCGATCACACGCTGATAGCGGCGCTGGCGAAAATGCTGACTTTCCAGGCGCAACAGCACCGGATGTAACGGGTTGAGGCGCTGTTTGATGCGTTGCAATGAAAGCGGGCCGCGGAATCGTCGGCTAGTTTCCAGCCAAGCGCGGTGAAGGCTGTGGACGCGGAAAACGTGTCCCGTCGGACATTCGCACCCGTGCACGTTAACCACATCAAACTCCGCCGGACGCAATACGCTGTGACTGTTTCGCCGAAACATCGGAGCCCGAAGAAACTCCGGCCGTCGAACGGTGGGCACGCGGTGATATGTGATCTTGCCTGATGGATCGGCGTCCCATTCATTGGCGAAGACGTGGACATCGTGATTGCGCGAGACCAGGTATCGGGCGCTGGCTTCGACCACGCGCTCGACGCCGCCGCGCGCGTGACAGCCGGGAAAGCAAAGGGCGATTTTCATATGGCCCTCTGCATCAGATTCCGTTGATGCCGGACATACCAGTAGGCGCTCAGCCCCATGCCCGCGGCCGCCCATACCATCATCAGCGCGCCGCGACTCCAATAGTGGTCCACCATGCCGTTCATAAACTTGCCCATCAGCAGTCCAGCGCCCAACGCCGGGAGCGCATAAACTGGACTCTTGGGCGTGAGGTGCCGCTGCACCTTCACCATCGCCAGGACAAAGACGACGTGGATCATCGTAAAAGTGGCGAGCCCGACAACGCCGGTCTCTGCGAGCGTCGCGAACGCGATATTTGTCGCGTCATAATCTTTCCGAAGCCCCACGCCCACACCATAGACCGGGTTGCGATAGAACTGATCCAGCGCATAGCGCATCGATAGATAACGGGCGTTGATATTGGCACGCTCAGTATTGAAACCCAACGCGTAGTCGCGTGATTCCTGCGGAAGCGCGAACCAGCCGATCGTCACCACCGGACCAAGCAACAGCGCCAGCCGGAACATCAGCTTAAAATCGCGGCGTACGTAGCTGATCGTCAAAAGCGCGACCAGCGTGAAGATCCAGGCTCCGCGCGAAAGCGTGTGCAACAAGCCCGCGGCCAGGATCACCATCGCCAGCAGGCTTACCCAGCGATACTTGCGTCCTTTGCTGGTCATCCACATGTCGATGGAGACGACCAGTGCCGTCGCGATCGACGCCCCGACGCCGTTCTTATGCAGCCCAAGGATGTACGTCTCCGACGTCGTCAGCGAGACCAGCGCCAGGAAGACGCCGACAACCATCAACGCATAGAAAGCGCCGCGGAATGTCTCACCCAGGCGCGGCAATGACGCGAACAGCATCGTCGTCATTACCATGTACAGACCCATCTGCGCCATCGAAATAATCGTGTTGCTGCGAAAGCTCTGAACCGATGCGAACAGACACACGGCAAAGTGGATAGCGATTGGGATCGTCAACGGCCCGAGCGTCACGAGTTTCCGCACCTGAATCTGACGCAAAATAAACACGCCGAATGTCAGCGCGAGGTGAATCTCGGAAATCGAGAATTTGCCGTGGGATTCGGCGTCCGTGCCGGTCAGGTCGTTCTGCAGCGGCGCCGAGGCGAAACAGAGCATCAGGGCAATGTCCGGCCGGTACCAGGCCATCGTCATGAACGCGGCGATGTACGCAATGCCGACGCCGATCAGGGGCTGCTCGAGCCCGATATACGTGGACGCGAGCCCGAGGATCGAGCAGAGCAGCACCAAGCTGGTCGGCCAGGCGAGAGACTGAAAACGATTGAGCTGGTTAGTCACGTGAAGTATTCAAAACTGAAGTAGGTACGAAGGGCTTATGCCTGCTTACGCAGATGCGCGACTGAGGATATTCCATGAAGTCATCTGCCGGATCATTAACCACCGCGACACGCGGACCTTGGAGCGGGCCAGCGTACGGCGCTTACGTGATGCGGCCATTACAAGGGTCCATAGCGCGGCACGCAGGCCGCAACCGATCGTCATCGCTGCCCGCAGAGAGACTAGGCCCGCAACGCCGTGATGCTTCAGTTCGTAATGATCCAGGCTCTCGAAGAAGATCTGGTTGATCTTCGGCTTGTCGCTTGCGCCGCTGGCGCCGCCGAGGTGCGTGACGACCGCGGACGGTGTGAACGAGATCGTCCAGCCGGCTCGGTGCATGCAGTACATCCAGTCGGATTCCTCGGCGTACATGAAGAACCGCTCGTCAAAGCCGCCGATCTGCTCATACACCGAGCGGCGGACCATCACACACGCGCCGATGACGAAATCCACTTCGCGCTCGCGGTCGTGTGCCCAGCCGCGGTAATCATCGATGGCAGGAACGCGCCGCAGGATGGCCGATATCCACAGGTTTTCCAGCCATGAACGCAGGGGCGTGGGAAAGCGGAAGCACGACTGTTGAACCGACCCGTCCGCATTCAGCAATCGCGGCCCGACCACGGCCGTCTTCGGGTGGGTCTGCATGTAGGTGAGCAGCGCCTGAATAGCACCCGCATGGGGCAACGCGTCGGTGTTGAGCAGAAGAAAGTAATCTCCCTGCGCAATCTTCAGCCCGACGTTGTTACCCGCGCCGAATCCTAGATTCTTCTCACTCGCGATGACCTGTACCCACGGCGCATGTGCGCGGATCGCTTCAACGCTGCCGTCGCTGGAGGCGTTATCAACCAGAATCACTTCCGCGTTGATTCCCGTCAGATCGGCACGCAGCGCATCGAGACACTTCAGGGTCATTTCCCTGGTGTTGTAGTTGACGATGATGACCGAGACGTCTGGTTTCATGGGAGATTCATACGGCATGGGCAGCGCGCGGCGCGGTGGAATACGACGACGCTTTGGAATCGAGCGTCGAATCGATCACTGCTTCGATCTCATCAAGCCGTGCATCCCAGGAGTGCTGTTTGGCGATTTCCTGCCGCCGGACGGCCATCTCCTGGGGTTCCGACAGCGCTATTTCGCAGGCACGAACGAAGGACGATGCATCGGCGGCGAGGTGTATCAAGCCGGGGTAGTCGCGAAAGCCGCTCACCGGCGTTGAAACAGTCGGCAATCCGGAAGCCAGATACTCGTATAGCTTCAGCGGGCTAAGGCTTTCGGTGAAATCGTTGACGACGTGCGGCACGATGCAGACATCAAAAGCGGACATCACCGACGCCACTTCCGAAAAATCCACCGGCCCGGGCAGGACGATGTTCTTGTGCGCAGCCAGCCGTGTCACCGATTCTGGGTTCAGCATGTTCGGACCGACCAAAGCAATCGTCGCGGCCGGAAATGCCTTCGCGAGTTCGACGACAATCTCAATGTCGATCCGATCCTGATGCACACTGCCGGTGTATCCGAAAACCGGACTCGACCAGTTCCGC
>JACMML010000417.1 GCA_014379105.1 Phycisphaerae bacterium
CAGCGGCTTGTCGTTGTCGATGATCAGAATCCGGTAGCGCAGGTTGGCGACGGAAATGCCGTCGGCGTCCACCGTTGCGTGCTCCAGCAGCGTCTCCGGATCGAGATAGTTAAAATCCTTCTGGTTCGTCAGACACACCGCCGCCGCCGGCCACGGGCAGCGGTCATCGTTGGTGAGGATCGCGATGTCGCAGACGTGCTGTGAGTCCGTGTTGATCCAGCAAAGCCGGCGGCAGTGGTCGGCGAAAG
The DNA here is from genome assembly GCA_014379105.1 of Phycisphaerae bacterium. Lineage (GTDB taxonomy): Bacteria > Planctomycetota > Phycisphaerae > Tepidisphaerales > Tepidisphaeraceae > JACMML01. Next base: position 249 of record JACMML010000417.1, read on the forward strand.
ATTTGAAGGTATCCCATTCCTTCGTCCACGGCCCGATCTGAGGCGGCCGTTCGTCGCGGCGCGGTCCGCGAACCGAATAATAGAACGCGTGCGTGATCAGCAGATTGACCCCACGCACCATGCACCAGTCGGCCAGCCATTTGATCTCATCAAAGGTCGTCTGGTGTCCGTACGCGCCGCAGAACTCATTACTGTTTCGTCGGCGATTAAGATGAACCATCGCCGACGACGTGCACTTGGCCTGGGTGGATTCGGCGCCTTGCAGTGCGGTGTCCTTCCCCGGCTCGACGAATCGCCAGACAAGGTCTTGCCCGGGATAATGGAAGAAACGCTGCACGCCGATCTCATCCCCCGCGTCGGGATGGCCGCACAGTGCGATCTTCTGGCTCGCGCAAAAGTCGCTTAACGGCTTGTACCACGTCTCATTCATCCGCATGCGGATCGCACGGCGGTAATCATCGCGATATTGGCGCGTCGCTTCATCCCGAGACCACAGTGCCGCCAGGTGCGGCATGAAATCGTACCCGAGCAGCCGGCTGACGTGCTCCAGCGAGCCGGTGGTGCCGGGCATCACGCCGCGCTCGCGCGATTTGCCCAGGGCGCTGGGCTCGTCGGTGAAAATGCCCAGCACGGTGGAGCCGAGATGTTTGGCAAAATGTTTTGCGAACGGGGCGTAGACCAGTTCGATGATTCCTTCGGTCGTGCGGATATTCAGGATATCGCCGGCGGGCGGTTCGTCTTCCTTCGGACCGTCCCCGATGTAATGCAGGCCGCGGATGTACGAATTGGCACGGCGATCGATCACCCAGCGATCGTTTCCCGCATCGTCCTTGATCTCTGCGATCTTATTGGCACCCGCCGGCAGCGGCTGCGCCGGATCGTGCAGCGCCAGGCACCGGCACGCCAGCTCCGGCCAGCGCTGGACGATCTGCCCTGATGATGATCCTGAGGGGTACATCCCCTCGTCGTAAAGAATCACCTTCATCCCTCGCCGCGCCGCTTCTTCAATGGCGGTGTGCATGAAACCGAGCAGCTTGTCCGACATCCAGCCCGTATCGCGCGGCAGGCCAACGCGCGGGTGGATGACAAATCCGGTGACCGAGTGCTTTTCAAAATCGTCGATCTGGCGAATGAGTTCCGCATCGCTCAGTTCATCATTCCAGAACCAGAACGGCATCATCGAGAATTCGTAAGGCGGATTCTTTAGTTCATCGAGTGACGGCATCTCGGTTTCCTTCCACTGAATTGACCTTTACCAAGGCTTTGTCTGAAAGCGATATTCGGATTCGTGGCACGGGCTTCCAGCCCGTGTTGCCTAAAAGAAAAACATGGGCTGCAAGCCCATGCCACGTCATGTGCGACGGCGCTTTTTGCTCAAGTTGAATGTTTCCGAATCAGAACGCGCGAATCGTATCCTTCTAGTTCCAGGCTCGCGCCAATCGGCGCTCCGGTCACCGCATCGCGGTACGACCCGGGCCCGAGTTGAATCGTGTGCGCGTCGCGCACGAAACTGAGGAGGAATACAAAATCATTGTCGCCGTCGGATCGCACCTGTGCGGTGATTCCTTCGGGCAATTCGCCGTCGATCGCACGCTTGATGCCGAGTTGACGCGCCAAAGTCGTGAACATTTCTTTTTGAAACCGCGCGTCGTTGCGACTGGCGACGAAATATGCCGAGCCGCGGCCAAATTGGTTGACCGTCAGCGCGGGGCGTCCCTTGTAGAACTCGCCGCCATAGGTGGCGAGCACAGCAGCGCCCTCCGCGTGAATCAACTCGCAGAATTGTCTCGCCGCGTAGGTGCCGCTCAGACCCAGGCGATTATCCGGACCCGCGACGACCGGCACCGATTCATCGTCATAAATAACGTCCACCTCTTCGGCCCAGATTCCCAGCAGCTTGCGCAGCGGGCCGGGGAAGCCGGTGGTGTAGCAGAGATCACTTTCATCAACATTGCCGGTGAAATAGGTGGTCACGAATGTCCCGCCATCTGCGATAAATCGCTCGATCCGCTCCGCGACGCCGGGGCGGAGCAAATAGAGCATCGGCGCAACCACCAGCTTGTAGCGGCCGAAGTCTGAGAGCTGATCAATCACGTCGCACGCGATGCCCTCTTTCCAGAAGGTTCGATAGTGCTCAACCACCGTGTCGTAATATTGCTTATCGGGATTGCGCGGGCCGGCGGCGTCGTCGATCGCCCAGCGGTTTTCGTAGTCGTAAACCACTGCGACATCGGCTTGAGTTGCAGCGCCGACAATCCCGTCCAGCTTGCCGAGCACGCGCCCGAGCTCGGCGACATCCTTGAACACCCGCGTCTCGGGTGACGCGTAATGATCGACCACCGCGCCGTGGAACTTCTCAACCCCGCCGCGGCTCTTGCGCCATTGGAAATACATCACCGAATCGCTGCCGTGCGCCAGCGCCTGCAGGCCTTCGAGCATGTGCATTTTGGGGCGCTTGAGTTTGCACACAGCTTTGTAATTCTGCTGCGCCGGCGCGGATTCCATCAGGATAAAGGGCTTGTTCAGCATCGAGCGCCGCTGGTCGTGCATGAAACCGACGTGGCTGGCGATGCGCCAGTCGCCCGGGCGATCATGGTACGAGGGATACGAATCCCAACTGACGACATCGCCGGCGCGGGCGAGCTTGAAATAATCGATGCCCGAGTACGAGCCGATCATGTTGGCGGTCACGGGAATGTGCGGCGTGATGCGCCGCAGCGGCGCGGCCTCGGCGTTGAAGCACGCGATTGTCTGATCGGTGACAAACCGCTTCCAGTCGAGATTGTGCCCGTGCACTCTGTTTTCGCCAATCGGGGACGGAGATTCGATCTGCTCCCAATCGGTGATCGTGTGGCTCCAGAAATTGCTCCACCACGCGAGATTCAGTTTGTCCAGATCGTTGTCGTACCTGCGCCGGATCCACGCGCGAAACGCGTTCTGGCATAGATCGCAGTGACAGTCGCCGTTGTATTCGTTGTTGACGTGCCACATGCACAGCGACGGATGGTCTTTATATCGCTCGGCGATCAACGTATTGATCGCGTCGCACTTGGCGCGGAACGCCGGCGATGTAAAGCAGTGATTGTGCCGCCCGCCCCACAACAGGCGCTGGCGCTGCGCGTTGACCCGGAGGGTTTCGGGATATTTCCTCGCCATCCACGCGGGCTTGGCGCCGCCGGGCGTGGCCATCACTACCTGGATCTTCGCGCGGCCCATTTTTTCCATGATCTGGTCGAGCCAGTCGAAGGTGTATTTCCCATCCTCCGGTTCGAGCATCACCCAGGAAAAAATGCCCAGCGAGACGACGTTGCAGTTCGCCAGCTTCAGCAGGCGCACGTCTTCGTCCCAGACCTCGGGCGTACGAATCCACTGCTCGGGGTTGTAATCGCCGCCGTGCAGCAGGTGCGGAAAATTGGCAACCACGGGCGAATGTTTTTTCATAAATCAAAGACTCTTCACGGGATCGAATCGCCGATCAGCGCCAGATTCTGCATCGCGGCCAGAGCCCACTGGGCGGCGCTGTTGGTCGACATGGAAATGACTTCGACCGAATTGAGGACGATCGGTCCTTCCAGGCGCTTGGGAGTGAAGCGCCGCAGCTTCTCCTGAGGGTTTTGACTGTCGAAAAAGTCCTTCCACGCGCGATCTGCCAAAGCCTTGTCGCCGCGGTATTTTGCGGCATAAGCAGTGACACGCGAGTGCACGTCTTTCAACGAGCCGGCCGTGCGGAAGGTGACACCGATCTCGCGCATACGCTCTTCGTCGGTGCCGAAGTAGAGGATGCCGTACACCGCGTACGCCCAGGCAAACTTGGGGGCCTGATCGCCGTAGGTCTGGATGAGTTCAACGCACATCTCGGGCATGCCGAACATCGCGGTGAGCCCGCCGAGACTGAAGTCTTTGCCGCCGCCGTACTCGATCGCGCCTGTGTCGATATTGACCTTCCAGTCGGGGGTCAGCAGTCCGTACGGCAGGTCGCCGATGCCTTGCATCCCTTTAACGATATACGCGTGCCATTTCGGGTCATTCGTGCGCTCGGCCTCGGTGATCCACGCCGCGGCGGCGTTGGCGTAGCCCATCGGGCCCAGGCCAACGCTTCCTCCGGGTGTCGGGTCCTCCAGCGCCGGGAGCGGCAGGACCTGGGCGTTATCACTCAGTTTGCGCGTGACGACGATCTTCTTCTCGGTCTCGATGGTGTGCAGTTGCTCGCGCATCAGATCGCCGACGCGCTCGTCAGCGGTAAGGAAGAAGTGAATTCGTCGATAAATCGCGGTGCTGATGCGCGACTGCTTGGAGCTGTCCGCCCAATGTTGCACGCCGTGACGCGTTCCCAGGCCTTTGAAGCGCCCGAGGTGATATACATCCACTTCGCCGGTGTGCCGCGACATCGCTTCTGCCATTCGGAACACATCAGCCCGGCCGGTGCGGAGGAAGCTGTACCACAGCCACAGATCGGTCGAGAGCTCGCTGTTGTCCCACGCCATTCCGCCGTTGTCATACCGCCAGACGTTGCGGTCTGAATCGAACGAGTGCATGACGTCGCCATAATCCCAGAAGCCGTACCACGATTGCTGATCCACTTCCTTCACATACTGCGTCAACTGCGCCGTGAGGAAATCCTCGATCGCCGCCTTGGTCGGGTGCGACTTATCCGGCAGGGTCCAGATGCCGCCAAAGACCTGGGCGTCGAGATATCGCTGCGGATCGCACGCCAGTTGCGGCGGCGTACGAACGAGATCGGCAAATTCCACCATCGCCTGCCGCGAAGGCGTGGCCGGGAGGGCGCGGAAGTGAATCTCTGTGGTGCGTGCGACGCCGTACGGCGTGCCGTAGCCGGGCTCGTAGTCTTCGTACGTGATATTGAGCCCTTCAATCTGTTTGGGGTAGGTGTCCATGCCCATTCCGTCGTGATAGAAGCGCAGGTCCATCGACGGTGCGTCCGGCGACCACATCCAGATCGTCACGTCGGCGCTGTCGGTGTGGGCGCTGCGGACATCAAGCTGCGCCGGGTGCTTCTGCCAGAAATCGCGCATGCCGAACGCCACGCCGCCGGTCACGCCGCCGATGTATCCTACTCCAGCAGCGCGCTTACCCGAGCCCGCGGGAATCCACGCGTGCCCGGACTTGGTGCGCTTGCGGATCGAAAAACCGTTGGCCGACAGTTGCGAGAGGGTGAAATCACCCCACGCCGGGATCAGGTCGAGGCGGCCGCCCACGGTCGGTGCAAAGCGGTCCACCGGACCGGCGGTGACGCCGTCCACCTGCGCTTTACGCTGCCCCGCGCCTGGATCACGACGCTGGCCGGTAATGATGCGAAGCCCCTCGCCGAATAGGCCGTGAGCATCGCCGACGAAGCGGATGTGCCGGTCGTGCATTGGATCGCGCATTGGAACCGAAAATCGCACGCCGAGCCCGCTGATGAAATCTTTCTGCTCGTCGGCATCGTAAATAAACGAATGCATCATTCGCACGGCATCGGAACCAGCGTGGAAATAGAGCCGGATCGAGAAAGGCAGCAACGATCTGCCGCCGCTTTGATGCGTGCCATCGAGTTTAATCACCGCGCGCAGCGCGCCCACGTGCTCGACCTTCGCTTCCTTGACAACACTCTTGAAGTTGGCGGTTTTAATCGGCGCAACTTGATCGTCTTTAGATAAATCGTCACCGGCGCGATCGTCGATATTAGCGACGAGCCGGCCGGCGGTGAGAATCTCCTGCGTGCCGCGCTTGATCGATTCGATGACGTTGCCGCCGCTGCGATTAATCTCGCAGACAATGACGCCGGTATGAATTTCAATGCTCGTCGGCGTTTCGACGATCTTGATAGTGGTCGCCGGCTCCGGCGGCGCGCCGCGCTCGACGCGATAGCCCGCGGCAGCTTTGTCGCCGGGAAGAATGGTGTGCGCGGTCCACTTGATCGACCCGTCCGGCCAAAATGCCAGCGGCCAGGTCTGGGCGACCGCGGCTTCTCCTTTGTCACTGACAATCCTGACCGGCTGATCTGCTTTGAGCGCGCCGCGGCGCCACGGGACTCCGAGCGTTGTCGCAAGCATCGCGGTGGAGCCCGTCACCGGCTCGATCCATTGCAGCGCTTCAGCATTGGCCCATTCACCGCCGGCGGGTAATGGCGCTCCGCCCGTGGGCGTGGCACCGGGCGCGGGATTGGCGGTCTGTGCCGACGCCTCCAGCGACATCAAAGGTAGCGCCAGACCAACCATCGCCGCACGCTTCACAAGTTCTCTTCGGGACAGATCTTCCATTGTGCTCCTCAACGTTAATCCGCTTCACGCGTATCAGACAGGTTCTGGAACTTTGCTGCAAGTAACTGTATTCTCGTGCAACCCTTTCGTTGATACTTCACCGGCGGAATTCAATGAGCCCATCAATAAGTGTAAGTCGTTTCATCCACCGTCGCCTGGTTTGCTCGATGCTTCTGGCAATGACGATCAGCAACGCCCCCAGCCTCGTCTCGCCGGTGCATGCCGAGATAGCATTTCCCACGATGCGGTTTTCGTTCGTCCCCGCCGCCGCGCCGGAGTTCACGGTGGTTGAACCGACCGCAGTCTATTCTGACGTGCGCGGATTCGGCTTCGATAAAGGCCGCACACCGGAGACCAATTCTGTTCTTTTCTCTGTGAAAGTACCTGAAGGTAATTATCTGGTGACTGTCTGGCTCGGTTCACCCGACGCCGACTCTGAAACGACGATTAAAGCCGAAACGCGGCGCCTGGTCATCCCCGCGACGCCGGTCAAGCGCGGCCAGACGGTGGAAAAACAGTTTGCGGTCAACGTCCGAAATTCCGAGATTTCCCCCGGCGTCAGCGTGCGGCTCAATGATCGGGAGAAGATCCCCAGCCTGCGGCATTGGGACGACAAACTGTCCCTGGAGTTCCTGGGCAAGCCGGCGGTTCAGCGCGTCGAGATCAAGAAAGCCGACGACCTCCCCACGCTGTTCATGGCCGGGGATTCGACGATGACCGACCAGGCCGGCGAGCCGTGGATCGGCTGGGGCCAGATGATGCCGCAGTTTTTCACCCCCGGCATCGCGGTCGCCAATCACGGCGAGTCGGGACGGGCACTGCGCAGCTTTCGCGGCGACCGCCGCTGGGACAAGATCCTCAGCCAGCTCAAACCCGGCGACTACGTGATGATCCAGTTCGGGCATAACGACATGAAGGAAAAGGGAGAAGGCGTCGGTGCGTTCACCACCTACGCCGCCTCGCTGAAGGAATGCATCGCCGACGTGCGCAAGCGCGAGGCGACGCCGATCGTCATCACGCCGATGGAGCGACGCCGCTTCGACAAGGACGGCAAACGCGAAGACACCCACGGCGATTATCCCGACGCGGTCCGCAAAGTGGCGGAGGAAGAAAAAGTCGCGTTGATCGATCTGAACAAGATGAGCAAGCCGCTGTACGAGGCGTTTGGGGTGGAACCGTCTAAGAAGCTGTTTGTTTTCTTCCCCGCCAATACGTATCCCGGGCAGAACAATGACTTGAAGGATAACACGCATTTCCAAGCGTTCGGCGGCGACCAGATCGCCCGCTGTGCTATCCAGTCGCTGCGTGATGCCAATCACCCGCTGACAAAGTATATTCGCGAGGATGTGCCCGCGTTCGATCCGTCCAAACCCGGCGATCCGTCTAAATACGTACTGGCCCCAAGCCAAGCCGGAGCGATCGAGGTCCCTGAAGGCCGTTAGCCCGGTGACGGAGATCGCGACATGCCGGTGAGTGAACCCGCGCTTCCGGCAGAGCGGTCGGGCAGCGCCCGCATATCCCGGGCGGTTTCGTGGCGAAGCGTTCTGCTGGGGTTGTTCGGAACCGTCTTCATCTGCTTCGTTACGCCTTTTAACGATTACGCGCTGAACAATACGCCCATGGTGGGCAACAACCTGCCCGTCGGCGCGGTGCTGCTGGCGTTTTGCTTTGTCGTCTTCATCAATGGGCCACTCACGCGCTTCGCGCCGCGCCTTGCACTCAGCACCGGCGAAACAATCGTCGCATTCTCAATGATGCTGGTCTCGTGTTCGATCCCCAGCGCCGGATTGCTGCGTTATCTTCCGCCGATGCTCGTGACGCCGTTTTACCAGGCGGCCGACAATACTGAGTATCGCGCGGTGCTTGAAGAAATCGATCTGCCCAAATGGATCGTCCCGAGCTATGAAGGCAACACGCCGAGCGAATGGATCAATGATCCGCTGGCGCGCGGCTACATCACGCGCTGGGTCGATCCCGGCGGCGGATTGCCGTACGCGGCGTGGCTGACGCCGGTTTTGACCTGGGCGATCTTCATCTTCGCGCTGTACGGGGCGCTGCTCTGCATCGTCGTGCTCGTGCGCCGCCAATGGGTGGAGAATGAGCGGCTCGCGTTCCCGTTGGCGCAAATCGAGCTGGCGCTGATCGAACAGCCGCAGCCTGGGAAGATGTTCAATCCCACGCTGCGCAGCGGCTTCTTTTGGCTGGCATTTGGCTGCGTGTTCCTGCTGCACATCAACAACGGGCTGGCGAATTATTATCCCGGCTACCTCCCGCCGATTCCCACGACGTACAACTTCGCCGACCTGATGGCCGAGCCGCCGTGGTTGTACGCGCGACACGAGCTCAAGGCAGCTTCCATCTACTTCATCGTGATCGGCGCGACGTTTTTCATTCCATCGGCGATCGCGTTCAGTCTGTGGTTCTTTTTCATCCTCGAGCAACTCTTTGCGATGACCATGGGCTCGATCACCGGCGACGCGTTTCTCGGGGGCACGCTGGAGCAGCACTACGGCTCGATCTTCGCGTTCGCATTATCCGTTTTCTGGGTCGGGCGGCACCATTGGGCTTTGATCATCCGCCAGGCATTTCGTGGCCGGCGCGATGGGGAGCCTGATGACCCCTACCTGCCGTATCCCGTCGCGTTCTGGGGATTGATCGGCTGCATCGTCATTATGTGCGCGTGGATGACGCTGGCGGGTTGCCAATTGCCTTTCTCGATCTTCGCGGTGCTGCTGCTTCTGCTGCTTTTTATCGTCATCACGCGAATCGTCGCGGAAGTCGGTTTGATCCACGGCATGCTGGTCTCGCATCTCACCCGCCCGTGGGAACTGTTCGCGATGTACGGCTCGGGAAAAATCATCCCGCTCAAGAGCCTCTACATCACCGGCATGGTGGATGGCGGGCTGTTTGATTTCCGCGAGGTTACCAGCGTCTACGCCTCGCACGGGATAAAGATGGCTGACCAGGCGGCGCCGTTTCAGGCGCGCCGCAGCGGCGGATGGAAATTTATTGCGGTGCTGGCGCTGGCGCTGGTGGTGGGATACTTCACCGGCTTCTACAGCACGCTCCACACCGAATACACCTATGCCGCCAGCGCCGACCAGGCCGCGGTGACGCCGATCAATGTTTTCGGTACGACGCAGGCCCCGCGCTGGTTTCTGATGGACCCGGCGGTGCGATACCAGCAGGAGCGCTTCCCGATGGCGCCCGATGCGATGCACAATCCGGCGGCCAACATCGGCGTGGGCTTCCTATTCACCGGGTTTCTAGCCGCGATGCGCCTGCGCTTCGCGTGGTGGCCACTGCATCCGGTAGGTTATCTGATGCTGGGCACGTTTCCCGGGATCAGGCTGTGGTTCAGCGTGATGCTCGGCTGGATCGCCAAGACCATCGTCGTGAAGCTCGGCGGTTCCAAGCTCTATGTCAGCGCGCGGCCGTTCTTCATCGGGCTGATCGTGGGTGAGTGCATCGGCGCGGGTTTCTGGATGATCATTGGCATCGTATTAAATTCACTCGGCATGGAATACCGCCCCATCGTCATCATGCCGCCTTAAGCCGCCGGCAAAGGGCGGCGAGACCGCCGTAAACAGAACCCCCCGCCGGACGTATCACGCTCATAGGTAGTAACGCTGCCTCGGCTTTGTGCTGCCTTATCTGTCCTAAACGCGCGGAAGACACCAACATGACATCTCGATTGATCGCACTGGTTCTCACGGGCATCACCTGCATGGCACAACCACTTCTGGCCGGTCCGAATTTTATCGGTCAAACCGATCGCCCGCTTCGGTATAAGCCCGACGGCACGGACTTCGTCGCGATAAACGGATCCGAGACATTCAACCGTCCGCTTTACGGCTCAAACACGGCGTTCCGCGTTGACGCGGGAGATCGCCCGGAATTTTCACTCTACCTGCCCGGTCGAGGCGGCGTGGTCAGGCTCGGCTTTGCGACCCCCGGCGCCAGTAAATGGATGAAAGATGCCGGGACGATCGAAGCGCGCTATCGCGCCGGCTCGATGGTCTACACGATCCAAGACCCGCTTTTGCCGGGCGCGTCGATCAAAGTCACCGCCATCCCGCTCGCCGACGCCGAAGGACTGCTGCTGAAGATCGAGCCGACCGCCACCGCCGACCAGACCGAGCTGCTGCTTGCCTATGGGGGGGCAAGCGGCCAGCGCGGGGCGCGCGATGGGGACATCGGCACCGAGCGAATCCCAATGCGCGAGTGGTTTCAAATGCAGCCGGCGCATTGCGAAGGCAATCAATTCAAGATCGGCGGCGACGGTTTCGAATTGACCAGCAAACCGGGAACGCTCCGCAGCATCGCATCGGCACCGATCGCGTGGCGCATCGCAGACGCGAACCGCTGGGGCAACGCGGCGGAACTGATTAAATCCGAAGCGGGCGCGCAGCCGGTGATCGCCGGTCGCACCCCGCTGGTCGCGGGCAAGCCCATCACTTTTTTGCTCTATCGGGCGAACCCGACGGCTTCAGATGTGCTTCAGACCTATAAGGAAGTGGACGCGTCGGCACCAGGCGCACCCGCCCCGGCGACGCAACCGGCACCGCAGCCGGCGAGAGCAGACTATGCCCCCGCGCAGCTCGATGGCCTGCTCGCGGCGGCCGAGGCGCGGCGCGAGTCGATTGTGAACCGATTGGTCGTCGACACACCCGATCCATTCATCAACGCCGCCGCCAGCGCGCTCACAATCGCCGCCGACGGCACCTGGGACAGCAAGCAGACCGCCGTCATGCACGGCGCGGTGGCGTGGCGCGTTCGGCTGCTCGGGTGGCGGGGCTCATACTGGCTGGACGTGATGGGCCAGCATGAGGCATTGCGCCAGCACATGGGCAACTGGTTCAAAGATCAGAACCTCGAGCCGATCGCCGACCAGATTCCCCCCGCCGAAGCGACCGCAAATCTCTCCCGCAACGAGACCGCGCTGCACAGCCACGGCAATCTCACCAAGGGGCACTATGACATGAACCTGGTGGCGATCGACTCGGTGTTTCGCCACCTGCTGTGGACCGGCGACCTCGCTTACGCCAAAGAGGTCTGGCCGGTGATCGAACGCCATCTCGCGTGGGAGCGTCGGCTTTTTCGCCGCGAGTTTGGTCCCGAAAAATTGCCGCTGTATGAAGCTTATGCCTGCATCTGGGCGAGCGACGACATCTCCTACAACGGCGGCGGCGCGACGCACGCCACCGCCTATAACTATTACCACAACATAATGGCCGCACGCGTCGCCAAACTCATTGGCGTAGACCCGACGATCTACGCCAATGAAGCCGCACAGATCGCGCGCGGGATGCGCGAGCACCTCTGGGTGAAGGACGGCTGGTACGCCGAGTGGAAAGACATCCTCGGGCTTCAGCTCGTTCATCCGAATGCGGGGTTGTACACGTTCTATCACACAGTTGATTCAGAGGCCGCGACGCCGATCGAGGCGTGGCAGATGAGCCGGTTTGTCGATACGCAATTGCCGCACATCCCGATCAAAGGCGCCGGCGTGCCGGACGCGGGGCTCTACACGCTGCCAACAACCTCGTGGCTGCCCGAAGCATGGTCCACGAACAACGTCGTCATGGGCGAGGTGGCGCACGGGGCGCTGGCGATGTGGCAGGCGAATCGCGGCGACGACGCGATGCAGCTGTTCAAGGGCGCGATCATCGACAGCATGTACACCGGGCAGTGCCCCGGCAATGTCGGCATGTGCACGCAGTACGACATGCTCCGCAGCGAGGCGCAGCGCGATTTCTCTGACGGCTGCGGCATGGTCTCGCGCGCGATGCTTGAAGGGCTCTTCGGCGTGAAGCCGAATCTTCTGGACAGCGAAGTCACCATCGCGCCCGGCTTCCCCGAAGGATGGCCCCGCGCAGCGATCAAGCACAAGGATTTTGATTTCGCGTACAAGCATGACGGGCAGACCGAGACGTACATATTCGATTCGCGATTTGCCAAGCCGGTTGCGACGCGGTTCCAACTTCCAGCACGCCGCTCCGAACTTGCGAAAGTGACAATCGACGGCAAGACCGCAACATGGCGGATACTCGATTCGATCGTCGGCCGGCCGAAGATCGAGATTATTTCTCCTGCAAGCGTCCGTCACGAGTTGCAGATCGAATGGTCCGGCAATGAGACCATGGCCGCGGTGGACTTGGGCGTGGTTGCGATCAATGCGCCGATCGCGGCGTCTATTGTTAACGGTCAGCTAAAGGAAGTGCTTGACCCGCAGGGGGCCGTGAGCGGAAGTGTGCTATCTGGCAACTCCGTTCGCGCAACCGCGTCCGATCGTGTCGGCCATCGGACGATCTTCGTGAAAACTGGTCAGGGCGCGCTGTCGAGCTGGCTACCGGTCACGTTTGAAATTCGCCCGGCGATGCAGCTGCTCTCGGACGAGAATGCCGATCCGCAGAAGGTGACTTTCCGAATCCGTAACAACACCACCGCCGCCATTGATCAGTCGGCGACTGTGCGATGGAACGGGCAGACGGAACAGGTCCATCTAAAGGTCGCCGCCAATGCCGACTCGCAAGAGATTTTGCTGAACCGCGCAATCAAGCCGGGTACGAATAACATCACTGTGGACATTGCGGGCCGAAAATCCGTGTCCGGCAGCGCTGTCAACTGGTTCGCCGCCGCGGGAAGCGCGAAGCTCGAGGCGATCGACCTGACGGGGGTGATGAATGACAAGGTCACGCAGATCTTCCGCAACGAATACCTGGCGCCGCGTTCGCCGTTTGTGTCGCTCGCGGTTCCGAAACAGGGGATCGGAAGCTGGTGCAAGCCGGCGACAACCTTCGATGTAAACGATTCGGGGCTCCGCGCGCTCAATGGCGAATTGCGATTGCCCAACGGAATCGCCTTCAAGACACCAGCGGACGCATCGGCTAACAACATCGCGTTCACGTCGCGCTGGAACAACTACCCCGCCGAGATCACCGCCCCCCTCACCGGCCGCGGCGCGCACGCGTACCTGTTGATGGCCGGGTCGACGAGCCCGATGCAGAGCCGGTTCGATAACGGCGAGGTCATCGTCACCTACGCTGACGGCTCGACCGATCGCCTGTCGCTGATCAACCCCGCATCGTGGTGGCCGATCAATCGCGATTACCGCATCGACGATTACGCGTTCGCGCTCCCCGGCAGCCTGCCGCCGCGCGTCAATCTCAAATCGGGCGCGGCGCGCCTGCTCAAACAGAGCGAGTTTCGCGGCAAAGGCGGCGTCATTGAAGGCGGCGCCGCGACCGTGCTCGATCTGCCTCTGGCGGCGGACAAAGAGCTTAAATCGATCACCGTGCGGACAATCGCCAACGAGATTGTCATTGGGCTGATGGGTGTTACGATTCAGCGCGTCCCATGATTACAGGTATTAGACTCCGCCGATTACTGATCCCGTTCGCACTCGTCGTCACTGGCAGCAGTTTGCCGGAGATCGCGTTGGCACAGCCAGCGTCTGGAGTTGTGCAGCCGGGGACTGTAACCGCGCCGGGCGCGCTGGAGAACACTGGTGTGATGAAGATTCAAGAGATCCCCCCCGCTGACGTCCGTTTACTCGATGGCCCTTTCAAACTCGCGCGGGACTCGCACGCCGGCTATTTACTCAGTCTCAGCGCCGACCGACTGCTGTCTGGATTTCGCAAAGAGGCGGGCTTAGCGCCCAAGGCCGCGGGGTACGGCGGGTGGGAGGAAAAGACGATCGCCGGGCATTCCCTGGGGCACTATCTTTCGGGTTGCGCCAAAATGTACGCCAGCACCGGCGACGAGCGGTTTCGCCAGCGCGTCGAATATATGGTCACCGAACTCGCCGAGGTGCAGGCCAAGCACGGCAACGGGTATCTCGGCGCGATGGCCGGTGGAAAACGCATTATGGAGGAGCAGGTCGCGCGCGGCGACGTGCGGAGCAAAGGCTTTGATCTGAACGGCCTGTGGGTGCCGTGGTACACGCACCACAAGGTCTACGCCGGGCTGTTCGACGCGTACACGTTTTGCCGGAATGACCAGGCCAAGCAGGTGTTGATCGGTTTTGCCGACTGGGCCGATTCGGTCGTAAGTCGCATGAGCGACGAGAAGGTCGCGCTGATGCTCCGCTGCGAGCACGGCGGGATGAACGAAGTCCTCGCCGAGGTATACGCCCTAACCGGCCAGGCGAAGTACAAGACCCTCGCAGCCAAATTTAACGATCACCAGGTCATCGATCCACTCACCCGCGGACAGGATCAGCTTCGCGGCCTGCACGCAAACACGCAGATACCGAAACTCATTGGCGCCGCCCGGCAACACGAACTGATCCCGGACGAGAAAGACCTCGGTGCCGCCGCTCAATTCTTCTGGAACACTGTCACGCAGCATCACAGCTACGTGACCGGCGGCAACAGCATGAACGAGCATTTCGGCTCGCCGCGCACGATTTCCACGCGCCTCGACGAAAACACGACCGAAACGTGCAACACCTACAACATGATGAAGCTCACGCGCCGCCTCTACGCCTGGTCCGGCGACGCGGCGTACTTCGATTATTACGAGCGGGCTTTGTACAACCACATCCTGGCGTCCCAGAATCCGCACACCGCCGGCGTCGTCTATTTCCTGTTGCTCAAGTCCGGATCGCACAAGCCGTTTCAATCGCTGGACAACATCTTCACCTGCTGCGTCGGCACCGGCATGGAAAATCACGCCCAGTACGGCGACGCGATATACGCTCACTCGCACAACGCGGTGTACGTGAACCTCTTTATCCCCAGTGAATTGACGCTGAAAGATAAAGGCGTGGTGCTGCGCCAGGAGACACGGATCCCGGACGATCAGAGTTCAAAATTAACCATTACCTGCGATCGGCCGACGCAATTTCAGTTGTCCATCCGGCGGCCAGCGTGGGCGGGCGAGGGTTTCGCGGCCAGTGTCAACGGTGAACCTATCCCCACCACCGCCAAACCCGGTACGTATGTGGTGATCGATCGCACATGGAAGACCGGCGATACCGTTGAGCTCACGCTGCCCATGCGACTAGCGGCCGAGCCGACGCCGGACAATCCTGCGGTCGTCGCATTCACGTACGGACCAGTCGTGCTCGCGGCCGATGTCGGAACCGCTCCGCTCGGTCCCGGCGCGACGCCACGCATCGTTTCTGAAAGCAATAGCGCCGACGAGTGGCTCACACGCACCGGACATGCCGGGCTTCTTTTTGAGACGACCAGCGCAATTGGCCCGCGCAAGCTCTCGTTGAAGCCGCTGTACAAAATCGTCGACGAGCATTACCAGGTCTACTGGAAGCGCCATTCGCCGAACGAGTGGTCGGCGCGGGAGACCGAGATCCGCGCCGAGGAAGAACGCGTGCGACAGGTCGAGGCGCTGACGGTCGATTTCCTCCAGCCCGGCGAAATGCAGCCGGAGCGCGATCACGCGCTGGAAGGGGAAAAAATCGGCACCGGCACGCATGCCGACCGAAAATATCGCCACGCCGAAGCCGGCGGCTGGCTCGGATTCACGCTCAAAACCCCCGCCGAGGGGCGCGCCGATTTGGTCCTCACCTACTGGGGCGGCGACGCCGGGCGGCGGACGTTCGACATCCTGGTCAATGATGTGAAGATCGCGACCCAGTCGCTCAATCGCCAGAAGCCTGGCGCGTTCGTCGATGTGAATTACCGCTTGCCGCCGGAGGTGCTGGCCGGCAAGGCCGAGGCGCGCATCAAGCTCGTGCCGCACGCGGACAACGTCGCGGGAGGGATCTACGGCGCGCGTATCGTCCGCGTTCCATGACGAGTTTCCCTGACGTATTCTCTAACGCGTTCGTTACTGAACCGCGAGCAGCGGCTTGATGACGTCATCGCTCACTTCGATGATCGTCCCGTGACGTGCTCCGCGCGGGATTGAAATCTGTGGCGTGATGTCTTCCCATTTCTGGAAATCGCGGGTTTTGATCGCCCCGTAGTGGTGTTTGGTGTAGGCGTCGTAGAACACGACGCAATCCTCGCCGATGCGCACCGCCGTCGGGCCTTCCACCCATGCCGGGGTAAAGGGCTCGGACAGCTTTCCAAACGGACCGGTGACACTCTCGGCCTTGGCGATGCGCAGGTCTTTCCTCACCGGGTTCTTGGTCTCGTCCTTGACGATCAGGTAGAGATCCTTCCCATTCTTGTAGAAGGTCGCGTCGATCACATTGAAGCCCGGATCGTAGAACAGCTCCGTGGGCGTGAAGGTTTTGAAATCGGTCGTCGTGGTGCAGTACATGCGGTGATTGTTGTCGCCGCCGCTTTCGGTCTCCTTAAATCGTCCGGGAATCGTCGTCGCCCAGAAGATCACGAAATGGCCGCCTTTCTCGTCGATCGCGATTTCCGGCGCCCAGCAGTTTTTGCAGTCCTTCTCGTGTTCCATCACGGGCAGCGCGCGCTGCGGGGTCCACGTGATCAGATCGCGCGAGGATGCGTATCCGATCGTCTTGCCCTGCCAGGCGGTGGTCCACACCATGTGGAACGTGCCGTCGGGGCCGCGCACGACGCACGGGTCGCGCATCAGTTTTGATTCGCCGACGACGGGCGTGAGGAAGCTCTTATCGTTTTTTAATGTCGTATATTTCAGCCCGTCGGCGCTATACGCCAGGTGCAGGCCGTCTTCGCCATTGTTCTTGAAATAGGTGAACAGGTACATGATTTTCCTCTGGGGCCTTGGTGCTCCGCGTTGATATTAACGCAATATCGGTACGATGCGACAATGGAACAAGGCTCGCCGCCGAGTGCCGATTTGATCAGGCTTCTACCGCGTCCCCGGGCAATGCGCCTTGGGGCGGGCTGGGCTGATGCCTCCGCGACGGTGCGCCAAGTTCCCGACGCCCGGATTCGGCCGCAAGGCTATCGCCTGCACATCGCCGGAGATGAAATCAGCATCGCGGCGTCGGATCGTGCAGGCGCCTTTTATGGCATGCAAACCCTGATCCAGCTGAAGCGCCTTTTCCCACGCGCTCTGCCAGAGATGACCATTGACGACTATCCCGATTACCCAACCCGCGGCGTGATGCTTGATATCTCGCGGGACAAGGTTCCGACGATTTCCACGTTGAAGATGATCATCGACGAGCTGGCCGGGCTTAAAATCAATCATTTGCAGCTGTACACGGAGCACACGTTTGCGTATCGCGAGCATCAGGTGGTCTGGAAGAACGCATCCCCGCTGACGCCGCAGGATATTTCGGAGTTGCAGACATTTTGCCGTGAGCGATTCATCGAACTGGTCCCGAATCAGAACTCGTTCGGGCATATGGAGCGCTGGCTGAAGCACGCGCCGTACGCGGAGCTGGCCGAAGCGCCGGACGGGTGCACGCTGCCGAACGGGACACGTCAGAGCGAGCCGTATTCAATTTGCCCGACCGATCAGCGAAGTATTGCGCTACTGGGATCGCTATATGCGGACCTGCTGCCCAATTTTGACAGCCGCCTCTTTAACGTCGGCTGCGACGAAACCTTCGACCTCGGCCAGCCCGGGACGCGAAGCGAAGCGCTGTGCGCCACGCGCGGCAAGCACCGTGTATATCTCGACTTCCTGCACCAGATTCACGGACTGTGCGGGAAGCACCGACGTCGCATGATGTTCTGGGGCGATATCATTCTCGAAGCGCCCGAACTAATTTCCGATTTGCCTCCCGATGCGATTGCGCTGGAATGGGGCTATGAGGCGGCCCATCCATTTGATGAGCGCCTTGCCAAGCTCGCCGGTGCCGGGCTGGCGATGTACGTCTGTCCGGGCACCAGCACATGGCTGTCGCTCGCGGGGCGCACGGACAACGCACTCGGCAATCTCGCCAGCGCCGCGGCTGCGGGGTTGCGACATGGGGCGGTCGGCTTTTTGAACACCGACTGGGGCGACTTTGGCCACCTCCAGTATTGGCCGGTGAGTTATCTGCCGCTTGCGTATGGCGCCGGCGTGTCGTGGTGCCTCGATGCCAATCGCCAGACGGATATTCCCCAGACCGATATTTGCCAAGCCCTAAACCGTCATATCTTCAACGACCCGGCCAATCAGACGGCGCAGATACTCCGCGATCTGGGCAACGTCTACCGGCTCGGCCGCGAGGTGGGCAATAGCACGCTGCTGTTTCGCATTTTGCAGAAGCCGAAGGATCAGCTTTCGGCGTTACTGACACCTGACGACGCCGCGGGACTTTGTCGACAGGCCGACGCGATCGCTGCGATCGAAGCTCGCGTGGATCGCCTCGCCCCGGGTCGCGGCGACGGTGCGCTGATTATTGAAGAACTGCGCACCACGCTGCGGCTGATGGCGCACTGCTGTGCCCGCGGCCAATGGGCATTGGGCGATCCAGCCATCACCCTATCGCTGCTGCGGGAGCAGATGTCGCAAATCATGCCCGAACATCACCGCCTCTGGCTGGCACGGAACCGGGTCGGCGGTCTCATCGACAGCGCCGCACGGCTCGCCGCCATCGCGGCGGAATATGCCTGATTGTCATGCGCCGATCAGAAGGCGCGATTCCTGCACAATCTGTAAACCACCGAAAGAATAGCGGTAGCGGAGGATGAAGGTCCGATATTCGACCGAATAGCTTGATTCACCGCGTCAGGCGCCCGCCGGCGTGGGCCTTTGCGCCGTCGGATTCGGAACGACGTTGGCACCAGGGCATCGGTGGAATATATTGATTCTTGTCATACCGCCACGGGTACATTTCAGACGGCGGCAAGACAGTGACATACGCGGTTGGAGATTCGCATGGCGTTTGGCCAAAGATGGGTGCATGGCGGACTGGTGCTGGCAGTCGTTGTGCTGTCCATGTGCCTCACAGTGCTTATCCTCGGTGCCACCCGCAAGGCCCACAACAACTGGGGACTTCCCGGCTCCCCCGCCACCGACTTTTACCTTAAAGACACGCGCGGCGAGCCGACCACGCTATCGGAGAATCGCGGCAAGACCGCTGTTCTTATCTTCACCGGCCACAATGACACTGGGTTTGGCACCTACGCCAAGCTCGTGAATGGAATTCTCAACGCCTACCGTGACGACGCCGACGTGCGCATCCTCGGAATCGCGTATGCACACGATCTGGCGCTTTTCGGCCCTAGTGAGACTCGCCCGGCGGTGCTGCAGCGGTTGTGCCCGGAATTGCGCGTATCGGCTGACGCAGACGGCTCGGTGGCGCGCGCTTATCGCATTAATGGAACACCGACGCTGGTCGTCATAGACCACGAAGGCTTCATTCGCGGCCGAATTCCGCTGGATCAGGAAGGCGCGGCGATCGCGATTACCGAACAGATCCAGTCCGTTCGCCAGGCCGAGACCTCCGTCCGCTCGGTTGTCGGACCGCTCCCGGAGGACTAATCCTCCGTGCGTCGATAAAATCCTATGGCAATCTCAGTTGGCGATTGTGACTTCTCACGCGTTGGCGATAAAATGCCCTGATGCACGTCGTCATTTTTGAAGGTTCGCACTGGACTGATTTCATCCCGTTCAGCCTCACTCGGCCTTTATTTTCGATGCGAACCGGGACCTGCACGCTTCTGGAAAAGCAGATTCGCGCCACCTCCCCAACCCGCGTGACATTATGGGTGCGGCCGGAGATGGAGCCGTTTGTTCAGCAATATGTCGTACCGATGATCAATGTCCCGGTTGCGATCAATACACCACTCGATGACGAGCCGGCATTGATCTTCGCCGCCCGAACACTCCATTTCTCCAAGTTCGAGCGGCCGGCGGAAGAATGCGTGGTGATGGAGGAAGACGGATTGATCCGCATAGCGTACGCGCGCATGCCGGGGCTGACTCACGATGATGTGATGAATCGAAGCGATAAATGGATGAGGGTGTCGCAGTTGCCCCAGGCAATGCCGCAGACGCGCTTTCCGCGCCACTGGGCGGATCTGGTGGCATGGAATGAAGAATCGATCATGTGCGATTCGATCTACTGGCGTCAGCCGCCGCCGGACGCGCCGCGGGCGCAGCTGATCAATCCAGAGGACATTCACGCCGAGCAGGGTGTGAGCATCGGCGCAAACGCGGTACTGGATGCCAGCGGCGGACCGATCCTGATTGACGAGAATGTAAGCATCGGCGCGAATAGCGTTATTGAAGGACCGGTCTACATCGGCCCGGGCTCGCGCGTTTCGCCGCTGTCATTGATCCGGGCCGGCACGACAATCGGAACCGTTTGCCGCGTCGGCGGTGAAGTGGGCAACAGCATCTTCCAGAGTTTCAGCAATAAGAGCCATGAAGGTTTCCTGGGTGACAGTTACGTCGGCGTATGGGTGAACATGGGCGCGGGAACGACAACCAGCAACCTGAAGAGCACTTACGGACTGGTGAAGCTGCAACTGGGCCCC
>JACMML010000418.1 GCA_014379105.1 Phycisphaerae bacterium
ACGCCCGCGCGTTCATCATGACGATGTACGGCCGGAACTGTTCGAGCATCAGGCGGTCTGGCTCTTCGACCGCAAACTTGCCGCAGATGTCGAGCACGCGAAGATTCCGTTCGGTGTCTCGCACGACGCCGGTGAAATCTTCCAGCACAAACAGGCTGAGATACCGCTGATAATAAAGCTGGGCCTCTTCACGCAACGACTGACACTGTGGGCCGGTCAGATGAAAACCGAGATCACTGCCGTGACGTTTCTTGTGTTCCTTGAGTTGCGTCTCAAGATAGTCGAGCAGCGATTCATGTCCGTGCGGCCGCGCGCCGTCGGGTCGCCCGGTGATCTCCATTTGCAGGATGCCAAGCTCCAGGCGCATCTGCACCTTGGGCTGGCCATCTACGCCGAAGATCTTGCGGACGTTGATGGTGCCGGGCTCGTAGTCCCAGCCCTTTAGCAGCGGCACGAGATCTTTAGCGGGCTGACCCGACTGACTTTGATTTGATTGGCTGCCGCCACCAGCATTGCTGTGGCGAGGCTCACGCTTCTCGGGCGTGGATCGTTCTTCACTCATGGTCCCACTCCAGGCATCGGCGCGGCGCCACGCGGCACACAATCTGGCCGGCCTTTGCCGCTTCTCGATGCCGCCTGGAATTATAGCACTGTCACATCGCATGCGGCGCGTTGATCGTGCTTCGCGACAGGTTACGAACCATTGCCGCCGAACTTCGGCGCGGCGGACGATTTGACCCGGAGATCGGTGCGCGTTTAATTGGATTGCTGAAGTTGGTAAGTGAGGTGACTTATGCCGACGCTCGTCAAATGTGCGTGCCCAAGTTGCCATTGCAAAGTTGACCCCGGCAAGGGCGTCGTCCGCGAGGGTCGCGTGTTTTGCAGCCAGGCGTGCGCGTACGAATGCACCGATACGACCTGTGTCTGCGTACACGATCGATGTGAAGACGAAAAACACTAGAGACAGAGGCACTGTGCGCCTCTTACTTTTGAGCACGAATGTCTACAACCGACACGATCAACCCGCTTCTCGATCTTCACCGCCAGGCGGAGGCGGAGTTTCAGGCGTATGGTCCCGCTGAGATTGTGAGCACCTTTGGCGAACCGCAGGCCGAGTACGGCGCAGTTCGCAAGGCGTGCGGGATGATCGACCAGCCGCAACGGGCGATCGTCGAAATCTCCGGCAAGGATCGCCTAACTTTCCTGAACAACCTGCTCACCAACCAAACATGGGACAAGCAATCCAAGTCCGGTCCCGCCGGCGGCTCGGGCGTCTATGCCTATCTCCTGCACGCGAAGAATGGCCGGATCATGCTGGATACGAACGTGCTGGAGCGCGGCGATCGCACCCTGCTCGATATCGATCGACGACTTGTCCAACTATTCATCGCAGCCCTGTCGAAATATCATTTTGCCGAAGCCATTGAGATTCACGATCGATCGCCCGAATTCCGTCAGATCGCGCTTCACGGACCGGGATCGGTGAGCCTGCTAGAGCAGGCGTGTGACGGCTCAGTCATCCTTCCAACTGCTCAACTTCATTCCACGAGCGCTCGAATTCTCGGTCATGAGATCGTCGCCTGGCGCGACGATATCTGCGCCGTGCCAGGATTTCACCTGATCGTAGAGACTGCCCAAGTCCGCGCTATCTGGATGCAACTGCTCACGCGATTTTCTGCTGGAGCGGAAATCGGCAAGCGTCCGCTCCGACCGATCGGCTGGGCCGCGTTCAATGCCACGCGCATCGAAGCTGGACGTGCAATGTTCGGGATCGATTTCGACGAAACGTTCCTGCCCGCCGAGACGGGACGATTGCAAATGGCGCGCGCCGTGAGTTTCACGAAGGGTTGTTACCCGGGCCAGGAGATCGTCGCCCGGATGCATGCACGAAGCCAAGTCGCCCGGCAGATTGTTGGTTTCAAAATGGACGACGAGGCGCTGCCGATCGCGGGTGCGCAAATCTTTGACGAGCAATCGAATGTGATCGGCGCGGTCACGAGCAGTACGATCTCGCCCATTCTCTCCGGCGCGTCGATCGGGTTAGCATTGGTCAAACGTTCGCACACGGACGCCGGCAAGTCCGTGCAAATCCCTGCCGAGGGTTCGATTCGTACCGCCAGAGTCGTGGAATTGCCGTTTATCAAGGGAGCCAGCACGTGATAGTCGTTGCGAGCTATTTTTCTTTCGAATTCCTGTACTCCACCTGTTGCGGCGATCTCTACAAGCTCCGCCCACGGATGTCGCAAATCGACCCCTACGGCGGCAGCTACATTCGTTCGCGTGTGTACCGGCTCGACTCGGCGAGGAGAGGAAGGAAGCTGCGCACTTTCTTCTAGAACCTGGCCGTCAGTGCGAACGAAGTGAGCTACGTGGCCACTTTCGTGAACATCAACGAGGAAATAGCCGAATTTGTTGATGTCGTTCCGGCCAAACTCCTGCACCGGATCGCATTTGAATAATTCACTGTAGTCATGTCGGAGGAACGAGGTGGCTGGCAAGAGATACATCTGCGTCTTGCCGATCACGTCGTACCAGAAATTGTGAACGTGGCCCGCGAAAAGTCCTTCTGGCGCGTACTTCCTTACGAGCTCGAGTAACCAGGATCGCCCCGGCTCGTCAATGTTGTCGTAACTCGCAGCCTCCTCAGGGTGCGACAAATACGGGGGGTAGTGGAGGAAAAGAAACCATCTCTTTCCTTCCGATTTTTGAGCCTCAAGCTCAAACCAGTCTCGCTGTTCTTCCTCGGCCGTCAGGCCCGAGTTAATGATCTGCGCATTCAAAGCAATGAAGCGGCAGCTCTCATGATCAAAGGCAAAATAATCTGGCCCAAACAAACGTCTGTATTTATCTATGTGGTCTGCAGTGACCAGGTCGGCCGGCATCCACTCAACGTGCTTGTCGCCAACATCATGATTTCCAGGTACGAGATGAAGTGGACACTTTAGGGTGGCGGCGATGGATTTGAAGCGATCGACGGCAGTTTCAAACGTGGGAAGAATGGGAACGGG
>JACMML010000419.1 GCA_014379105.1 Phycisphaerae bacterium
CCTATTGGAAGCTCTACGCCAACATGAGTTTGTACAACGATCGGTGGCGTTTGAACCTGATCGGCCGCAACCTCACGAAGGAATACACGATCGCCAACAGTTCCACCCGCGCCCTGAGCGGCCTCGGGTCCCGCACCGGTTCGACGATCCCGGGCGGTCACGGCGACGCCTATGCGACAGTGTCCCGCGGACGCGAAATCATTCTGGTGCTGAGCTACAAGTATAACTAGCGGTCAACTCCGAAGTTCGGGGCGCTTTGTCCTGTTTGGTTATGGAGTTCGCCGGGCGCCCCAAGCCAGCGAACCCAATATTTTTTCGTCGGCCTAAGACGTTAGATGAAGGTTAAAACGATGCAAAAAAACGACATGATCATGATCAGCGTGGACGATCACCTCGTCGAGACGCCGGACCTCTTTCGTAAGCATATAGCAAGCAAATTCAAGGACAGCGCGCCGCGCGTGGTGCGCTTCGCCAACGGGGAAGAGCGTTGGTTATTGGAGGGCAAGCCGCTTGCCGCGATCGCCCCTGCTGTTGTCGCCGGCCGCAACAAGGATGAGTTCGGCATGGAGCCCATGCGATTTGATCAGGTGAGAAAGGGGACCTGGGACATCGATGGCCGCATCGACGACATGAATGCAAACGGCGTCATCGCGTCGATGAACTTCGCGAACATGCCCGGGTTTGGGGGCGAAGCTTTTATCCGCGGATCCGACAAGGCGCTCATGCTGGCCGTGGTGGAAGCCTATAACAATTGGCACGTGGACGACTGGTGTGCAAAGCACCCGGGCCGTATGATTCCCAATGCCATTCTCCCTCTGTGGGATGTGGATCTGGCCGTCGCCGAGGTCAATCGAATGGGCAAGAAGGGAGTAACCGCTGTTTGCTTCCTCGAGAATACGGTGGCCTTCGGACTGCCGTCCATTCACAACGGATATTGGGACCCGCTATTCAAGGCCGTAGTGGATAATGGAATGGTGGTCACGATCCATATCGGCACTGCCGGAGGGCCGATGTTTTCGCCCAGCCTCGAGTCTCCCGCCGACGTAACTAATTCGCTGATTAACATCGCCGTGGCGATACCGGTGGCTGACTTCGTCTTCTCTCCTCTGTTCCGGAAATTCCCAGAGTTGACGGTTGTTATGTCGGAAGGATGCATCGGTTGGGTCCCCTTCCTCCGCGAGCGCGCCGATGCTGCCTATGTGAACCATCGCTATTGGACGCACCAGGATTTCGGGGATCAATTGCCGAGCGACATCATCGACAAACATTTCGTGTTCTGTTTTCACGACGACAAATGCGGGTTGGAGATGCGTCACAAAGTCGGGATCGACCGCATCACATGGGAGTCTGATTATCCCCACAGCGACAGCACCTGGCCGAACTCACCCGAAATCTTGTGGGAGTGCGTGCACGATTATCCGGATGACGAAATCAATAAGATCACGCACCTCAATGCGATGCGTGTTTTGCGCTTCGATCCGTTCAAACACATTCGCAAGGAAGACGCGACCGTCGGTGCGCTCCGAGCACAAGCTCAGAGAGATGGGGTAGACGTGACACCCAAATCCATGGGCGGAAAAAAGCCTACCATAAGCGGAAGCGTCATGACTCAGGGGGACGTCGTGAAGCTGTTCGAGGCTGCCCCCCTGGGAGAGCCTGTCGCAACATTGTGAGTGTAAAGGCGCTGAGCGACGGCGAGTGACCTCAGGCCTGAAGGTGACGTTGTCCCGGCTGGAATCCGGTGATCAGTTGCTGGGTGTGATCTGGATTAGCCTGCTCGCTCTGATTAGGGAAAAATCGATATGCAAGGCGTTTCACACATTTCAATTGGAGTGCGCGACATGGAGCGTTCGCTGCGCCTCTACCGGGACGTCCTGGGTCTCAAGGTCCATCGAGATAAGGAAGA
>JACMML010000048.1 GCA_014379105.1 Phycisphaerae bacterium
CCCACATCAAGATGCGGCGCTAAACGGGTAAACCACTGCTTTGCCTACCAAAGTTATTCAAGATTCGAGACATGTTTGTCCGATCCGACATGCATGCGATTCGACCCCATCATCACCAACGCCGGCCGACTGACGATCCTGACTGCTTTATGCGACGAAGCGAAGCAGGATTTCGTCACCCTGCGCCGCACCACGCAATTGACCGACGGCAACCTCACCACCCACGCCCGAAAGCTCGCCGGCGCCGGGCTGGTGACGATCGAGAAGGCATCCCGCGCGGGTAAGCCGGTCACGTTCATCACGCTCACCGACGAAGGCAAGGCTGCGCTGACGCGGCACGTCGCTAAACTGACATCATCCGTGACGGTTCAACGGGCCGTTCCCGTGCCAATCGCGTATGCGAACAATGAGCAAGAGCAGGGCGCCTGGATCGACTGACGCGCCTTACATCACCACAAAGCGCGACTTCATCTGCTGCTTCACATACGTCTTGGTGATGTCCATCGTCCCCCCGTCATCATGAGGCCGTCCGTGGCTCGCGAGCCAGGATTGGCCGCGGGCGAAAAAGTCGTCGAATGATTCGGGCGTCATCTGCCGGGCGAAATAGGTATCGCGCCGCACGGGGATGATCCTGCAAATCGGCTCACCTTTTTCGATCGTGATCTGCTTCTCTTTTGGATTAAGTTCCAGGATCACGTGCCACGGGTAGCTGGCCGGGTACCAGTCGGTATCGACCAGCGCGGTCCACGTGCGCCACGGCTTCCACTGGTTCGGGATTTCGGTCATCAGCAACAGTTCATTGGGATCGGTTTGGATAAAGAGAAACGAACTGACCTTCACCTGGTTTTTGATCGCTTCGAACACGTTGTCCGAGATGGGGTGCGGGATCTTCTGCCCTTGTTCCCAGAACCACGCGTATTGCTGCGTCAGCGGCTTGCCATCGATTTCCTCGGACGGAGACCAGTCGAAATCGGATTCAATGACCTGATCGTGCTTCACGCGCCAAGTTCCATCGCGCCGGCGCAGGAAGGTGACGTCAAAATTCGCCAGAATGTCATACCCAAAACTGCTCGCCGCCCGCAGCGGTGGGCATTCCTCCGGCCAACCCTTGCCGGGCGTTACCTTACGATAAACATCCTTCGCAGGCTCCGGGCCGAACAGATCCTGGCGGAACTTGTAGAAGTGCAACATGCAACCAACGATACCGGCGAACCAACGAGCCCGCGACCCTGACAGTCTGTCCGTGGCAACCGGTATACTCCAGACCTTAACCCGCCCGATCAGCCGATCGGCTTTAGAGTCTTGCGCCCTATGAATGCACCAGCACTGCAACCGCTCACGCCGACAGAACCGGTTCGCAGCGGCGCCGGCAGACTTACTGCATTTGAGGGACTGCGCGGTGTGGCGGCGATGATGGTGGTGTTCAGTCACCTTCAACTCGCGTTCTTCGCGCAGGCCCCTCAATCGCTTCGCGAATCCGTGTCGTTCATGCCCCGCCCACTGGCGTCAATCGCGACCGCCGGGATCGAATGGGTGCGCGACGGACATTTCGCGGTCTGGGTCTTCTGGGTGATGTCCGCATTCGTGTTGTCGTTGCGGTTTTTCCAGTTGGCGCAAGGGGATGATCGCACGGCCGCCCGTCGATATCTCAAAGGCGCTTCACTTCGGCGGTACCCGCGGCTGGTGATCCCGATCATCGCCGCCGTGCTGCTTGGGTATTGCCTTTTTTCGGCGGGGCTGATGCGCAATCAACAAGCAGCCCCACTTGCGGGCAGCGATTGGCTCGCAAGGCTGTACACGTTTGATCCCAGCCTGTTGCGTGCCTTGAAAGAGGCGTTCTTCGATGTCTTCTATGTTTATGAACCAGCCAAATCCTACAACGTCGTGCTCTGGACGATGAAGGCTGAGTTGATCGGATCCCTGTTCGTTTTCGCCGTGCTGGGCATCGTCGGACATCGGCGCTATCGCTGGGCGGTGTATGCCGTGACCGGGATTGTATTGCTCTTGCTGCAGCTTGATTACCTCAACGGCTTTCTGGCGGGCCTGATCCTGTGCGATATTTATGTCCGTCCCGAGTCGGTGCTTCATCGCCTGCCGTTGTATGTCGTGAAACGAATCCACGGCCTTCGCACCGGCCGTGTCGTTTCCTACACGCTGCTGGCAATCGTGCTGGTGCTCGTCGGCCTCCCCAAGGATCGGCAACTGCCGACGATCCTTCTGTCGATATTACTTTGTGCGATGACGTTGTTTCTGCTTCCCCTCAATCGCCTGCTGTCGACGCCAGTTCCCGTTTTTCTTGGGCGAGTGTCGTTTGGGCTGTATCTCGTGCACGTGCCGATCATCAGCAGCTTTTCCTGTGCGGCCTACGTGTGGCTGCGCGGTTATACCGACGCAATGACAAGGGGCGTCGCGGTCTCGGTCGCAACGATCTTCCTCTCACTCATGGCCGGCTACGCGTTCTATCGCCTGGTTGATGCACCAGCCGTGCGCATCTCCAAGGTGCTTACGAAACGTGCGCCCGCCACGACTTCACCGGGAGGGCGTGAATCGGCGCTTCATCCGGGCATTTCAGCCGAATAACGCAGTTGGGCGGTTGGTATCGACTGGTATCCGACCCAAGGCGATTCCTTGACCGAACCCTCAGAAACCCGTATCGTCCCTCCCCTCGCGCGGGGTTGAAAGCCCGCACAAACAGCGAGGATGGCCCCATCGTCTAGAGGCCTAGGACACCGCCCTTTCACGGCGGCGACATGGGTTCGAATCCCATTGGGGTCACTGGAAATGGCGATTGCCGATATCCTCGGCAATCGCTTTTCTCTTTTATGCAGCCGCCCAAATCTAAAATCGTCGCCCCCCAAACGGTCGCCCGCAAAACGCCTGTCATTACAGACTGGTCGGACATCGCCAGTTGGTATGACCAGCTCGTCGGGGAAGGCGGATCCGAATATCACCAGCGCGTGGTCTTGCCGGGCGTCCTGCGGCTTCTCAAAGTCGAGCAGGGGCAGCGCGTGCTCGATGCCGCCTGCGGGCAAGGCGTGCTGGCGCGATTGCTGGCGATGCGGGACGTGCGCGTGACGGCGTTCGATTCGTCCAAAGCGCTGATCGACTCAGCGCGGGTGCATAACGACGGGCTCGAGCCGTCAAAGATCAGGCACGCCGAATACATGGTCCTCGACGCCACCAAGCCGTTCGGTCAGTTTTTGCCGCAGAACACCTTCGACTCAGCGGCGTGCGTGCTGGCGATTCAGAACATCCACCCGATCCAGCCGCTTTGCGAAGGGGTCGCCGGCGCACTCAAGCCCGGCGGCCGATTTGTGATCGCGATGATGCATCCGTGTTTCCGCGGGCCCAAGGAAACTTTCTGGGGCTGGGACGCGACCGACAAGGTGCAGTACCGCCGGGTGGATCGTTATCTCCTGCCGCGCAAGGCGCCGATCGTCGCACATCCTGGGATGAAGGAATCGCATTACACGTGGAGCTTCCACAAGCCGATCGAGAGCTACGTCAAGTGTCTGCGCAACGCGGGCCTGTTGATCGATGCGATCGAGGAATGGCCAAGCCATAAAACCAGTCAACCGGGAGCCCGCCAGGCAGCCGAGAACCAGTCGCGCAAGGAAATCCCCATGTTCATGGCGATCCGCGCGATCAAAGTCGGCGACGTCAATTACCAACCCGAACCTGAGGAACCACAACCCGACTGAACTCGCCCGCATCAGATGAACTCTGGTCAGTTGATTCATCCGCGTTTATGTGCGTCTATCTGCGGTTCCGCCTCATTCCCTGTATGATTCCACGCCATGCGAATGATCGGGACAGTCTCCAGCGAGCAGCACGCGCAGCGGTTTTCGGATTATCTGCTCTCCATCCGCGTCGACGCGCACATCGAAGAATCCACAACCGGCCAATGGCAGGTGTGGGTCGAGCATGACGACAATCTGGACGTCGCCAAGGTGGAACTCGCCCAATTCCAGGCTCAGCCGGACGACTCAAAATACATTTCCGCGCGGTCAGATGCTCAGAAAGTACGGAAAGAGCGCGACAAGGCGGCCGAGCGGCGACGGAAGAACTTCACCGATGTTCGCACCAGCGCGGCATGGTCCGGGCTCGGCCGGCGTCCGACGCCGGTGGCGATGGCGCTCATCGCGATATGCATCGCGCTCGCGTTCCTTATCGCACTAGGCGGACCATCCGGTGCGGCGTTGAAGATGACGTTGCTGTTCGACGCGACGCCGCCGACGATTACGGTTGACCCAATCACAGGAAACGAGATTGAAGACGAGCCGGCGTCGATGTTCGATGACATCGGCCACGGGCAAATCTGGCGGATCATTACGCCGGTGCTTCTTCATGGCGGCATCATCCACCTGGTCTTTAACATGATGTGGTTATGGCGGTTTGGCGCCGTGATCGAGAGCGCTAAAGGAAGCTGGTTTCTGATCATGCTTGTACTGGTGATCGCGGCGATCTCCTGCACGGCGCAGGCGGCCTGGTACGAGTATGTCACCGGTTGGAGATTGTTCGTGGGCTTCAGCGGGGTTAACGCCGGACTTTTTGGATATGCGTGGATGAAGCACAGACTTCAGCCCCACGAGCAAATCTTCGTAACGGATCAGGAGATCGGCCTGATGATCGGCTGGATCGTCATCTGCTCGCTCGGCTTCGTCGACCATGTGGCGAACGTGGCCCACTGGGGCGGACTGATCACCGGAATCGCAATCGGCGGCGCTCCATGGCTGATTCGGCGATACCGCCGGCGCGTGCTCTGATAGCGTCGATATCCGTTTATTGCATTGACGGCGCTTTTGGACGCAAGATATAACCAAGCACTACGAGGACTTACGTGCGGTGCCGGTGTCGGCGGGAGATCGGGAGATCATGAGCGACGAACCTTCCACACTCCGGTCGATGCCCCCCTCGGTGCCCCCGTCAACGCCACTCGAGCCTGTGGCTTCCCCCGCGCCGCGTGGCGCGGATGAGTCGGTCGCCAGGCTCCCGCACGGCGGATACTGGACCAGGCCGGAGGTGGCCAGGTGGACGGGCGTGGTCACCAGCGTCGTCCTCCACGCCGCGCTGATCATACTGGGCTTGCTACTGATCCCCGATGTCCGCGCGAAGCTGTCGGACATGATGCCGATTCAGGAGCAGACGATCATTCCCACCGCCGAATTGGCGACCGACACGCCGGGGAGCATTCCCAATCCCGGCATGAACAATGACGCCTCGCGCGCGGTCGCACAGAACACCGACGCATCGGTAAGCCAGTCCGAGAGCTGGGCGGAGCGCAAGAGCGAGAACTTGTCGCAGACTCTCAACAGCAGCGCCGCCGGCGATGCATCGAGTTCGCCGATCGGCATGAGCGTGAAGACCAGCGGGCTGGCGGCCTCAAGCGGAAATAATCTCGCCAAGTTCGGCGTGCCCGGCGGCGGCCAGGGGATCGGACCCAAGGGCGCCGTCTTCGGCAACGGCGGCAACGCGTACAAGATCGTCTTCATCTGCGATGCCACCGGCAGCATGCTCGACCGCTGGCCGGTGCTTGTGCGCGAACTGCGGACGACGGTCGCACGACTCAAGCCGGTACAGACATTTAATGTCGTCCTGTTTCGTGACGGCACTGTTCTGGCGCTGGACAAATCCAAGCTAATCGACGCAAGTACGCCGAACAAAAAGAAGCTGGATGAATTTCTCGCCAAGACCGGCCCGGCCGGCGCGACCAAGCCCGCCGAGGCGATCGATCTGGCGATGAAGCTGCGGCCGGACCTGGTCTATGTTCTGGTCGATCCGCAGATCTTCACTACAATGTCCGAAACGCGGGATGCCGAAGGCAATTTTGCCCAGGCGATCCGCACGGCGCGCGGCGGGCAGAACGTGCGAATTAACTTTGTGATGTTTCACACCCGCAACGCCGGCAAGACCGCCCCGGAAAATCAGTCAGCAATCAAAAAACTCACCGAAATGGCCAAGGAATTTGGCGGGAGTTTTGCGAACGTCAGTCTGGAAGACCTCTACGGCACTTGATGATTTGGCGCGACGGTGACACGAATGGAAGGCAGACGGCATGTATAAGAGAAGATCCTGGTCCCGAATCGTGCTCCTCGGCGTCATGATGGCAGCCGTGGCGTACCTCGCCAGTTCCGGCTACGCGCAGGACGCGGCCGTCACGCCGGGCGCGGACGACCCCAAGCCAAGCGGCATATCGCAGGTGCTGAATCTTGTGCTCCGGAATATCGATGCGGTTTTTGTCGTCATCATCCTGCTGAGCATTACGGCGCTGACGCTCATTATCAGCTCGGTGCTTCGTCTTCGGCAAAGCGCCTTCATGCCCGAGCAGACGATCGGCACGATCCGAGGCATGATCGAAAACCGGCAATTCAAGGAGCTGATCGACTACACGGAAGTGGACAATTCATTCGTCGCCCGCGCGATCAACCCGGCGCTGAAGCGCGCCCCTAGTTTCAGCGCGATGAAAGAAGCGATGGAAACGTCGATCGGCGAGCAGAGCGCCGAGCAGTTTCGCAAAATCGAATATCTGAACATCATCGGCAATCTCGGCCCGCTGCTAGGACTGCTGGGAACGGTGCTCGGCATGATCGACGCGTTCAGCGACATGGAGCGCGCTAAAGGCCAGGCCGATCCGGCGATTCTCGCCGGCGGTATTTCCAAGGCGCTGGCGCACACGTTCATGGGACTATTCCTGGCCGTTCCATCGCTGGCGGCGTTTGGCGTGCTGCGGACTGTTGTCGATCGACTCACCGTGCGGGCTTCGCTGGTTTGCGAAGAGCTGCTTCTCATGATCAAGCCGCCCGATGCCAAGCCCGGCGTGACACCCACCCGCCCGCCCGGCACGCCAACGCCCGCTCCCCCC
>JACMML010000003.1 GCA_014379105.1 Phycisphaerae bacterium
GCCACCGAGCAGGTGCGCAACGAGCTCTATGCGATGGTGCGCACGGTCGTCCCGCAGGCCGGTAAATACCGCATCCTTGGCGACGTGGGCCTGCGCGTCGGTGAAGGCGGCGCCCTGGAGTTCGATCAGGACAAATTCACACAGGCCTACGCGACCGATCCGGCGTCGGTCGAAGCGCTTTTCACCAACGCCGGCAACGCGATCGCCGATACCACCAAGCTGGGGCTTCTGAACCGCGGCACCGGCGTGCAGCTGGCCGTCTCCGGCGGGGCCGATTTCCAGGCGAAATTGCGCGACGGCTCGACGCTCGATGTGTCGCTGGCCGGAAACGAAACGCTCGGGCAGGTCGTGGCGTCGATCAACGCGGCATCACCGAACAAGCTCCGCGCCGAGATCACCGATGACGGCCGCATCAAGCTCAGCGACCTTACCGCCGGCGCGACGACATTCGCACTCACACAGCTCAACGCCAGCCAGGCGATCTTCGACCTCGGCATTTCCGTCACTCAGGCCGATGGCGTCATCACCGGCCGGGTGCTCAAGATCGACAACGCCATCAACTCCATCACCGGCGGCATCGGCGTGGCGATGCAGCAGAAGTTCAACAAGCTCATCGACCCCGTCAACGGCGTCCTGACCCGCCAAAACAAAACGCTCGACGATCGCACCACCGACTACAACGCCCGCATGGAACAGCTCGACACCCTCCTGGCCAGCAAACGCCTGCGCCTCGAAAAACAATTCTCCGCGTTGGAAAGCTCCCTCTCCCAATTGCAAGGCCAGCAGCGCTCGCTGGGGAGCATTCAGACGATCTCCGCGAATCGGTAAACGGTCGAGGCGGTGTTGTCGTAAAACGTCCTGACGCCCGCCACGGTCGCGATCTCCGCGAAGCTCGATCCGTTCTCGCTGCGCAGGATCACAAAGCCCGTCTCGTTATTGGAGTTGTCGGTCCAGGTCAGATCGATCCGCTGGCTGTTGCCGTACGGTGTGACTGTCGGCGCTGACGGCGCATCCGCTGCGGGCTCCGCGATGGTAAGCAGGAACGTCACTCTTTCTGCTCCCAGCTAATCATTTCGCAAATATTGTTAGGAGTGCGTACTCAGGCACCATTCCAGCAATGAACGAGAAGAGTCCCAGAAGCAGGGAGAACACGCAAAACCGCCAAATACCAATTTGTGGATATCGCCCAGCCAACAATACAATAAAGAGAAAGCTCAATAAACCGCCTCCGAGGTGAAAAAGTAGGTCGAGTTCATCGGATGGACCCCATCGGACTAATCGACGAACGATGGGCATGAGAAAAACCAGACCGCATATGAACCCTACCCAGTACGCTCCATAGTGTAGGTAGCGATCCTTGCGCGCTCCTTTAGTTTCAACTCGGGAATAATCAGCGATCACTTTATTCATTGTTCTCCAACTGATCCTGGATAGTCAATGAGAAATCCTTGGTGAGTGCCGAGTAGCACTGTTCGATCCGATGATAGGCGATGAAATGGATCGAAGGTATAAGTTCTTGATTCCCTGTAGTACGGGTCATCTAAAAGCGTTCCCGATTTCGGAGAAACCTTAATCAAATTATGATTTAAAAGACCCGCGTATGCGGAGCCGCCGATAACATTAAAGTCCCAGAAGATACTTTGGGCGTTATTCACTAAATATTTACAAACATCCTTGGCTTCGTCATAGCACTGGTAATCCCATGACCACGGCGGACACGTTTGGTTATAAGCGGTTGCAAATTCGCGAAGGTCGTTCAACTCCATTGTTGCTGCGTAGTCGCCAAATTTGGCGATATTTGGATCAATGTTATTCTCGGTAATCCATCGGTCATAGCGTTCACGATAGATCGCAAGACGTTCCGCTGGAGTCATTGCCATGCGTTGTAACGCTGTCGTGTTTTCCAAGGTGAGTGCGGGGT
Organism: Phycisphaerae bacterium; assembly: GCA_014379105.1. Taxonomy (GTDB): domain Bacteria; phylum Planctomycetota; class Phycisphaerae; order Tepidisphaerales; family Tepidisphaeraceae; genus JACMML01. Next base: position 1,922 of record JACMML010000003.1, read on the forward strand.
CATCATCCACAATATGTCCAACTACTCGTGATGCATTAGAAAAATAAGACGGATTATCAGCCCGCACTCTTAAAATCAAAGTCTCCCTTGATTCATGAGCACTATCATTGACCGTCGCAATCTCAATAAGTTGAGTCGGTTCATTCGGCTCAAAATAAACACTATTTGGAATTTCGCCGGTAAAATCTTCGGCCTCGCTTGCCGTACTCTGATCGAGCCAGTCGATGCCCACGTCGAGTGCAAACTGCTCCGCGCCATACATATGCCGCGTAATCGTGTATTGCAGCTTCTGCCCGTCTCCCTCGGTGACTACGCTCCCGCCGGATACGCTCACTGACGGCATGATCGTGCCGATCCAGAATGACTGAATCCACCACGCGTAGCTCGCGCGGTCGAAGTGCGTGCCGGTGATGGTCAGCGTCAGCGTGTCGTCGGTGTGGGGGACGATATTGGCGCCTGCCTGAAGGTGCCATGTGTCGGTGTAGACGTAGCCGTTCTGAATGGTCGCCTGGCCATAGAATACATCCATCGGGACTTCTGTCCCGTCGATCTTCACTTCCAGTTCGCCGGGTGCCGCGCCTTCAGGCCGCGAGTAGCTTCCCTCGGCGGCATTGAGGATCAGGCCCAGGTCGATGTACCGATGCGTTTTCAATCCGGTAAATATAATCGTGACGGTTTCATCGTGCAGTCCACTGGTTTGATTATATACAACCGGGTCGCTGCCCGGATAAGTCTCGGTCACCTTTGGGGTCCAATCCATGCTGATATACGGCGGCAACACATCCGGATACCGCAGATCAAAAACGCCGATGCCGCCCGCCTGCACGCCGGTGGTGAAATCGCCCGACAGCGACGGGCCACCCCCGGTAGGTGCACCGTCCGGATCAAGCGGAATCAACTCAAATTCATACTCTATCTCAGACTCAAGGTCACCGAGAATGTAGGAACCGGTGTCATCTTCGTTAGGCCCGATAGTGTTTGCTGTCCACTCGCCGAATGTTCCGTCGCTGTTCACGACTCTGTACCGCAATGTGTAGCCGGACTCGTCGCTCGCATTATCCGTCCACCTCAGGCGGACTGTGTTGCCGTCGATCGATTCGATGTTCAATTCTTCCGCCGCCGGCAGGTCGCCGTGGCCCCATGCGGGTGTGGTCACCGTCGCGCTGTAGCGCCACAGCGAGTCGCGCTCGCCGGCGGCCTTGATGCGGAACTGATAATCCATCTGCGCCGTCAGGCCGGGTGACGCGGTAGCTCTGCGTATTCGCCAGCGTTGTCGCCAGCGACATCCATTCCTCGTTGACGAAGTCGTACGATTCGATCACGTAGCCCGTCTCATATGGATTGGGATCGACCCAGTTTAGATCGATCGTCGACCAATTGACGATCTCGGGATAAAGACCCGCCGGCCGCTTCAATATCGCCAGCGCGCTGGACGTATTGGACGGAGCCGAATCTCCCAGCGCGTTGCGCGCCACAACGCGGTAGTGATACGTCTTTCCCCCGGCGGCGCTGGTGTCGTAAAACGTCCTTACGCCCACCGCCACGGTCGCGATCTCAGCGAAGCTCGATCCGCTATCCGAGCCGGTCCTTAAACGCATACTCGAACAGTTCTTCGAATGATCGGGTTCGATACAGAATATCACCACAGGTATCCATATCGGCGTATTCCTGGGTACGTGGGTCGTAGATGTACCAGCCGCTGTCGTGCGCGCCGAC
>JACMML010000049.1 GCA_014379105.1 Phycisphaerae bacterium
GCACCTTTGCGATACTTGATGCCGTTCATGTCCACGCCACTCATGCGCGTCTGCGCGGTGAAGGGGATAAACTGAGCGTCGGGCATCTCGTGCAGCTCGCGTCCGCGCAAACTGTATTTTTCCTTGGCCAGGACGACGATACTGCGCCCCTCAGGCGTCTCATCGGCCAGCGAGGAAAGTTGCGCGGCTTCCGCCATCGCTTCCTTCGTCACCCCGGGGGCGGGAAAGAACTCGCTCGCCTGGCGATTGCCGAGCGTGATCGTGCCGGTCTTATCCAGCAGCAGCACGTCCACGTCGCCGGCCGCTTCCACCGCGCGTCCGCTCATCGCCAGCACGTTCTTCTGCACCATCCGGTCGATTCCCGCGATTCCAATGGCACTGAGCAACCCGCCGATCGTTGTGGGAATCAGACAGACGAGCAGCGCGACAAGCACCGTGATCGAGAAGTCCACGCCTTGATAAATACCGAAGGCTTTGAGCGATATCAGCACGACGAGGAAGATGATCGTCAGAGCGGAGAGCAGGATCGTCAGTGCGATCTCATTCGGCGTCTTCTGACGCTTCGCGCCTTCGACAAGGCCAATCATGCGGTCGAGGAAGGTCTCGCCGGCATTGGCGGTGATCTTGATCTTGATGACATCCGAGAGGACGCGCGTACCGCCGGTGACGGCGCTGCGGTCACCGCCCGACTCGCGGACCACGGGCGCAGATTCGCCCGTAATAGCGGATTCGTCCACGGTCGCGGCGCCTTCGATGATCTCGCCGTCGCCGGGGATAAACTCGCCGGCTTTCACGACGACGACATCGCCCTTCTTGAGCAGGTTCGACGCGACCTCTTCGGTCTTTCCATCAGAACGAAGCCGGGTGGCTTTGGTCTCTGTCCGCGCCTTGCGCAGAGTGTCGGCCTGGGCCTTGCCGCGGCCTTCTGCCATCGCCTCGGCGAAGTTGGCAAAGAGCACCGTGAACCACAGCCACAGCGTGATTTGGAGCAGAAAGCTGAACGATGCGCCTTGTCCGCCGGTGAAGAGCAGGACGGTGGTAATCACCGCGCCGACCTCGGTGACAAACATGACCGGGTTACGGATCATGTGACGCGGATCGAGCTTTTTGAAGGACTCGCCGATCGCGGGAACAATAATTGCCGGATCGAAAATGGAGTGAACTTTAGCAGCCATAGATGAGTGGAGAGTTAGTCAGTGTTAAAGGTGGCTTAGAACAATTTGCCGGCGTGCATGAGGAAGTGCTCGACGACCGGGCCCAGCACGAGTGCCGGCACGAACGTGAGTGCTCCGATAAGGATCACCGTTCCGACGAGCAGGCCGGTGAAGAGCGGGCCGGAGACCGGGAAGGTGCCGGCGCTTTCCGCGACCAGCTTCTTCCGGGCGAGTGAGCCGGCGAGAGCCAGAATCGGCACGATCATGGCGAAGCGACCAAAGAGCATCGCAAAGCCGAGGGTGGTATTATACCAGGGCGCGTTGGCGGTCAGGCCGGCAAAGGCGCTGCCGTTGTTCGCCGTGGCTGAGGTATAGGCATAGAGGATTTCCGTAAACCCATGCGGCCCGCTGTTATTCGTGCCGTCGGTTAGTGCGCCGGCAGCGTCAGGCAAGCCCATCTTGCTGACACTCGCCCAGCCAGTGAAACCGAGAATCGAGAAGGCAAGGATCAGGATAACGAATGAAGCCATCTTGATGTCGTAAGGCTCAATCTTCTTCCCGAGATACTCCGGGGTGCGACCGACCATCAGGCCCGCGATGAAGACCGCGATAACGACGTAGATCAGCATGCCATACAGACCCGCACCGACACCTCCGAAGATGACTTCGCCAAGCTGCATATTGATCAACGGCACGAAACCTCCCATCGGGGTGAACGAATCGTGCATCGAGTTCACCGCGCCGCAGGAGGCGTCAGTCGTGACCGTTGCGAACAACGCGGAATTAAAGATGCCGAAGCGAACTTCTTTGCCTTCCATATTCCCATCGGCCGGATCGACACCCAGCGCGGTCAGGTGCGGATTGCCGGCCGCCTCGAAATGCCAGGCGGTGACTACACCCGCGAAGAACAGGGTGAACATCGCCGACCATATCGCCCAGCCCGTCCCCTGGTGCTTCACCGTGCGACCGAAGTAATAAGTCAGAGCGCTCGGGATCACGAAGATCGCGAACATCTGGAGGAAGTTGGAGAACGGGGTGGGGTTCTCAAAAGGCTGCGCCGCATTCGCGTTCACGTAACCTCCGCCGTTCGTGCCCAGCATCTTGATCGCGACCTGCGAAGCCATTGGGC
>JACMML010000050.1 GCA_014379105.1 Phycisphaerae bacterium
CAGCGACGAAGCTCTTCGTCAAATAGGTCGATGCTCTTTTTTTGCAACACAGGATCAGGGGACGCCAGATTGATCAGATAACTGTCGTGGCTGACGACATGCTCGAACCGCAACCGCTTCCGCTGGGCAGCCCAGAGATCGACCGCTTCCTGCGGCAATGGCGGCACGCGCCACTGCTGTTGATTCTTCGTAAAGACCTGAACTGTATCGAATCCCAATCGCTCGGCTTCAACTAATGCGTTGTGCATTCCGCCGGCAATGGAAAGGTGAGAGCCGAACACGCGGTTACACGCCTTCTTCGTGAATGCACGAGGCGGTGTAGATGGATGCGATCACGAGCGATCCAACAAGGATAGAGCCCGGCGAGCCCCATGTGGTGTTTGAGCTATTTGAGGCATACGCGACCGTCCATGTCGCGGCGGCGCATACGCCGAACGCGATGACGAAACGTAATGCCCGTTTTGCCCACTTCATCGTAATTCGCCAGACCTTTTGCCCAGAACCCGGCAGCGGATTGTACTGCCGATTCGTCACAGTCAAGATCTTTACTTTCAATCGCCTACCACTGAGGAACCGGCAATCTCGATCGTTGAAATTCCGCCGCTACCCCGGGAAACGTGACGAAATCCACATGCCCGTCGGCGTACAGAATGTTGATCCCCTGCTCGAGGCCGGCCGGTTTCTCGTATGCGATGATGCGGTCGGCGGGCGCGTTGTCGGTCAGCCCGCGGCCGACATAAACGTAATCGCTTTGCGTATTCACCCACTCACCCAGCGCCTGCGCGGCGGTCTGGCCGGGCGGTAGCGGGGGCACCGCATTGCCGGTGCGCGGGTTGACGAAGATGTCCGCCGAGACATCCTGTGTTCGGAGGATGTCTTCAAAATCATCGGGAAGCTTGTTCCCCGGGTTATCATTCGCGAACATCTTGGTAGCAAGACCGATCTGCCGAAGATTGCTCGAACTCTTGATCATGTCCGCCGACGCGCGGGCACGGTTCAGCGAGGGTAGCAAAATACTCGGAAGGACCAGCGACTGACCCGCAAACATGTTCATTAATGACGCCTGCGCGATTGTCTCAGCGCCTGGGAAGGGTTGCACGGTGTGCATGTAGATGCCCGCATCATCCGCCCACATCACACTGCCCGCCGGCGCGGACTCGCGCAACAGCGTTCCGAGCGGCGGCAACACCATCTCCGGCGATTGCGCGGCGAACATATCAAGCAGCCCCAGCCCCGTGCGAACGACCAACGCCGCGGTGGGATATCCCTGCGGCATCTGTGCGGCGACGTCGCTGTAGCGGATCGCGATCGGATTCTTCTGGCCTAATCCGGACATGACACCGGCAAACTTCGGGTTGTCGCCGATGCCCTTTCCGGCGTATTTCATCGCCGCCACCACGGACTGCGGATAGAGACCGGTGTAGAGATATCCGTCTTTGATCGCCCACGCGGGAGCGACCAGCGGCGTTGCGACGTAATACACCGTCACGTCATCCATTTTCATCGTCGCCACCGAAATCCGAAAGCCGTTCGGGGTGGTGAAAGTCGTCGCGGTGTTGGAGACAAACATCGACAGCGCGCCGAGTCCCTGCTTGGCCTTGAGTGGATTGTCGAGCTTGTTGATTGCCACCATGCCCAGGAAACCATCGCCGGCGATTTCGGGGGAATTGTACATCACCCATTCGTCGCCGAGCGGCTCGAGGATGTCGGTCTCGAAGTTCTTTCCCACCGCTACGGTCGCGGCACCGATCCCCTTCCCAACCAGATCGCCCCACGCCGGATCGACGGCCGTCGCGACGCGCCGAATCTCGGTCAAAGCCTTGCTTAAATCGAGCCGGGCGGCGGACATGCTGGTGCTGGAAGCGGGCACGCGCCCCAGCAACCCGGCATCAAACGGCTTGGCGGTCAGCAGCGAAAGCAGACCTTTTCGTGCAGGCGCATCAATAAACATCGTCTCCTGCCAGTTGCGGTCTTTGAATGTCCCGGTGAGCGTGAGCGTGTTGACACCCAATAGCCCCAGTTCCTCCGTGAGCGTACGCGCTTTAGCAACAATGTTCGGATCGCGCACTTCCTTGCCGATGAGCGATTGAACGAGCTCGGTGACCGATTTGACATCAACGTACAGCATGATCACCGCATCAGAATCCGCTCTGGCAAGCGACGTCTTAAACGCCGCGCTCCCCGCCAGCGGTGTCGCTGTTCCGTCGGCGCCGGCGAGTACCGGATCATCGGGCGCGTATCCGAACAACACCGCCACGACATCGCCGCTTTGGCGCACTCGCATCGGCACATCACGCGGTAGTTGGCCCATCGATTTCTGAATCGACGACAGGAGCTTCGGCGCACCGGCCCCGGCGCGGCACAGCAGACCAAATTTCGGATACGGCTGATCGCCATCGGTGATCCCGGCGAAGAAAAAGACCGTAGGAAAGCGCACGGTGCTGGTCAGTATGGCCGACGCTGTTTCGACGCCCGGCGCGATGCGCGGGTTCTTCATCTGCAGCGCCCGCACTGCCGCGGGGAGCGTGTCGTCGAAGATTTTCTGAAATTGCGACTCCCGCGCTATCGCTTCCATGTGCGATCCGGCATAGCCGGGACCGAGGTCGTTGGTTCCTCGCCATCCCAGATACAGGATCGCGTCATCGGGCACGCGATCCGCCATCGGTTGTGCGAGCGCCGAGCCCGCGACGAATAGCGTGATGAACAGCTTTGAAATGATCCGCATATTACTGGCTCCCGCCGTGAAGTTGGTCGAGTATCGACGCGGCATGTGGCGTTTGCAAATCGGATGCTTCTAATCACTTTCCGATGCAGAACGATCCAAAGATATGGCCAAGCACATCGTCCGGCGTAACCGCGCCAAGGACGGATCCGAGCGCATCAAGTGCCTGCCGAAGCTCCAGCGCGATGACCTCGGCCGAGACAACGTCGGACTCGCCCACCCGCTGAAGACAGGCAAGAGATTCGTTGATCGCCGACAGATGACGCGCATTGAGCGCCAGCGTCGCGGCGGCCGTTGGATTTCCGAACGCAAGGCGGGACATCGCGCGCTTCAGTTCCTCAATCCCTTCATTACGACGTGCCGAGACTTTGACGAGATTTGGCGAGCTGGGCAGGTGACCAGAATGCGGCGGAAGGTCGCCTTTATTGAGGACTATGAGATCAGCAGCCCGGCTGGGATTCACCGGCGCATAAGGCAGCGAGATATCGGTCACTTCAACGACGAAGTCCCCCTCTTCCACCACGCGCTGGGTGCGGCGCTGCATCTGAGTGTCAATACCTTCCGGATCACCCTTGATCCCTTCCACACCGGCCGAGTCGATAATGATTGCAAGCCCTTTGTCGAGAATCACGGTTGCCGACAGTGCGTCGCGCGTGGTCCCTGCAACCGACGAGACGACCGCGCGTTCGTGGCCGGCAAGTGCGTTGAGGAGCGTGCTTTTGCCGGCATTGGGTCGACCGACGAGCACGAAAGTCGGCTGATGCGTCAGACGCTCGAACCGCGCAGTGTCGGCCAGTAGCTCGTTTAGCTGTTTGATGATGTTGGACACACGATCCCGCAGCGCTTCGGGTGTGATGAACGAAATGTCTTCTTCGCTGAAATCAATGCCGGCTTCTATCAACGCGAGCATCTGGATCAACTCATCCATTAGTGGACGCAAGCGGCGCGAAAGTTCACCGCCCAATAGCTGACGCGCCGCGCGAAGCTCGGCGTCATTGGTGGCGGAGATCGTCATCGCGATCCCCTCAGCGGCCGAAAGGTCGAGGCGACCGTTCAGGAATGCACGTGCTGAGAATTCTCCAGGCCCGGCGTGGCGTACGCCCATGGCTACAAAATCGGCGACATACATCCGCACCAGTAGCGGATTACCCGGCAGATGCAGCTCCACCATGTCTTGGCCGGTGTAGCTGCGCGGGGAAGCAAATACGTAGACCCATGTTGAAACAGTGACATCGGCAGCGGATCGGCGCGATACTTCGGAAGGCGGCTTCAGTCGCACGCGCGACGCGCCGGGCATGATATGTTCGGTGGCCGCGAGATTGCGCAACACTTCGATCGCACGCGGGCCGGATAGTCTCACGATCATTCTCGCCGCCGGACCCACCGCGGAGCTGATGGCGATGATCGTGTCGTCAAGGTTCATCGCTGCCCCTCGCGCTTGCCCGCCGCGCTTTGTTCGCCGCGCTACACCGGCGCGCCTACTTGTTCTTCTTCTTTTTCTGAGCCTGCTTCTCAGCCTCCTGGCGCTGCTGATCGGCCCACTGCTGCGCTTTTGCGAACATGCTGATCAGGCGATTTGGCTTCTTGGACGCTTCTGGTTTGGACCGATCCACAATCTCGCCATCCACAAACTTCGCGCTCGCCTTGGCGGCCTCGGCGTCGTCGATGTGCTTGCGGATGATCTTGCTCTCGATGATGCCGAACGTGGTGCTGGCCAGGATGTAGATCGTCAGGCCCGACGGGCTCTGATACAGCATCACCGGGAACAGCAGCGTCGTCATCCACTTCATCATCTTCTGCTGCTGCTCCTGCTCCGGCGTCATCGTCGGCGGCTTGGGTTGCAGCTTGAACTGAAAATAGAATACGAACGCCAGCAGGATCGGCATAACGTGCAGGCCATCGATGTGAAGGAAGAGGAAGTTGATGTGATGCTCGGGCGCCAGCTCGATCAGCAGGTCCGGCTTAGCCAGATCCTTGATCCAGGTCAGGCCGTACAGAAACGGCTCCTGACGAAGCTCAAACGTCGTCGAGAGTCCGCTATAGAGCGCGATCCAGATCGGCATCTGCAAAAACATTGGGAGGCAACCGAGCACCGGCGCCGCGCCGTGGTTCTTGTAGAACTCGAGCATCGCGCGGTTCATGCCTTCTTTGTCGTCTCCATACTTCTTCTTGATGCGCTCCATCTCCGGGCCCATCTTCGACATCTTGGCCATGTTGATCTGCGATCGCTTCGTGATCGGGTGCAACAACGCGCGCACGACGAACACCAGCGCGATGATCGCAAGGCCCCAGTCCTTAAAGATCATGTGGAAGAATCCGAGCAGCTTCATCAGCCAGTCAACGAGCCACTGGAACGTGCAATAGGCGCACGATCCACTGATCTCCAGCGTGTGGTTGTATTCAACATCGCGCGCGGTGTAATAATCGTTGTGCAGCAGCGTGCGCAGGCGCGGGCCGAAGAAGAGGTTGGCCGAGTGAGATTTGTCCTTGTTGGGCGCGAGTGCGCCGGTGGATTCGGTTTCGATCGTCAGCAGCACATCACGCTTCAGCGGCTCGGAATCGGGATTCACCGCCTCAGCCTTGGCGGCTTTGATCCATTCGCCTTCCGGGCGGAAGATGCCGTTGAAGTAATTGCCGCCAGCGCCGATCCACAATAAGCGTTGGCCGTCCTTGTCCTTCGTGTAATCCTTGGTTGGCGCGTCGGTGGTAAAGTTCTCCACCAGGTCGTGATAGAGGATGACGCTGTTCTTGCCTTTGTAGCCGGCGATCACCTGCCGGTCGCCGCCGCTGGGCTGATTGCTCGGCGGGAACGTCGGGCCGACGATGACCGTGGATGTATCGAGATCGCGCGGATTAGCGCTGGCGGCGGTGATATTGACGACACTCTGCGAGAACCGCACTTCATACCCGCCGGGCCCCTGGTCGCCGCCTTCGGAGCGGGGCGCGATCTGAAAGATCTTAATCAGCCGCACAAGTGGCTGTCCGTCCGGATTTGCCAGGTCGAGGGAGAGGGTCGCGGTGCGTTCGGTTTTCTCCACCTTCCACACTGCCGAAGAGATGTCCTGCGTCACCGATGCGATGGTCACCGAGCGCGTCGATAACGGCGTGGTGCGCGGGGAGGAATATGGGTGTTGAAACGCAAAGCGGGTTTTGGTCTTGGTGTCGTCGTCTTTGTACTGATTGAGAACGACTTTCGATATCCCGCCGCCGACGGGGTTGATGCTTAGTTCCATCGCGTAACCCGGGTCGCCCTCGTTGGAGGAGCCAATCGAGACCGGCGTTGTCGGCAAGCCCGCATCCGATAGCGGCTTCACCGCGGCCGGAGGAACAATCGGCGCAACGGGCGTTGTGAATTGGGTCACCCCTGGCGCACCCTGGACGCCGGGCGGAATGGTCGCAGCCGGATCAGCGGGCGCGGTGGCGGCCGGGCGCGTGGTTGCCAGCGGCGCTCGCTCGGGCGCGAGGCCCAGAAACCTCATCAACGGGGTCCACGAAAACAATACCGCCGCGGCTATCGCGACGAACAGGATCATCCGGGTGCGTTCGTTCATCGTCCATCTCTAAGTCGATCCCCGAGGAAGTTATCCAGTTCGGGTATCGCATATACTTTTTTCACAGTCGTCTCCAGGTCGTACGCGAGGCGCACGAACTCGATGACGTTTTCATTCACAATCACAAAGCTCGCCCGCGGATCGCGATCCCGCGGCTGGCCGACCGAGCCGACATTCACCACGGCCTTTTCATCTGAGATTTCAAACCGATTCTCAAGCTCATCGGGGCTGTAGAAGTCCGGGCCTTCGAGGAACACACCCGGCACGTGCGTATGCCCGACGAAACAGATGCGATCAAACTTCTCGAAGATGTGGTGAAACTTGCCCGGGTTGGTGTAGATATCGTCGGGGAAAATATACTCATTGATTGGCCGGCGCGGGCTTGCGTGCGTCGCGACAATCTCCGCCGTGCGGATGCGCACCGGCAGGTTGCCGATATATTTCCAGCGCTCGGAGCGCCGCTTGAGATCAGGATCTTCTTCAAATTGCTTTCGCGTCCAGAAGCAGGCCTGCTCGGCGCCCTGGTTGAAATTAAACGGCTCGAACAGCACCGCGAAATCATGATTGCCCATCAGCGACGCGCGCGACTTGGTCGCGATCAGATCAAGACACTCCGACGGATTCGGCCCGTAGCCGACGATGTCGCCGAGGCAGAGAATATTGTCGATTCCCCGCTGCTCGATATCTGCCAGCACAGTGGTGAGTGCCTCCAGATTGCCGTGAATGTCGCTGATAATCGCAAACAACTGGGATCGTGCCTCGTCTGGTGATCGTTAGCCCCTCACGGTATCCGATGCGGCGGGTAAGCTCAAATGGTGCCATCAAATAGCCGCCGCCACGCGCTTTTGCTAATATACGTGGCTCCCGTCGCGTGACGGGCCCGTAGATGACCCTATGACCACGATCCGACCAACCACCGTTTCAGCCGTCGACCTCGAACCGACGCAGAATCTTAACGTCGTCGCGACGCGGCCGATTGTCACGCCGCGCCAACTCGAGGAAGAACTGCCCGAAAGCGATAAGACGCACGCGACAGTAGTTGAAGCGCGCCAGGCGATCCGCGGCATTCTCCGCGGTGAGGACAAACGTCTGCTCGCGGTCGTCGGTCCGTGCAGTGTTCACGATCCCGCCGCCGCCTATGAATACGCGCAGAAGCTGGCGGTGATTCACGAGCAGGTGAAGGACCAGATCTACGTGGTGATGCGCGTCTATTTCGAAAAGCCGCGCACCACGGTCGGCTGGAAGGGCTTGATCAACGACCCGCACCTCAACGGCACGTTCGACATGAACACTGGCCTGCGCCTCGCCCGCAAGCTGCTGCTCGACATCAACACGCTTGGCCTCCCCTGCGCCACCGAACTGCTCGACCCGATCGTCCCGCAATACATTGATGACTTGGTCTCATGGGTCGCGATTGGCGCCCGCACCACCGAATCCCAAACGCACCGCCAGATGGCCAGCGGCTTGTCCATGCCGGTCGGATTTAAGAACAGCACAGACGGCTCGGTCCAGATCGCGATCGACGCGATGAAGGCCGCGCGCAGCGGGCATCATTTCCTGGGAATCGACGAGAACGGCGCGATGTGCATCGTCCAAACCCGCGGCAACACCGACGGCCACATCATCCTCCGCGGCGGATCAGGCAAGACCAACTACGAACCGGCCAGCGTCGCCGAAGCCGCGAGCCTGCTCCAAAAAGCCGGCCTCAATCCCGTCCTGATGGTCGACTGCTCCCACGCCAATTCCAGCAAGCGCCACGAGAACCAGTGCGTCGTCTGGGACAGTCTGATCCAACAACGCCACGCGCATCGCGACCAATCATCCATCGTCGGCGTGATGATCGAAAGCAATCTGAATGAGGGCCGGCAGGACGTGGGGGCTGATCTATCACAACTCAAATACGGCGTGTCGATTACGGATGCGTGTATTAACTGGGCGGATACGGAGCGGTTGCTGATCTCCGGGCACGCGGCGTTGGGTGCTTAAGTAGACATTTGCAATTTGCTTTTATAATCGCCGGGTCGCCCAAAGCCCCGCGCGTTCAATTCCATTTGTCTTCTCTGCTCGGTAGGCAAAAGGCGGGGTGCAATAGAATTCGCGAAAATTCGCCGTGAAAATCGCCTGCGAGTGAAACGCGATACGGGTTTCGCGGTGGAGATCAAGCAACCCGGGTCGGTGAAGGAATAGATGCTCAAACGAATCACCCGCTACACGCTGCTCATCGCCTGCCTGCTGATCGTGGGGGTGTGGGGGTGGAGTGTGTGGCACATATTTGGAGTTGAATATGTGAATCAATTTGACTGGTGGGGTATCAAGGCCCAGCGGGGACATTTGGTTTGTTCGATGGGAAGACGGTTGATCGTGTGGCAAGACGGTTGGAACTGGCACAATTATGTCTATCGGTCGTCGAATTCCCTGTATCTCGATTTCGGTCTGGCACTCCCGACATCGGGCACGTCGATGGGAAAGGGCGTATCGGGAACGACGTATTGGATCGCAGTACCAATTTGGACTGGATGTCTTGCTCTTACGCTGCTGTCCGCCGCGATGTGGTACCGCCCCATCCGCAATCGCCTGCGGGGAAAACATGACGCCGGATTCCCGGTGGAGATGAAAAAGCCCGAGCCGGTGAGGGAATAGATGCTCAACGAAGAAGCCGTGAGGGAGGAAGGTGTCTTCGCTTACGCCTTACGCCTCCACCCTTTCCCCTCATCTCACTTCCCCGCCCAATCCGCATACAGCTCATTCATCCGATCCACATCGATCGCATTATCATGCACCAGCGTGCGGTATTTGAGCGTAAGATTCTGACCGGCGGCGAGTTTGTATGGTTCGTGGAAGAGAAACGCGGCGCAGTAGTAGTGGCCGATGCCCGTGCCGCCGTACCAAGGCGTGGGGTGTCTTAGGTTGGTCGGGTGGTCGAACGTCGCCACGCCGGCGATGGACTCGCGGCCGCCGTCGATGGGGCCGGTGAGGTCGCACCATTTGCTGTGCTTGGGCGTCGGGCGGTCGCTGGTGGTTCCGTCATCGAACAGCAGCTTGGTCTTGATCCAGTTGCGACTGCCGCGGAAGGTGAGCCCGCCGTAACCGCCCCAGGTGGTGAAGGGCGTGCGATCGAGCAATACCTCGGCGCGGGGCGTGAGGGAGAAGCTGAAATCCATCGCGTAGCTGTCCTGATCGATCGGCACGTAGGTGAACGAGCGGTCTTCGTCGATGATGGTTTCGCCATTGGGGCGAACCCAATTCTGCTTCGAGACGACCGCGATGCTTCCATCGGCGACGTGCGTGATCGTCGGCGGGTTGAGCGTCTTCTGATCCCCCCACGGCGTGTTGGTTTTTTCTTCCCAGAAGTTTTCGCCATTGACGAACTTGATCGTAAACCACAGCCCGCGATGCCAGACGTGATCGGAAGGCTCGGTAAGCGTGAGCACATGCCCGGCCGGTGTGCAGAGCGGGTGGAAGAACGGCTTGGGACGACCGCCGTAGACGTATCGCCACAGCGGCGTTTCAACGGACGGGCGACGCAGTTCGATATAACGATTGAGGTCGTGGATCAGTTGCATGATGTGTGACTGAAATATCGCCGGGAAGTTTAAGTGCGTCAATCAATCCGATCGCGCTTCTCGGCGGCCCGCTCGAGCAGCTCGACGTTTTTCAGATTCGCTTTGACCATCACATCGACCACGTCCCCCACCACCGGCACGGCGCCGGCGAGGAAATCCACGCCGAGATTCAGCAGCATGCGTCCGACGACGACCCGGCCGAGCCCGTGCTTGCGGGCGATCAGGATGGGGTAGAGGCCGATCGCGAAGGAGACGGCGTCGCCGGCGACGGGCAGGAGGCCGATCAGCGAATCCATGCCGAACTTCACGCCGGCCACTTCGAACTGCGAATCCATCAGCTTCGCCATCGCGCGGGCGCGCTGGATATCGGCGGCCAGCTCACCCACCGGCCGGTCAACCCGACGAACATTGACGCGTGTAGCTTCCATCATGATCTATTATTGCAGTGAATCGCGCCGCGATCTCTATATTGCCGGATTATATTCGCAGACGATTTTTCAAATCGGTAACCCGGGCTGCAAACGTGTCGTCGTCCAGAACGGGCTGCGCACGCTCGGTCAAAATCGATTTCTCCAGCGGCACCCATGACCTGCAGCCGGCATACTCAGGCGTGTTGCGGATCGTCACAGGACTAGCCAATGAATACGCACGTACCACGATCAGATAAAGAGGATTTGCCGGCCGATAGTTGAAGCGCATGTCGATCAGAGGCGGGAGATAGATGTGGGATGCGTCGATCGCATCCATCTGTCGGCGCGACTGGATGCGGCTGATCTCCGCCACGCGCCCGAGTACGCGCAGCTCGATCTCCTCCGGGTCGGTCTGCCGTTGTTCCGCAAGCGACATATCGACATCCTTAATCCAGTCCACTCTCTGATGCAGCCACGTCGGGAACATCACAAACTCCCGATTCTCCATTTCAAACACGCCTTCGGTTTCATGAATGCCGCCCTTGCGCAGCAGGACGATCTGCCGGCCGGTCTCCAGCGCCCGGCACACGGCCTGCCAATCCTTTAAGCCTGTTTGAAGTGATTCCATCGCGAAGCGCCTGTCTCGATCGGGGACGGCGATCAGCAGACCTTCGCCACGTCCATCCCCAGCAGCAGTCCGAGCTTTTCAATCTTGTGGGAGATATGACCCACGCCGACGGCGCAGTGATGGGCCGGGCCGTGGCTGTTCCAATCGTTGACGAATTTGCGGGCGCCGATCGAGAACCGGTAGCGACTGTTGGTGTTGCCGATTTCCAGGATCGGCCCGGGTACGCTTTCGGCCTCGGCGACGAGCAGCTTCAGGCGTCCGTCAACGGTCTGGACGACGCTGAGGAGCGTCACCGGTCCGTGCTTGACGCTCATCTCCACGCTTAGCCCACGCCCTACTTTGCCGTGGTAGACCTTCAGCGGCCGCACCTTGGTCTTACCTTGAGCTATCGCGATATGCCCGGGACCATCGTGGCCCATCAGCACCACATCGTCCTTAAAATCCATCGCGTAATATTCGGTAAAGCTGCCGCCGACGCCGAAGGTGTCCATGATTTTCATCGCCTGGGCGTTCTTAATCTCCAGTTCGCCCGCAACTGGGATGCCGCGGGCGGTGAGAAGACTGTTCCCGAGAATAATGGAGCTGATCGCGTCCTCGTTGGCGGGGTTGCCGGTGCCCATGTAGTAGTACGCCATCGAGCCGAGCTTGTGGGCGTCAACCAGCCGGTCGAGCGCCACACTCGTCCGCGCCGCGCGTTCGAGCTCCGGCTGCGAGCAATCATTTTGGACATCAAACGTCGAAGTGAATTCTTTTACGCGAGCGCTGACCTGCTGCGCCGATACCTCCGACCGGAGCGCGGCGAGTTCATCGACCTCGACGATCTCGATATGGCCTCCGAAGTGTGCGCACTGTTGCGTGAGATCGGAATAGATGTCGAGCATGCCGCCGTAGTAATGTCCCATCACGCCGAGCCTGTTGTGCTCCATCACGTGGGCGACGCGGGCGGCATCAATCCAGGCGTCCACTTCGTCCCAGACCTGCGGATCATTCTCCAGCACGCCGGTGATCTGGTGAAACGGGATGCGGCAGCGGTTGAAGACATTGGCGATCTCGGGCACCGGGCACGCGGCGCAATAGGCGAGCCATTCGCCGGTCATCTTCGTCCGGTCGTCCATCTTGTTGAAGCTGGCATAATCGATCGCCGCCTCGGGCGCAAGATTGAGGATTATGACCGGCACCTTCGCCCGGCGGACAACCGGCAGGACCGTTGATGAAAGCGCGTAGGTCGTGACGTGCAGGAAAATCAGATCGACATCCGCCTGCCGAAATGCATGGCCGGCGTTCATTGCTTTTTCAGGGGTGTCGATCAATCCGAGGTTCACAATCTCCACGCCGGCACGGCCGAGCTTTGTCGCGACCTGCGCGAGATAGCCCTTGAGCCGGGATTCAAGTCCCTCAAATTGCGGCCAATAGGTGTCCAGGCCGATTCCGAATAATCCGATGCGAACATTCAATGACTCGCTCATAGCTTCCTCAATGCTCAAAAACAGAGAATCCATCCACAGATCCCACAGATTACACAGATTTAAGAATGGAATTCATTGATCTGTGAAATCTGTGGATAAAAACTCTTCATAAAATGAATCCGGTTTCACGACACCATAAAACATATTTGTCGATTCCCGCCGCCAATGGCGTCTGCGGCTGATAGTCCAGCAGCGCGCGGGCCTTGGAAATATCGGCGACGTATCGCGTCACTTCCCCGGTCTGACTCGGCGCGTACGACGCGTTGGCTGTCTTGCCGGTCGCGGACTCGATATATGAAACCAGGTCGACCAGGGTCTGGCCGTGACCATACGCGAGGTTGATGGTCTGGTTCACCACGCGTCTTGACGACAGCGCATCAATCCCGGCGATCAGCCCGGCGATGCAGTCGTCAATGTACGTGAAATCAAGGATCTTCTGCTTGCCGAAAACCGTGATCGGTTCGCCACCGACGATCTTGCGGACGAACAGCGGTACGACGCGCTCCATCCGCGCCAGGTCATTGTCATATCGTCCGTAGACATTGCTGAATCGAAAGACCAGATGCGGCAGCCCGTAGCATCGCGCGTAGCTGTAAAAGAATGCTTCGCCGGCGATCTTGCTGGCGGAATAGGGGCTCTCGGCGACGACGAAATCGGCGGCGGTTTCGTCGGTCGAGTGGCGATGGATGTCGCCGTACACTTCGCGGCTTGATCCAAAGATGATCGGGCAGCCAGCCCGGCGGGCCAGCTCCAGCGCCGCGAACGACATCTCGACATTCTCAAGCGCCTTGGCCGGCTCACGGACGAGCTGATGCACTTTGGCCCAGGCGGCGAGATGGACAACCAGATCCGCTTGAAACGGCAGTGACACGCCGTCAACACTGCCTCTGCGCGCGATTTGAACGAGGTCGAGCGGGATCGTTTCGACCCGATCGCTCCAAGCGTTATTTCGTTTGTCGATTCCCCGGACCTGATCGCCACGGTTAAGCAGTGCGATCGCGAGATTAGTGCCGATCTGTCCGCTCGATCCCGTGATCAGCACCTTCATGTCCGAATCCTCGCCCGATTGCCACTCGCGAACATCGCCGTTTTTTGCTACATCAGCGGGAACCTTTATAACACAGTCGGTTCCGAAAAGGCGAGGAGGCTACATGACGATGCAGGTGTGGGACTGGGCAGTCCTGATCATTCCGGTAATTGCGGTCACCGTGGTGGCGCTGAAGACGCGAAAATACACGCGCAGCGTCGCCGATTTCATGTCCGCCAGCCGCGTCGCCGGCCGGTATCTGGTCGCGACGGCGCAAGGGGAAGCAAGCTACGGCGCGACCAGCGTCATCGCCCAATTTGAGCTGTTTCTGATCGCCGGTTTTACGTTCGGCTGGTGGCTGCAGTTCAACAACATCGTCTGGCTGTTCATCCTGCTGTCGGGGTTCATCATCTATCGCTATCGCGAGAGCCGCGTGATGACGCTGGCGCAGTTTTTTGAGATCCGCTATTCCAAATCGTTCCGCATATTCGCCGGCTCCCTGGCGTTTCTATCCGGCATCCTCGCGTACGGCATCTACCCGGCCGTCGGGGCTCGGTTCTTTATCTACTTCTGCGGGTTCCCTGATACGTTCATGATCGGCGCGTATACGTTTCAGACCTTCGTCCCCGTGATGCTGATCATTCTGCTACCGGGGATTTTACTGACGACGCTGGGCGGGCAGCTCACGCTGATGGTCGTGGATTGCCTTGAGGGCGTGATCTCCCTCATCTTCTATTTCTGCGTCGCGGCGACGCTTCTGTGGATGTTCTCCTGGGCGGACATCTCCGAAGCGATGATGAATTACACGCCGCCGAACCAATCCATGTTCAACCCGTTTAACAGCGAGAAGAACACGGAATTCGGCTTCTGGTTTGTGATGATCGCGATTTTCGTCTCGGCGTATGGCTGGCAAAGCTCACAGGTCGGCCACGGCTTCCGCTCGGCGGCGATCAATGCGCATGAGCAGAAGATGGGCGCGATTCTGGGCCCATGGCGTAACGAGGTGCGCACGCTGATGCTCAGCGTGCTAGGCATCTGCGTGTTCACGTACATGCATCATCCAAACTTCGCCGCCGGCGCCGCGGCTACGACCGAATCTCTATCGGGGTTGAGCGATTCGCTCGCCAAGCAGATGCAAGCGCCCGCGGCGCTGGGGCACATGCTCCCGCCGGTGATTCGCGGCATGTTTGCTGCGATCATGCTATTCGCGCTGGTCAGCACCGACTGCACGATGATGCACTCCTGGGGCACGATCCTGGTGCAGGATGTCATCGTGCCGCTGCGCAAGCGCCCGCTGGAAATGCGTCAGCACGTGAATCTGCTGCGCTTCGCGGTGCTCGGGGTCGCGATCTTCGCGTTTTTGTTCAGTTGGCTGGTGCCGCTGACGCAGTACATCAACATGTTTCTTGCGACCGTGGGCGCGATGTTCTTTGGCGCAGGCGCGTGCATCATCGGCGGGTTCTACTGGCGTAAGGGAACAACCACCGCCGCGTGGACCGCGATGGTCGGGGCGGCCGTGATAAGCATGAGCGGCGCGCTGCTGACGCAAACGTGGAAAGCCTACGTTTACCCCTATTTGCGTGACAACGCGCCCGGCTTTCTGAGCGGCATCGATTCAGTGCTGCGAAGTATCTCGAACGTTATTCCAAATCTGGACTGGCACGTTTCGCCGGAGAAATTTTTCTTCAACGGCCAATGGATCAGCCTGTTCGCTGCACTAGTGGCGATCGCGGGATATGTCATCGCGACGTATCTCACCTACCGTGAAGATTTTGATCTGGACCGCATGCTTCATCGTGGCAAGTATGCCATCGACGAAGAGCACAAGATTGTGCAAAGCGCGACCAAGCGCCGCAAGTTGAATTTCAACCTGCTGGTCGGCATCACGCCTGAGTTCACCCGCGCCGACAAGTTCATCTCCATGAGCCTGTTCAGCTATCGCATCTTCTGGTTCATGGTGTTCGCCGTGGTAACGATCTGGAACGTGGTGTTCTACAAATGGCCGGAGATTTGGTGGAGCAATTATTGGCACTTTACCGCGATCTGGCTGCCATTCACGCTGGCGCTGGTGCTGGTGAGTTGGTTCACGTGGGGCGGATTGCGCGATATCCGCCAGCTGTTTATAAGGTTGAAAACCGTCCGCATCGACACGCATGATGATGGCACGGTCGATCACGGCGAGTTGCACGATCCAGCGTTTCCAGTTGTCACCAAAGATGGCGACGAGAAGGGAAAATGACGATCGTCGCTTCGATCACGACCAGTCGATGACGACCAACGTCACCGCCTGTCGCGCGAGCGACAGATTCAGCGTGATGTCCGGACCATTCACCGCGATCGATGGAGCATTGGTGGCGGTTAGCTGTCCTGCTTTTTCTAGTTCCGCGTACTGCTGTGGCGTGGGTTGGCTGGGCGAGCCCATTCGTTGCCAGGCTGCATATGAATTGCCGTGGTTCTGGTCGATCAGATATTGCTCGATTCGACCTTTTTGTGCAGCCGCGGGCAATCCGGCCAATGACAGTTTGATATTTGCGTCCGGCCCGGTGATGTCGTCGTCGTGGTAATGCCAAACGAGGACGGCCGCTTGTTTCTTATCCACGCTCGCCAGCGCCGCGACGTCCGGATCACTACGGACGCTGTCTTTAATGATCACATCCAGCGGCACGGCATGGCTGCTCTGCACATTGACGCGATCTCCGGTCATTTTGCCGAACATGCGGAAGACGTTCAGCACTGGCAAATCGATCCCGTTGGTCGCAAGCGCGCGGAAGCCGGCAAAATAGGGTTGATCTTCAAATTCAAACGCCCAGGTGAGCGCTCCTTCCAGATTCACTCCGTGCTTGGCCGCCAGATCCATTTTCCGAGGAAAACTGGCGGCCGTGTAGCTGGAATACATCGTGCCGTTGCGGTATCCGAATCGCGGTCCCTGACAAGCGGCGCATCCCTCGGGATCGGATTCGCCAATGACGATCGGCTTGTGTTTCAACTCCGGAAACGATGCGATCATCGCGAACGTTTCATCAATCGTCTTGAGTTGCGCATGGATCCCCATCTGTATATGGCCGTCCACAAAATGCGGGTCGCCTTTGGCGTGGAACGAGACGAAATCAGTCGGCGTGCCGGTCTCACCGGTCGCGTGATTCGTTCCACGGAGACAATGTTCAAAGAACCCGCGCAGAAACTCCCCACCGCCGCCGGCGGTATCCGGGCCGCCGACGCGTGCGCGTGGAAGTGCGCGACGGACGCCAGCGATCGCATAATCATGCAGTTTGTTAAATTCTTCCGGGGTCCCCCGCCAATAGCTGATGTTCGGCTCGTTCCAAGTCTGCCAATACCACGTCTCCACCTCGGCCGCCCCGTATTTCTCGACGCAGTGTTTGGTCCATTGGTAAACCAGTTCGCCCCACTTCGCGTAATCGTTCGGCGGATAGGTCCAGCCGGTGTAGATCTCTTCGTATTTGGCCGTCGGATGCCAGTGATGCCGGTATGGCTGCGGCTTGATCGACAGCGCCTCGGGCATAAATCCGATCTGCATATACGGCTTCACACCCGCATCAAGATAACTGTCGATGATGCGATCCACGATGGTCCAGTCGTAGACCGGATTACCATCGGCGTCCTCGGTGTACGCGTTGGTACTGCCCCACTTCAGCGCCGGCGTGCCGTCGCCGGTGCAGAGCAGGCTGTGAGCGCGAAAGTACGTGCGGCGCGGACCGATCTCCCCAAGTTGCCCAAGCAACTTGCGGCCATCCTTCATGTACGCGTAGTTGGGCTCGTCAGCGCCGAAGAATCGCCAGATGGGCTCCAGCGCGCCGAGATTCTTCGACGCATCAACACGAATTGTCACAGCAAAGGGAAAGGTGTCCGCCATGGCAACATCATAAATGAAACTGACGTAACCGCGAAGGCGCGATGTCGCAAAGAAAAACGCGAAGGTGGGAATAGGAAATTAGAATTTTGAATCTCAGCGACTTCTGGAAGAAAAGAATGGGATCGTTGGAAGTGATCTTTTACAATGAAATGGGGGCGTATTCTTCGAGATTTTCCTTGCGTCCCTTCGCGTTTTCGCGGCGATTTCATTCATTTCCCGCAGTAATCGATCAGTCGCGCGATCTCGCTGCGCAAATCTTTGCGGTGGACGATGAAATCGACGAATCCTTTGTCGCGCAGGAATTCCGACCGCTGGAAACCTTCCGGAAGCTCCTGCTTGATCGTGTTCCAGATCGTTCGCGGGCCGGCGAAGCCGATGAGCGCCTTGGGCTCTGCGATGATGAAATCACCGAGCATGGAAAAGCTGGCGGTTACGCCGCCGGTCGTGGGGTCGGTGAGCAGGGAGATGAACAGGCAGCCCGCGTCGTCGAGCCTGCCGAGCGCGGCGCTGGTCTTTGCCATCTGCATCAGGCTCAGCGTGCTCTCCTGCATCCGGGCCCCGCCGGAGCAGCTGACGATCACGAGCGGCAGCAGTTCCTCGGCGGCGAGTTCGATGGAGCGGGTTAGCTTCTCGCCGACGACTGATCCCATTGATCCCATCATGAAATTCGGGTCCATCACCGCCAGCACCAGCGGCCGACCCTTGATAAACCCTCGGCCGCTCAGCAGCGCGTCCTTTTCTTTGCTCTTAAACTGCTCGGACTTGATCCGGTCGGCGTACGCTTTCTTATCGACAAATTCCAATGGATCGACCGGCTCGATATCGCTGAACAACTCCTCGAATGTGCCCTCATCGCATAACTGGTTCATCCGCGCGCGGGCACCGACGCGAAAGTGATATTGACAGGCCGGGCACACCAGCAGATTTTCATCGACCACTTTCTTGAAAAGCATGTCGCCGCAATCGGGGCAGCGCATCCAGAGCCCGGCGGGCACGCCTTCGGTTTTAGAGGTTGTGGGTGGAGTGATACTTTCGGCCATCGTGGGGCGGATGTTAACCGATTTGGGCGAAATAGTCAGGTTCCGGCGTTAATCGCCTCGCGGAGCCGACGTATCGCGGCCGTTCGATCCGTTGCGCCGAAAATCGCGTTCCCAGCGACAAACCAATCAATGCCGGCACGCCGCGCCTCGCCGATCGTGTGCTCATCGATGCCGCCGTCGATTTCAAGCCGCTGGTTGGGCTTGAGCATCGGCTTGATAAGCCGCGCCTTATCCAACTGATCAGCCATGAACTTCTGCCCCCCGAAACCCGGCTCGACACTCATAATCAGCACGAGATCAACATACGGCAGCGCGGGCAAGACTGTCTCGATCTTGGTCCCCGGCTTAAGCGTGATCCCGACATGGCAGCCAAGCTTGCCGATTTCCCTCGCCGCGGCCGCGACATCGCTCCTCACCTCCGGCGCTTCGACATGAAACGTGATGTTGTTCGCCCCTGCCTTCACCATCTCCGGCGCGTAGCGAACGGGTTCATCGATCATCAGATGAACGTCCAGAAATACGTCCGGAAAAATTGGCCGCAGCCACTTAAAGACCGGTGCCGCGAAACTGATGTTCGGCACGAGGTGCCCATCCATCACATCAATGTGCAGGAAATCCCCGCCGGCGTTCAATACATCCCGACAATCCTCCGCCAGCCGGGAGAAATCGGCTGAGAGGATCGAGGGGAGGATCATCGGGCGAGGATCGGCGAAAGGATTCATTCGCTACGAATCTACACGAATGGACCCGGACTAAGCGAAGGAATGGGACACAGATTGCGCAGATTTTTTGATCCGCTTGCCGCTATGCCGTCTTTGTCACATTTCACATTGCGTACCGATGGTGCTAATCCAGAATATCCAGCGTAGAAAAATGACCGCTCTCCAGAAACTCCAGAGACGCCCCACCGCCGGTGGAGACGTGGGTTACTTTTTCGCTCAAGCCCATTTGCTCCACCGCGGCCGCGGAGTCGCCGCCGCCGATGATGGTGATCGCGCCGTTCTTCGCGGTGGCGTCTGCGACCGCGAGCGCGACCGCCTTGGTGCCGGCGGCGAATGGCTTTTTCTCGAACACGCCCATCGGGCCGTTCCAGATGACCGTCTTTGACTTGGCAATCTCGGCCGCGTAAAGCGCCTGGGTCTTGGGCCCGATATCGAAGCCTTCCATGTCGTCGGGGATGTCCCCTTCCACGATGCTCGTCTCGGCGTCGTCGGTCATCTTGTTGGAAATCACCGTGTCCACCGGCAGCACGATCTTGGCGCCGTGTTTAGCCAACAGCTCTTTAGCGAGATTGACTTTGTCCTTCTCCACCAGGCTCCGGCCGACCTTTTTGCCCTGGGAGAGGAAAAACGTGTACGCCATCGCACCGCCGATTAGCAGCTTGTCGGCCTTGCCGAGCAGGTTCTCGATGACCGCAATCTTGTCGCTGACCTTCGCCCCACCCATGATCGCAACGAACGGCCGCGCAGGTGTGGATACAGCCTCGCCGAGAAATTTCAGTTCCTTCTGAATCAGAAACCCGATCACCCGCGGCTTGCCCTGCATCGCCTGGGCGGCGCCGAAAGTGCTGGCATGCTCACGGTGGGCCGTGCCGAATGCATCGTTAACGTAGACGTCGCCGAGCTTGGCGAGCTGCTTGGCGAAGTTCGGGTCGTTTTTCTCCTCTTCTTTATGAAAACGCAGATTTTCCAATAGCACCACATCCCCGTCCTTCATCCCTGCGACCGCCTGCTCGGCCTCCACTCCGATGCAATCGCTGGTGAATGTAACGGGCTTACCAAGCAGTTTGCTGAGGTGCTCCGCGCACGGTTTAAGCGAAAATTTAGGTTCAGGACCACTCTTAGGCCGGCCCAGGTGGCTCATCAGGATCAACCGGCCGCCGCGGTCGACCACACTCTTAATCGTCGGCAACGCCTGCGCGATCCGGCGATCATCGGTGATCGTGCTGCCGTCCAGCGGGACGTTAAAATCCACGCGCATCAAAACTCGTTTCCCCTTCACATCGACGTCGGTAACTATTTTCTTTTTCATCAGTTTGCTTCCTTTAGTGCGCAAAAATTATCGCTGTGTGGTCGATGCTAGGGGTGGCCGGGGACGTGTCAAGAATACTGAAGCGTACGGATTGATACGCCCGCGTTGACATTCCCGCGTCCTTCGCGACAACCAGTGAGCTATGAATGCTCTGCTCGATGCGCTGAAGTACGACGCCAATGGCCTGATCCCCGCGATTATCCAGGACCACGCCACGGGGCGTGTGCTGATGTTCGCGTTCATGAACCGTATAAGCGTCGAGAAGACGATCGAGACCGGGTTTTGCCATTATTATTCGCGCTCGCGAAACAAGCTGTGGCTCAAGGGTGAAACCAGCGGGCATACCCAGCGTGTGCTGAGCATGCGCACGGATTGTGACCAGGACGTGCTGCTGTTTACGGTCGAGCAAAAGGGTGCCGCGTGTCATGACGGCTATGAAAGCTGCTTTTACCGCGAGTTTGTCGATGGCGCCGCAGATTGGAAAATCGTGGGAACCAAGGTTTTTGATCCTGAGACGGTCTACAAGAAATAACCGGTTCACGGAGGGCTCATGCCATCGACGCCTGCCCAGCCGCTGGACACGAACGCACGCAGCTTGTCGCTAGTCGGCTGGCTAATTGTGGCGTGGCTGGGGATGCTGGTGCTTGGGTTTCTATCCCTGCGTATCCCCGGCGCGTTGGCGGCGGCCAACCCGGTGAGCGTCGCCAGGGCGGTCTTCACGTCCGCGAACGTTAATACGCTGACCGGCTTTCCTCAGACCTTTGCCGCGCCCGACGAATTCCGAACGTCTGTGCAGATGGTGTTTCTGATGCAGCTGCTCAGTGGCGCGCTCCTGACGCTCATCGGCGGCGGCGTGCTGCTTGCGCGGGTGCTCGGGCTGCCGCATTCGGACAGTCGGATCGCGACGACGGGCCTGCTGATGATCATCGGTGCCGGCTTGGTCGGCCTGGCGACGTCCGCGCCCGGCGAATCTCTGATCTCCGGATTTTCGCGCGGCGTAGGTGCATTATGCGGCAGCGCGATGACCTTCGGCCGACTCCGCGGACCAGACGATCCGGTCCTGAATATCGCGCTGGCCCCCCTCAGTCTCATGGGCGGTTTCGGAACGCTTGTGCCATTGATGCTTTATGAGCGATTGGTGCGCAGATCAATGTTAAACGCGCACGCCTTGAAAGTGATGACGGTAGTTGCGGGCATCTATTTGCTTGGGATGGCGGCGATATACGCGTTAGGCGCTTGGCGCGGTTCTGAAATGACGCTGTCGCGTGGAAGTGCGCTGATTATGTCGGCGATTGGATATGGGTATTCGAACGAACTGATCTCGGAGTTGCCGCGTGGCACGGACTGGATATTGATGGCGGTGATGCTCGTCGGCTTCGGCACGGCGGGTACGGGAGCATGGGGAATCGCGTGGCTGTGGACGCTCCCACAGACGCTACTCCCGCGTGCACTGATCGCGTGTGCAGTGCAGGCGGCGATGCTCCTCGCAGCCGTTATTGTGCTGAGTCAGACCGAACCACAACTCGCCGCCGAGCGCATTCTCATGCTCTGCGTCGGTTCCGTGACCAACGTCGGACTCGCGCATACGCCGGTGGCGATCACCGGACCGGGGTTGCAAATCCTGGCGGCGCTCGAGGTCGCCGCTCGGTTGTTGCCGCTGGTTGTGATGATGCAGATGCTACGTCACAAGGCTCTTGAACCGCACAAGCCGTAGTAAACTCCGGTAGACGATCTACATCAGATTGTGGATAACCCGTCGTGAACGAAAGATTGAGTTGGGTATGATAGGCAAACCAGCTAGCTTGAGTTTCAGTGATGGCGATGTGACCGAAAGAGTTGATTCCTATCTTTTCGGCATCGATCTCGACGGCACGCTTCTATCACCAACCGGCTTGATCGCCGACCGCACGCGGCTGGCGATCCGGGCGATTCTCGACGCCGGGCATCGTGTAGCGTTTGCGACCGGTCGCAACTACACCGAGGCCAGCAAGATCTTTGACATCGTGGAACACCGCGATCTGGTTGTTCTGGTGAGCGGCGCACTTGTCGTGGATGCCAAAAGCGGCAAGACAGTTCATCGCGCGGCGATGGACCCAATACTGGCCGGCGAACTGTGCGGCGCGATCGAGCGGCACGGCCACGCGGCGGTGGCGTATGTGGATCGGCACCACATGGGTTTTGATTACCTGGTTTCAGAGGGCCGCATCGTTCACGAGGCGTTGAGCAGTTGGATGTCTCTGAGCGACCAGCGGCTGGAACGTCGCAGTGAGATGGCCAGGCAGGATCACTCGCACACACTGCGGGTCAGTACGGTTCTGGACGTTAAAGCCGCCGCCGAGCTGAAGGCCGCGATCATGCTCGAGTTCGGCAAGCGCACTTACGTGCACGGCGTGCTGGTGATGAGCCAGGGCGTGGAGATCGTCGAGATGTTCGATCCGCACGTCAACAAGTGGCTCGGCCTCAAGTACGTGGCCGATTTCTACGGGATCGCGCCGGACCGGATCATCACGTTCGGCGACGATCAGAACGATCTGCCGATGATTCGCCACGCGGCGTTCGGCGTCGCCATGGGCAACGCACGCGTGGAAGTGAAGCAGATCGCCAAGCGCGTGATCGGCACCAATGCCGAAGACGGCCTGGCGGTCTATTTAGAGCAGTGGCTACGCGATCCAGAGGCAGCGATGTCGGTGGCCGCCACGCCAGAGTAATACAAGCAACGACCAGAGGGGTCGTCGGGGATTGTCGGAGACGAGCCCCGTGACAGTGCAGGGAAGTTGCGAAAGGATTCGCTGAATCTGACGCCCGGACCGCGAAAGCGGCCCGGGCGTCTGACTTTTACGAATTGGCGGAGTCGCCGATTGCGCCCGCCTCATGAAACTTGCTCGTTAGATCGAGCTCTCTTCGACATCCTTAATCAGTTTATCCGTGTCTCTTGATTCTTTTTGGATCAACGTGTCCAGACCATCGCCACCGTCGAGCGTATCGAGATCGCCGCCGCCG
>JACMML010000051.1 GCA_014379105.1 Phycisphaerae bacterium
ACCGAAGCCGCCGCGGCCACCGCCGCCGCCGCCGCTACGACCACCACCGCCGCCACCACCACCGAAGCCGCCACCGCGGTTCTCCTTGGGCTTGGCTTCGTTGACGGTCAGCGCGCGACCGTTGATTTCCTTGCCGTTCATGCCGGAGATCGCAGCGGCAGCTTCATCGTCCGTGCCCATTTGCACGAATCCGAAGCCCTTGCTGCGACCGGTTTCACGGTCTGCGATGATCTCGGCACTCTCAACGGTGCCGAACTGGCTGAAAAGCTCCTGCAACTCCGACGAATCCGTCTGGTAGTTGAGGTTTCCGACGTACAACTTGCGGCCCATAGTATCTCCTTGGAAAGCGGGCCTTGAACCCCGGTCAATCACTCTCCGGGTTCACCGAAAGGGGCCGACGTTCCGACCCAGAAGGCAGGCAGCGATACAAGTGCGCGGAAACCGGTTTACGCCCGGGGAGCCACTGACCTGATCAGACAAACCAACCGGCGGAGATCATACCGAGATTTTTTCGGAGGGGAAACCACAAAATTTGCGTGTTCCTCCCAGCCCGAATACGCCGCCTACATTCTGCAAATCAGCGACTGGGAGTTCGCAGTGCAGTTCGCGACCGAAGACGGCGATCGGGAAACGGTCCGGAATGGTTCGGGCAATGGTTCTGGCGGGCGTCCCATAAAGGTTCGGGGACAAGTTTCGACGCGCGGGTGGCCGATCCAATCGGTTACATGGCGATCGCACTCCCGCACATCCTCCGACCGGCCCCGATGCGGAAGCGTCTGTGGCAATATTCCGTCCTGCTGGCAACCGCAACCCTCGTTTTTGTGCTCGGGAACGCGTTTTTGCCGGTTGAAAAGGCCGTATCCCGTCAAATGCTCGGGCACGACTTTCTCGCGTTCTACACCGGCGGCACGTTCGTCCGCGAAGGGCGCGTGGCCGACCTCTATGACTTGCGAAAAGTTGCCGACTTTGAGCAATCGGTCGCTACAGCGGCGGGGCTGGATATTACCGTCAGCTTCGAGAAGCAGAAGTTCGGCCCGTGGTGGAATCCGCCGTTCTACGCCTGGGTATTCGCGCCGCTGTCGCTGCTCAGCTTCAGCTCAGCCGTTGCAGTGTGGACGCTGATCAATATCGCCGCGCTCGGCGCGGCGGTCCTCATGCTCACGCGGATGCTGGCGCCGCGACTCGCGGATGTCGACGCGATGGGCCGCCCGCTGGACTGGCGGACGACCGGACTCGTTCCGCTCCTGCTGCTGCTCTCCATGCCGTTCGTGCAGGCGATCAGTCATGGTCAGAACACATTGATCTCCCTGTGCCTCCTCTGCGCGGTGGCGACCTGCTGGCGCGCCAAACGCGCGTTTCTCGCCGGCGCGTTCTGCGCGCTTTTAGGCTACAAGCCGCAACTGGCGGCGGTGGTGGCGTGCGTGCTGGTCATCAGCATGGGCGTGCGAGCGCTGATCGGGCTCGGCCTGGTGGGTTCATTTCTGGTTTTAATCACGCAGGCAACAATGCCGGGCGCGCTGGTTGATTACCTGCACCGCCTGCCGGCGAATATTCACTATATGCAGGTCGAGCACGCGTACCTCTGGGAGCGGCATGCGACGTTGAAAGCTTTCTGGCGATTACTCGTCCAAGGCCGCGAGGCCGGCGAGATGTGGCTGATGACGTCCATCCTCCATGCCGTGTCATTCGTCGCCATCGCGACATTGCTGATTCGCGCCGCATGGAGCCACTGGACCAGGCCCGCGATCGACGACTGCTGGTCGAGCGTCACCGAGCAGACCTGGCGCGATCGGTTGATCAGCGCCACCATCGCGTGCGCGCCGCTGCTCATGCCGTTCTATTTTGACTATGACCTGCTTCTGCTGGCGATTCCCGCAACGCTGATGGCGACCGAAGCGCTGTCACGGCCGGCCGATCAATCGGTGCCGACGCTCCAGAAATGGCTGAACCGCACGTGGCTGGCGCTTTACGCATGGATGTTGATCAACCCCGGCATGGCCAGCGCGACGCGCGTGAACCTGAACGTGGTTCTTCTGTCAGCCGTCGCGGTGATGATGCTGCAGCGAGCGACCCGGCCGACCCTGGAGCACCGCGTCGCTGGTCAACCGGCACTGGGCGCGATTACAATGGGCCGCCGTGCCGCGTAAGACGTGCGGCATGTTACGCAACGCATTTCGCACGACGCGTCGACTGATCCGGTTCGCTGTGCACCGCACTCTGGGAGTTTCATGAAGTTCAATTTCTGGCAGGTTCTCGGGTTTGTGTTGATTCTCATCGGCGCGATCGGGATTTTTGTCTATAAGACCGAAAAAGAGACGGCAAAAACAACTGACGGAAACGTAAGCCCGCCGACCACCGCGCCGGCGATCACGGTCTCGCCATGATTCCGGAGGTCCCGGGTTGGATCGCGCCACTGATCCGGGCGCGCGCCGCGTTGAGCAGCGCCTCTCAATCCGGGCTGCTTTCTGCCTTACTCACGTCATACGCTTCAAGTATCGCCAGAGTGCTCAGTTGGGCGATCGCGGCCGCGGTCGTGTATCGATACCAGGGTGCGGATGAATTGGCCGTGCTGATGCTGCTGCGCGGGATGGTGGGACTGCTGTCGTATATGACGGCCGGGCTGACGCCGAGTCTGGTCCATGCCCTTAGCAGACCATCGGCCGTAATAACTCTAAATGATTCTGACGGCCCCTTGGACTATGAGCCGGTCACGCCCCGGCAGACCCAGCCAACGCATGACACGATTTTCAACACGGCGTTGATCGTCGTTATTTGCGCAAGCGGCGTGGCCGCCGCTGCTGCATTCTTTTATGCGTCACATCTGGACTGGTTCCACCAGATCGCAGCGTCGCAACCTTTTTCCGCGACAGCACAAGACGCTTATCGAATCACTCTCGGCCTGGCGATGGCGGTTATTCTTCGATCACTCAGTGAGGTCCCGGCCGCGAAACTACAGGCAACCGGCGGGCAGACATTTGATAATGTCTGCCAGATAGCGGCGGAGTTGCTTTTCATGGGACGCGTGCTTGTGTTTGCGAGGCACAGTGGAGCAGACGTAGCTGTCAGCGACGCGTTCGCGATGAGTTCTATCGGATTGGTGTTAATGCGCTTCAGTGCCCTGGGTCTATATGCAAAGTTCGCCGGATTCAGAATTGATCTGCGCGTGGTTCCATATCTCCTGGCAATGGGCGCGTGGGTCACGCTCTCACAGATCGCTGACTGGTTCTACGCACCGTTCAATCAGGTTCTGATCGACCGTTACCTTGATACGTCAATGATCGCGAGGTACGTCCCGGCGATTCAGATTGACGGTGCGATGCTGTTGCTGGTGTCGGGAATCGCAGTCGCTTTGCTGCCGCGGGCCGCCAGTATGTTCCATGACGCCAACTGGGCGGCGCTTCGTCGAGACTATATTTACGGCACGGCCGTCAGCCTGCTGTTGCTGGCTGCTGGTGCGGTCGTTGTTTGTTTGATCGATGGATGGCTGTTTCAGAAATGGTTCGGTAACCCGTTGGTGGGCACGCAGGAAATCCTGCCGTGGGTGATGGTTCATACCGTCATTGGGGGCAGCGCTTCGATCGGGCGGTCCGTGCTTTTTGGGATGGGACGGATGAAGCCGTACGCGATCACCGCCATCGTCGGCGGCGTCTCCAATGCAGTGCTGGCGTCTATCGTGGTGACGACAACCGATTGGGGCCTTAAGGGCATCATCTGGGTGACCATCTTCACCGTATTCTGTCGCTGCGCCCTCTGGCTGCCGTGGTATACGCTCCGGGCGATTCGAGCCGAGGCACGCGGGCGAAGTCTTGCCCCGGCCGCTTGATTCGTCTAAACCGATGACGCTGATGAACCCGTGGATATTGATTTCCCTGCTCCTACCGGCCGCGGTTTTTATGGTTTTGGAGATGCGCGGTGTTCCGGTGGTTCTGCAGCTTCCGTTCAAAGGGGATATCAAGCGTGAGAGCCAATGGCTGGCGCAATTCGGGCAGGCGGTCGCGACCGCGGCGGCGATGGCGCTGATCTATGCCTTCGAGCCGTCGCAATGGCTCAAGCCGGTCGCGGTCGGCGCGGCCGTGACGTGCACCAGCCTCAGCGTTTTTGTGATCAAGCGCCTCACCGGCCGGGTGCGTCCGAACCGCGAGAATGCGGGTAAGTTTCTGGGTCCGACGCTGAAGCACGCCAATTGGCGCGAGAGCTTTCCCTCCAGCCATAGCGCGTGCGCGATCGCACTGACGGTTTCGCTGAGCATTCTCTACCCGCAGGCGCAGGTCGTCTTCTGGAGCCTCGGGCTGATCACCGCCGTACTGCGATACCTGATGGACGCACACTGGCCGAGCGACGTGCTTGCGGGGATCGCGGCGGGATACGTCGCGGGGCATCTGGTCATGCGCGGGTTCGGCTTCGTCGCTTAAGATGCGACTGAAACGTGTCAGGCTCCTGTCAACTTATCACTGAACGCACCGCGCAACGAACTTCTTCATGCTCTGGGATTTTCCGCACATCGTCGCGACGCTTGCCAGCGCCATCGAACAGGACGAGACGGCGTTGCGGCTCGAACAAGCGGTGTACGGACTTGATTCGCTTGCCGAGCTAAAATTGCACGAGCACGCGGCCCGAGCGCTGGCGGCCTGCTTCGCGGTCGCACGCGAAGTGCATTACCCGTCGTCATCGGGAAACAAGCTAACGCACCGGCAGCGGTGCGACCTGGTTCTGTCGCCCCTTGGCCGCCCGCTTCGGCTCGATCGCGCGCCGCCGACGCTGTTTGATGCACCTGAGCAAACCGAGCCCGGCGATGCGCTGTGGCTTGAGGTGAAGATTGCGTATCAGTTTCGCGAAGGGGGCGTTCGTCATGGCGGGTACAGCGCGCAGTGGCGCGGCGCGGTGGTCGCCGACCTATTGAAGATGGAGGCCGACCCGCTCATTCGTCATGCCGGACTGTTGCTGATCGTCTTCACCGAGTCCATTGAAGTATTTGAAAAAGATGTCGAGCTATTTGAGGACGTGCTGGTGACTAAAGGGGTCATCGCCGGTTTCCGGCAGACGCGAAGCATTCCAGTTCTCGACCGCATGGGCCATCGATTCTGCTCGCTCGCGGTTTGGCCGACCATACAGCGATAGATCGCCAGAGATAGATCGCCAGAGATAGATCAACAGAGATAGAGCAGGGCAGTTGCATCGTGGTTAATCGCCAGATACAAGCGCGGGGGTGAAAACTGAGCGATCGGCCGGCTTCATCATCTTCCGCAATTCTTCGGCCGGCGAGCGATTGTTTCTGCTGCTCGACTACGGCAGTCATTGGGATTATCCCAAAGGCCACGTCGAGGCTGGGGAAGACGATTTGACCGCGGCGCGTCGGGAACTGGTGGAGGAGTCCGGGATAACCCAGGTCAAACTGGTGCCCGGATTCGCGCAGGAAATCAGCTACATCTTCCGCGGCCGGCGCGGCGGGCTGATTCAGAAGAGCGTGGTTTTCTTCCTCGCAGAAGTGGAATCAGACCAGATCACGCTCTCGCACGAGCACGTCGGTTTCGCATGGCTGAACGCGCAGACTGCGTCACGGCGCGTGAGCTATGCCAATGCACGCTCCGTGCTCACCGCGGCGATCAAGCACCTTGATGACGGCGGGCCAAACTTATTTGACAGTCCTATTTGACGGTTCCAGCTCCGACGTGTGACGAAGCAGCACTTGCCGCGACTGGCGACGCTGCTGGAGAGTTCGCGGGCGACGCGCCGTTCTGGCGACGGGCCAGATCAAGCGCTGAAGCGACCAATTCGTGCTCCTCCGCCTCATGCATCGCCATCGATCCCGTCGCGGGGCTCGCCGCCGCCTCGCGGCCGTGATAGCTCACGAGGATGTCGGGCAGCATTGATCGCAGGATCGGCTGAATAAAGGTCCAGGCGCCGCGATTTTGCGGTTCTTCCTGCACCCAGCACACTTCGCTGACGCGACGGTACTTGTTCAGCACCTGCACCAGGTCGGCCTTGGGAAACGGATAAAATTCTTCGAGACGCACAATCGCGACGTCGTCAATCTTGTGATCGAGTCGCGCCTTGTTCAGCGTGTAATACGCCTTGCCGGCGCAGAGAAGCAGCCGTTTCACCTTGTCGCGATCGACGACGTGGGAATCGTCGATGACCAGCGACAGTTCCTGATCGGTGAACTCTTCGATTTTGCTGCCGGCGTCCGCGCGTCGGAGCAGGTTCTTGGGCATGAAGATGACCAGCGGCTTACGGAACTTGCGCAGCTGCTGACGCCGCAGCAGGTGGAAGTACGTGCTCGGCCGCGACGGCATGGCGACCTGCATGTTCTCTTCGGCGCAGAGACTGAGGAACCGCTCAACATACGCGTTGCTGTGCTCCGGCCCGCTGCCCTCATAGCCGTGCGGCAGGAGCATCACCAGGCCGCTCATGTAATGCCACTTTGATTCGGAGGCAGCGATGATCTGATCGATGATGTTCTGCGCGCCGTTGACGAAATCGCCGAACTGCGCTTCCCACAAAACCAGGTTGCGCGGGTCCGCCGATGCGTAGCCCCACTCGTACGCCAACACCGCCTCTTCGGACAGCATCGTATTGATGATTGCAAACTCATTTTCCCC
>JACMML010000052.1 GCA_014379105.1 Phycisphaerae bacterium
TCTTATCCGCGTTCATCTGCAGCCAATTTCGATCTGGTCTTCAAGAATGCGATAGCGAACAAACCCCCCAGCAGCAGATCGATCATCCCCGCGCCGAGCATCTGGAGTGCGAGCCGGCCTTGCAGATAAAGCACGATCGCGGCCGCGCCGAAGCTGACCTTTTCAATGATCCCGACCAGCATTGCCGGCCGATAGCGCGCTGGATTGGTGGCGATCAACAGGAACATCACCTGCCACGCGACGCCGAGGCCGACAAAGCCGTAAAAATATTCCGGATGCGTAATCGCCGGCGGCGTATCGCGGCCGATTTTGCCTTCCATGAAGTAGTGCGGCAACAACACAATCAGCCCGTAAATCCCGGCGAGGAGGAACGTGTTCTTTGCGAACTTCATAGTGCGGGCAGATTAAAACGACCCACGCGTGACGGCAAATCACGCGCCGGCTAACGGCGCCGGTTTAATCGCAAAAATCTTCACGCTCGCGGCATAGTGATTAACATCATACCGCTCCAGCAGGCTCGCCAGTCCGGTGTGAACCGCCGATGGAGCGGCTGTGGCGGTTGTTCCACAACACGCCGCTATCGACAAACTGCGCCCGGCAGTTGTTGACGAAGCTAGTGTCGAAGTTGATGGCGACATCGCCGGCGAGCAGCATCCGGATTGCCCGCTGACATTGGCGTACGCGTTCAGGTCGGCATTGGCATCGACGACCATCGCGTCGGCGAATCCGGCGTCACGCAACTGGCGACGATAGTCATCAATCATCAACGCTCCGGCGATGCAGCCGACGAACGCCATCACGTCGCTGGCAATCTCCGGCGGCAACGGCGCTTTCAAAGCGATATCTGAAATCGCGAGCCGGCCGCCGGGCTTTAAGACCCGCGCGATCTCGCGAAAGACCGCCGGCTTGTCGGGTGCGAGGTTGATGACGCAGTTGCTGATCACCACGTCCACGGACGCATTCGCCAGCGGCATGCGGTCGATTCGCGCCAGGTGAAACTCTACATTGGTCAGCCCACCCGCGGCCGCGTTCTTTTTTGCGAGCGAGATCATCTCCGGGGTCATGTCGATCCCGATCGCGCGGCCTGTCGGGCCAACCTTGTTCGCGGCGAGAAACACATCCAGCCCCCCGCCGCTGCCGAGATCAACCACCACTTCACCGGCCCGCAGATTGGCGGTCGCGGTGGGGTTGCCGCAGGATAATCCCATATTCGCCTCGGCGGGTATGGAGGTCAGTTCGCCCGCGGAATATCCGAACGCCTCGGCGACGGCGCGCACGCCGGCATCCTCGCTCGATAACCCGCTCATCGCGGTCTTCGCGTATTGCTCGCGCACCACAGCGGTTACGTCGTCGGTCGCGGGGCTATCGTTGCCGCCGCAGCAACTTGGACCGCAACAGCTGGTAGCTTTGTTTGATTCAGTTCTGGTGTCGCTCATGTTTTGTTCTCCGACTAATTGCCTGATTCGTATACTCCGATTCACAATCATTTATCTGCTTAGACGAATAAACTTTTCTAAAAAATCAGCCGCAACAGGTTGCAGTTGAAGCGCATGCCGCGGACAGCCGCTTCGCATCACCTGCTAATTCCGGTACTGAACTGCAGCAGCACGCCAGGCAATTCAGTAAGCTCTTATGAAAATCCGTCCGCGCCGGCGCAAGCGAGTAGTGCATCCAGTACCCGTCTTTTCTGGCCGTCACGAGCCCGGCGCGCCGAAGGTATGCGAGGTGCCGAGAGACTTTTGGCTGGGGCATGTCCAGCACCTTCACCAGATCGCACACGCACACTTCTCCGCCGCGGAGCAGGTGGAGGACGCGCAGGCGTGTGCGGTCCGAAAATGCTCGGAATGCCAGATCGACATCGGTTGTGCGAGGGCGTGACAACTTCATACGTCTAAGCATATATACTTTAACGGGTGGATGGGGTCAAAAAGGTTCTTCGTCATTAAAGATGATGCTGAAATTAGGGATTTGAGACGACTTGCTATGCCGTCGAGCGGCATGGAACTAGTCGATCCGGGCGGCGGTGCGGAGCTTGTCCAGCGCTGTGCGCTCGAGCTGCCTGAGGCGATGCCGGCTGACACCGAGCTCGGCTGCGAGTTCTTGCGAATCACTGGAATCGTCGATTCCGAACTGCGCGCCGATGATTCTGCGTTCGCTGTCGGTCAGATTCGCCATCAGCGTGCGCACCTGGTCGCGGTTGACCAGATTATCTACAAACCGGCCCGCGCGATCGGCTACATCGACCATTGGCTGACTTGGCGCGGTGCGGCGGGCGAGCGTCAACATCTGCGGCACCGTGCGCGCAAAGCCCTTCATCAGCGCGAACGTCGCATAGGTGCTGAACTTATTGCCCTTGTGCGTATCGAAGCTCTCGACCGCGCGCATCAGCGTGATATTGCCTTCGCTGACCAATTCCATCAGTCCGATGCCTGCGCGCACGTGCTTTTTCGCGACGCTGGCAACAAGGCGGAGATTGGCCTGGACGATCTGGTTTTTCACCTCGGTGGCGTTGTCGAGAAGCCGATCAAGTTGATCGATATCCCGAGCCCGCAGCTTGGCCGGGTCGAGACGGCGACGGGCCTGGGCGAACTGATACTTGTGGAAGTTGAATTTGAGAAACAGCGCCCGCTCGCGGGCAGGCGTGAGCAGCGGCGTGCGATACAGATCCCGCAGGTATGGCGGCAAATCCGCGGGGATTCGGCTCGCCTCTGGATGGTGATCCGCCCGCACCGCCGGATCAGAGGCCATATTCGCTAAGAGATATTCGGCGTCGGGCTGGTGATAGAGCGGGTCATCGATGAACTTCACCCGCCGGTCCATCACACGAGTAAGGCGCTGATCGAGGACCACGCGATAAATCGCGCTGCGCGACCGCTTCACGCGCCGCGCCGCGATAGTCAGGCTGCCGCCCTTGCGCAATATCCGAATGACGCGCAGCCGCTGGGTTTCATCAAGCGGCATTGCCGTCAACGGCAGGATCGCCTGATCGGGATGTTCCAGATCGTGTTTGCGAATCGTGGCAGCGACGGTCAGCGGGGATCGATTTAGCCGCCTGGCGATACGCCGGGAAATCTCGCTTTGGCAGCAGCGGCAATCGACAGCCAGCCGCCGGGCGCTGGCGAGGATCAGATCGCGCTCGGGATCGTCAATCTGAGAGAAATTGGCGCCCCGCACGACAGCGTCGCGATGAACCGTCAGGAACTTCTCCACGACGCCGAGCCTGAAACCGACGCGCAGCTTGCCGTCAGGAAACACGAACCGCCGGGCGGCCAGGCCGCGACGGCGCCAGCGCTGGATCGTCTTGCTGGTGACATTAAATTTCTGCGTCAAGTCGTCGATTGTCAGAACAGGCTCGGCCCGATCAGTGGTTTTCTGTTTCAGCGTGCTTGAGACCTGCTCGATGAGCAGTCCAAGATCGTGCTGTAACGCCAGACCGGTCAGCATCTCCGATTCACGGCGCTTCGGGTCATACGCGGTGATGTGCAGGATTACATAATCGGGCGCGTAAGCCTTGGCCGGATCGATTGATATCGCCAGATCTTCGGCGGCCGCGAGTTGCCGGTCGCGCACGCCAACCGGCGCGAACGCCATCTGTCGGGCGAGGGACGCGATGATGTCCAACCGATAGCGGGCCACTTCGCTATTATCCCCCTCTCGGAGCGGCGGCGTCAAGCTATAAGTTGGGCAGGTCCGATAATGGTGCGGAAGAGATTTGGGCGGAAATCAGCACTCCTCCGGCTATCGGCGCGCCAACAGATGGCATAGGCTTTGCACGCCCGCATTTCTGCCAATTGTCTTTCTGGCCAGCGGCGGTTTGAGGTCCTTGAATGGCACTGATCCGTCCATGGCGCGCAAAAAGCGGGCACGGGGTAGAAAATTCGTACTTAACAAGGCACGGCGGCTGATTGAGTCAGCGTGTAAATGCTTTATGGCGATTAGAGTTGCGCTCAACCACCGGACCAAATACCGCTACCCGCGCGGCATGTTTCTGTCGCCGCATATCGTGCGATTGAGGCCCGCCCCGCACTGCCGGACGCCGATCACCAGTTATTCCCTGTCGGTCACGCCCGGCGAGCATTTCATTAATTGGCAGCAGGACCCTTACAGCAACCGGCTGGCACGGCTCGTCTTCCCGAAGAAAACAAATGAGTTTGCCGTCGAGGTCGATCTGGTGGCCGAGTTGACGGTTATTAATCCTTTTGATTTTTTCCTGGAAAAGTACGCCGAGCATTTCCCATTCACATACGACCCGACCCTCGCGCGCGAACTGGAACCCTACCTGCACCCCGAGCCCGGCGGCCCGCTGCTGACGGCGCTGCTCGGCGCTGTACCCCGTGACAAAATGGCGACCGTGGATTTCCTGGTCGGCCTGAACCTGCGGATCCACAACGCGGTGAAATATCTGATCCGCCTCGAGCCCGGCATCCAGTCGGCCGAGGAGACACTGATCAAGCAGTGCGGCTCCTGCCGTGATAGTGCCTGGCTGATGGTGAATGTGTTGCGGCGCCTCGGGCTCGCAGCGCGATTCGTATCGGGATATCTGATTCAACTCGTCCCTGATGTGAAGTCGCTCGACGGGCCCAGCGGCGCGTCCCACGATTTCACAGACCTGCACGCCTGGACCGAAGTTTATCTCCCCGGTGCCGGATGGGTGGGCATGGACCCCACATCCGGCCTGTTTGCAGGTGAAGGCCACATCCCGCTGGCATGCTCGGCCGATCCGGTGAGTGCGGCAGCGATCACGGGCTTCTATTCCGCGGATGACGAATCGGTCACCACCGCCGATCCCGACGACGCGCACGGAACCAACGGACAGGCGAAGGAAGAATTTGAATTCTCGATGTCCGTCACGCGCATTCACGAAGACCCGCGCGTTACCAAGCCGTACACCGACGCGCAATGGTCGCAGATCGAAACGCTGGGGCACCAGATTGATCAGGACCTCAAGCACGGCGATGTCCGCCTGACCATGGGCGGAGAACCGACGTTCGTCTCCATCGACGACATGGACGGCCCGGAGTGGAACACCACCGCGATGGGGCCGATGAAATACAAGCGCTCTGACACACTCATCCGCCGCCTGCGCGACCGCTTCGCGCCCGGCGGGTTGCTGCACTTCGGACAATCCAAGTGGTACCCCGGCGAATCCCTCCCGCGATGGGCATTGGGCTTACACTGGCGCAAGGACGGCGAGCCGCTATGGCGCGACCCGGCTCTCGTGGCCGACGAGTCCGCAACGAACACGCGCACCAGCGCCGACGCCGAGGCATTCATCATGCGTCTGGCGCAGAAGCTGGGGACGGACGAGAAATACGTCATCCCCGGATTTGAAGACGCGTGGTATTACCTGTGGAAAGAGCGCCGACTTCCATCGAATGTTGATCCGCTGAAGAGCAACCTCGCCAACGCCGAGGACCGCGCGCGGCTTGCAAAAGTATTCGAAGACGGGTTGGAGAAGGTTGTGGGATATGCGCTGCCGCTGCGTCGCGATTATTACACCGACGGCAGCGCCGCGTGGGTGACCGGCAAGTGGTTCCTGCGGGCCGAGCGGATGTATCTCATTCCCGGCGATTCGCCGATGGGATTGCGCCTGCCGCTGGACTCGATGCCCTGGGTCGCCAAGGAAGATTTCCCACACATTTACGAGCGCGATCCGTGGGAAGATAGAGCTCCCCTGTCGCACAGCTGGAGCGCACAGCGCCAACGCCATCTCACGGGCGAACCCGGGCCGCGCGACCCCGCTGGATATTCCGAGCAGGTTCTGGGTCCGCCCGGCCGACTTCGCGAGCGTAAGCCCGACACGGAGACGACCGCGTTCCCCACTACCGCATTTTCCACTTCAGTTTCCCCGCCTCGCGCGCCGGCCGACTTGGAACCGGCGCAAGGGGAATCCGCGCCGTGGGTGGTTCGCACATCCCTCTGCACGCAGGTTCGCCAGGGCGTGCTGCGCGTGTTCATGCCGCCGCAGCGATATCTGGAAGATTACGTGGATCTCGTCACCGCAATCGAAGACACCGCCGCCGAGCTGAAGACGCCGGTTCTGATCGAAGGATACGCACCGCCGTCCGACCCGCGCATCAATACGATCAAGGTCACGCCCGATCCGGGCGTGATTGAAGTGAACACGCAGCCGGTTCAGAACTGGGACGAACTGGTGAAGAACACCACCGCGTTGTACGAGGAAGCGCGACTGACGCGCCTCGGCACCGAGAAGTTCATGCTCGACGGCCGGCACACCGGCACCGGCGGCGGGAACCATATCGTGCTCGGCGGTCCGTCGCCGAAGGATTCCCCGCTGCTGCGTCGCCCGGACCTGCTGCGCAGCCTGATCGGGTATTGGCACAATCACCCGTCGCTCTCATACCTCTTCAGCGGCCTGTTCGTTGGTCCCACCAGTCAGGCGCCGCGCATCGATGAGGCGCGCAACGATCAGGTGTACGAACTTGAGCTGGCGTTCAAGCAGATTCCCGCCGCCGGCAATTGCCCGCCTTGGATCGTCGATCGCGTGCTGCGCAACATCCTGATCGATGCCACCGGCAACACGCATCGCGCCGAGTTCTGCATCGACAAACTCTACGCCCCCGAGTCATCCACCGGCCGGCTTGGATTGCTGGAGATGCGCGCTTTTGAGATGCCGCCTCACGCGCAGATGAGCCTGACACAGCACCTGCTGCTGCGGGCGCTGGTCGCAAACTTCTGGGTGCGCCCGTACAACACGCCGCTCGTGCGCTGGCGGACGGAATTGCACGACCGATTTATGCTGCCGCACTTCGTCCGCCAAGACATGGAAGACGTCGTCGCCGATCTGAATCAGGCCGGATATCCATTCAAACTGGACTGGTTCGACGCGCACTTCGAGTTTCGGTTTCCTCATTACGGCGCGATCGCCCATCGCGGCATCGAGCTCGAGCTGCGCCAGGCGATCGAGCCCTGGAACGTGCTCGGCGAAGAGCCGAGCCTCGGCGGGCCGGTGCGATTCGTCGATTCTTCGGTCGAGCGCATGCAGGTGCTAGTTGATGGCATGGTCGATACGCGGCATGTTGTCATGTGTAACGGCGTACGCGTGCCGCTCCACCCGACAGGCACGAACGGGCAATTCGTGGCCGGCGTGCGATATCGCGCGTGGCACCCGCCGAGCTGTCTGCATCCGACGATCGCAGCGCACGCGCCGCTGGTCTTTGATCTGCTCGACACCTGGTCCGGCCGATCGATCGGCGGCTGCACGTACCATGTTGCCCATCCCGGGGGGCGCAGCTACGATCGGTTCCCCGTGAACGCTTACGAAGCCGAGAGTCGGCGCATCGCTCGGTTCTTTAAGTTTGGACACACCCCCGGACCGTTATCCGCCGGGCCGGAGCGAATCTCCAAAGAGTTTCCGTTCACGCTCGACCTGCGCGCTTACTAAATATCGGCACCGGGCATAGGCACTAAGTTATCGGTACTAAATTCCGTCACTGACCATCGGCCATCATCAACAATCGGCAGGAAGCATGGAGGCTCCATTCGTATCGAAAGACGCACCCCTGTCCACAGGCACGGCGATGGGATTCGCCGATGGCTATTCGGCGCTGCCGGGCGTGCGCGACGAAATGGTCGAGTCCGACGGATCGCTTCGGCCGCAGTGGCAGACTTTCGTCTCGATGCTCGATGAGCTCGGCGATGAAGAACTGACCCACCGCTGGGATCACGCCCGGCGGCTCATCCACGACAACGGCGTCACTCATAATGTCTACGGCGACGCCCAAGGACTCGATCGCCCGTGGAATCTGGACCGCGTGCCGCTGCTGATCGAGTCGGATGAATGGGAGACTGTCTGCGCCGGGCTCACCCAGCGCGCCAGACTTTTCGACCGGCTGCTGGCAGACTTGTACGGGCCGGCGAACACAATTTTTCAAGGCATCCTGCCGGCCGAGCTTCTCTGGGCAAATCCGGGGTTTCTTAGACCCTGCCATGGACTGACCCCGCCGCAGAATCGCTGGATTCACCTCTACGCCGCCGATCTCGTCCGCACACCCCGAGGCCAGTACGAAGTGTTGAGCGACCGCACCCAGGCGCCGTCCGGCGCCGGCTATTCTCTGGAAAATCGCATCGTGCTCTCGCGGGCGATTTCAAATGTCTATCGCCAGTGCAATGTCCACCGGCTTGCCCCGTTCTTCGTCGCGCTGCGTGAATCGCTCGCGGCGCTGGCGACCTCCGGCAACAAGAACCCGCGCGTGGTGCTGTTGACGCCGGGTCCGTACAATGAAACTTATTTTGAGCACTCCTATCTCGCCCGCTACCTCGGGTACGCGCTGGTGGAAGGAAATGATCTGACGGTCCGCGATGCGCACGTCTATCTCAA
>JACMML010000053.1 GCA_014379105.1 Phycisphaerae bacterium
CGGCCTCGCAATCAGAATCGGTGTAAATGATGATCTCACCGGTGGCCGCATTCATGCCGACGTTGCGGGCGTAGGACAAGCCCATGTTCTTCTGCTTGATATTGATGACCCACGGAAACTTCGCGAGGATATCCTGCGTGTTGTCCTTCGATCCGTCATCAACAAAAAGCACTTCGTACTCGCCAGGATAACGGATGCGCTCCAAGGAGCGCAGGCACGATTCCACCGTGCTCGCGCCGTTGTAGCTGCAGATGATGACGCTGATCTTGGGCAGTTTTTCTTCGCAGACCTGCGGCACTTTTTCGAACAATTTGCGGGCCGAATAAAATGCCGGCTTGGGTGAGCGGTCGCGCCGCACCAGGCCAAACTTCCAATCTTCGATCTGCATCCCGCCGGTGAACCAGTCGTCGGTGTAGCTGAAAATGAACGTGCCGCTGAGCCCTTCATCAAACACGCAGCGCACGTGCGTGGCGAGGATTTCGGCCTGCTGCTCCTCGGTCTTCTCGCGACCCGTATCAATTCCGTATTCGCCGAGCATCAGCGGCTTTTCGCCGGCGATCATCTGCAGGCGCGCCAGGTAATTGCGAAAGACCTGCTCCTTGTGGAGATAGACATTGAAGCTGACGAAATCGACGTTGCGCGGATTCAGGTATTCGGTCGTCGGATAGTTGGCAAAGGTCGCGAGGCAATCGGGCGCGACATGGTGAACGATGTCGATCAACTCGTCGACAAAATCACAGATCGGCTCGGCCCCGACAAAGCGGACGATATCGGCGGGGAGTTCGTTGACGACGCTGATCGCGAACGTCGCCGGATGATTGCCGGCGGCCACCGCGGCGCCGCGGACAGCGGCACGCGCCTGGTCCATGATCTCCGCGTTGCCGATGAATGTCAGATTCTTCGGCCACGGCACATCGACGAAGACTTTCAGCCCAATCTCCGCGGCGATATCCAGGAACCACTTGTTGGGCGTCCAATAGACGCGCACGCAATTGGCGCCAAGATCGCGAATCTGCTCAAAATCCCGCCGCACCTGGTCCGGCTCGGGATAGTGCTCGCCCATGGAATTGGGTTTGAACGGCCCGTAGGTGACGCCTTTGACGAAAAACTTTTCGTCGCCGAGACGAAAGAACTTCCCATCGCGGCGGACGCGGTTGGTAAGCGGAACATGGAGCCGCTTACGGCCGGCAACGGCGCTGACGGAATGAGGCGTCGAGAGAGGTTCGGCGGCGATGGTCATGGTTTCTCGTGCGGCGACGATTCTACCCGGTTTTGTCGTTCAGGTAAGCGTGGGTGCCGACTTAACGCGATGGCTTAATGCGATGGCTCAACGCGACGGCTTAACATGGGGGCGCGAATGGATATTCCGGCGTCCTATAAATGCGATCTGGCGAGCGAAGTTTCTCGCTCGCCAGACCGTTTTTCAATTATCCAGCATCGATCCGCGTCAAACGCCGGCGGCTCAGAGCGCCGTCGTGGGGGATTGCGGCAGCGTCAGCACCGTGCCGATGCGCAGCTTGCCGGCGTCCGGACCAATCTTCTGCTTGTTGGCGTCATAGATCGATTCCCACATCACGCTGCGCCCATAGAGCCGTTGGGCGATGCGATGAAGCGTGTCGCCGGACTGCACGCGGTATTGCCGCGTCGCGTCCATCGTCCCGACGATTTCCGGCTCCGAAACCACCACCGCGCTGCGCTCACTCCGGACCGTGTCCACACTCGGGACAGTGATCGTCGCGTTGATCTTGAGACGGGTAGGATTGACCTGCGGATTGGCTTTTTCGATCACGTGATAAAGATTGCGATCGCCGTACACTTTGCCGGCGATCTTGGAGAAGGTATCGCCGGGCTGGATGACATACGTGCCGCCGGTGGGCAGTTCGTTACGGAGTGTAGTATCACCGGTGATCTGTTGTGTGTCGGGAAGCCTGGTGATGATCGGTGTGGAGCTCCCCAGCGTCAATCCGACCGCAGACCCATTGGCGGTCGCGCTTCCCGACCGAGCATTATTAACAACGGCCTGCGACGCGTTCGACACGCGGCCGGTGTTCCAGGCGGCGGTCCATTTGTCGTCGTTGGAACTGCCGTCGGTCCGGAAGCTTTCGGCGAACGGGT
The DNA here is from genome assembly GCA_014379105.1 of Phycisphaerae bacterium. GTDB lineage: Bacteria > Planctomycetota > Phycisphaerae > Tepidisphaerales > Tepidisphaeraceae > JACMML01. Next base: position 2,116 of record JACMML010000053.1, read on the forward strand.
CCACCGGCGCGACGGCGGGTTTGGATTCCGGCGTGGTCCCTTCTTTGGGAGGCAGACCGACTTGGGCGTTATCCAGATTCGGCGCAACGTCAGGAACATTGATTACGCCATCAGGCGCAACCTGTTCAGTATTAGAGTTTTGCGCTAAATCAGACCCGGCGTTACCGCCCCGGTTTCCGAGCAGCGCCATGAGACCGTAAACGGCGGCGACGCCGAGAATGCCTGCGGCGACCGCGACACCAACTTTGAGTTCTTTGCGTATGACGAGCATTGGGACTCCTTCCCGTTGCGAGAGACTACCGAGATGTGCCTGCACATGCTGCGAGTGGACAGCGAGCGGATGGGACTGTCATCCTTGACAACGCGCTGCACTCGCGGACTCCGACCCCGCATCCATGCGGCACCGAACACGTCTAAGCGACCGGATCTAAACCCCGTGCCGCCGGCCGAACCTTTGCGAGGCCGGCGGGCGCTTCTGCGGACTTGCCGATTAACAACAGCGGAGCGGCGACCGCGATCGACGAATACGTTCCGACTAATATGCCAAGCAGCATCGCGAATGTAAAGGCATGAATGCCTTCTCCACCGATGACATACATCACCAGCAGAATTCCAATCGACGTGCCGCCGGTCAATAACGTGCGGCTGAAGGTCTGGTTGATCGAGTCATTGATCACCTGCCGGCTCAGCAATCCAAACTTCCCGCGGTTCTCGCGAATGCGGTCAAACACGACGACAGTATCGTTCATCGAATACCCCACCACCGTCAGCACCGCCGCGACCAGTGTGAGGTCGAGCCGGAAGGGCTTAATGAGCAGAACTTCCTCGAAAAACCGGATCTGCCCGATGTAAAAGCTCATGCCGATCGCGGCGATCACGAACAGCGCGTCGTGGATGCACGCGATGACGGTCGCCGTACCGAATTTGAGATTGCCGAAGCGCACCCAGATGTACGCCATGATGCCCAGCACGGACATGGACATCGCCATGATCGTGTTCCATTTCGCTTCGTCGGCGACCTGCGCGTTGAAGCTGGTTACGCCGCGTAATTGCGGAGGATTATTAATCGCATCGCCGGCGATGGACCACGCCTGGCTTGCCAGGCTGGCGCGCCATTGCTGGAGCGCATTGCTGTCCGAGGCGTTGTAGGCGTACCGCGAATCGCTCATCAGCACCACCGCGCGCCGACCGCCGTCGAAGGTCTCGATCTCCACGCGCTCCGGACGCACGTTGTTCTCCTGCTGGAGCAGCCGCTGGTCGATCCGCGACCGCATCTCCTGCTCGGTGAGGGGCGGATCGATATTATTCAGTACCAGCGCTACCCCGCCGACATGCCCGCCGAGCAGGTACGGCGGAATCCCCTCGATGCGCGTCTGCGCGTTTTCGATCGGATAGATCGCCCGGTTAAACGCCGTGTCGTAGTCGCTGTCCACCAGCTCAAATTTGCTCGGCTTAGAAATTTTCAGCTTGTCGCCGAGCGCCTCCAGCACGCCCTGCTGCACCGCGCGGGTATCGATCGTCGGCGTGCTGATCGAATACTCACGGCGTTCTTTCCCCACTGCCACCGCCCGCGGCGACGCCAGCAGATCCGGTCGCTTCTTGCTCTGGGCATCCAGCTGTTTCTGGACGTCTTCCCGATCGGCCGCGGCGACCAATTCCACCTGCACGCTGGTCCCGCCGGTGAATTCGATGTCCAGCGCCTGCCCGGCGCCGAGCTTGGTGAAAAACATCGTCATGCCGGTTCCGATAAACAAAGCGCTGAACGTGACGAAAATCCAACTGAGCTTGATCCAGTCCTGCCGCGGCGTCAGCATCGTATTCCAGCGCGGGAAGGTGCGCGGCAGGCTCGACAAATCTGACAACCCGAATTTGTCAACCAGGATGCCGAAGATCGTCCGCGTCACGAACAGCGCCGTAAACAGGCTGGTGACGATACCGATCAGCAGCGTGAGGCCGAATCCGCGAACTTCCTCCGAGCCGAACCAGAACAGAAACACGCTGGAAATGGCCGTCGTGACCTGACTGTCGAAGATCGCGCTGAATGCGCGGTCGTAGCTGTTGCGCAGCGCCATCTTCAGAGACAGCCCGCGGGCCTGCTCCTCGCGCAATCGCTCAAAGATCAGTACGTTCGCGTCGACCGCCATCGCGACCGAAAGCACAATGCCGGCGATGCCTGGCAGCGTGAAGGTGGCGTTGATGACCGCCATCGCGCCCACGATGAGCAACAGGTTAATCAGCACCGCGATCAGCGCGACGACGCCCGAGAGGTAGTAATAGCTGATCATGAAAACCGCGACGATGATCAGCCCTGCAACGCAGGAGATTAACCCCGCCTTGAGGTTGTCAGCGCCCAGCTGTGGTCCGATCGTCTTTTCGCTGATCGGTTCGTCGGTCAATTGCGCCGGCAACGCGCCCGCGGCGAGCGTGCTGACGAGATATTCCTGTTCTGATTCGGAATAATCGCCGGTGATGATGCCCGAGCCGAACAATTGCCCGTTGATTATCGGCGCGGAATACATTTTCTCATCCAGCACGATGCCCAGATGCCATGCCCGTTCGCTGGTTTTGCGGTATTTGCCGGTCAGGTCAGCACAGAGCTTGGAGCCGACGGTGTCGAACTGGAAGCCGACGACGCGCTGGCCATCCTGGAACTGCCGCGAGGCGCTGGCGAGGCCCCAGTGCGGCAAGCCTTCGCCGTTCATGATCGAACGGTCCGGGTCGATATACGCCAGTGCGTAGAACTTCCCGTTATATTCGCGCAGTGCGACGTTGCCTTTGATCTCGTCCGGGCGGTCCACGAGGAACCACCGTGCGACGTCGCCGGGGTGTGAACGCGGACCTTCCTGCTGAAGGCGCTGAAGCATCGTCGTCGCGTCCTGCGAATCCCCGTCAACGAGTATGTTGAAGCTCAGGACGCCCGAGCCGCGCAGATCCCGCTTCAGTCGGGCGACATCATCGATCTTGTCGCGCAGCGGCAGGAACGCATCGTACGCCTCGGCGAACACCTCGATTGCCTTGAGACGCGACGGGAAATCCGGAAATTGCTTGCGAATCTCGGCCAGACGCTTCGTGCGGTCGTCGCCATTGAGGTCCAGGGCGCTTTCGAGCTGATTGATCGACAAATTGGTCGCGCCCAGCGCTTCCTGCAGCGGCTCGTATGCCAGCCGTGCCTCGGCGGCGACCGCAGGCTGCTTGTCGGCGCGAGCCTGCTTGATCGTGTCCGCCAGCGACGCCAGCTTCGGCAGAATCTCCGCGCGCTTCGCGCTATCGGCGGCGTATTCCTTGATCTTCGCGTCGCGCTCCGCGCCTGAAAGCGTCTCAAGATCGCCGACCACCGACACGACCCGGAGGTTGGTCTGATCCAACTGATCTTTAGCCGCGATGTACTTGTTCCGCACCGCCTCGGCCTGCTCGGTGTTGCGGGATGCCGGTAGCTGAATCTCCAGTCGCGTCGGTCCCTGCGGACGCCAGATGATGTTGCGAACGCCTTGCGGGTCCACGCGCTTTCGCAGCGCCGTCGCGACCGTCTCGGAAAGCTTGGGGTCGGCGCTGGCGGTGTCGGTCTGCTTGATCTCGTAGATCAGGCTCGCGCCGCCTTTGATGTCGATGCCGGGCTTCAGGTTGTCCTGAAAGCTGATCGGGCCGGTGACGTCGAAGAACCAGAACAAGGTTCCGGGCACGCGCGGGTAGATCGCCGAGACCGCGATCCACAACGTCACAAGAATCCAGAACACGCGATTGGTATAAGTAGTCTGCATGATGGGGATTGGGGAATGGGGCTTGGGGCCTGGTGCGGGCTTACTAAAGTAAGCCGCAAGCACCGAACACCATTCCCTCTCAACTCACTTCGTTTCCGTCTTGGTTTCGTCCGTAATCACGCGGTGGATGGCCGACCGTGTGAAGCGAATCTTTGTGTTGCTGGTCTCGTCCACCTTCACCAGCACTTCGCCGGCGTCGATCTGAATGACGGTGCCCAGTATCCCGCCGATCGTCTGGATGCGGTCATTCTTCTTCAGGCTGTCGATCATCGACTGCCGCTGCTTATCCTGCTTCCGCTTGGAGTTGAAGATCAGGAAATAGAATACCAGCAGAATGATGATCAGCGGACCGAAGCTGACAAGCATCGACCCAATGCCGCCGGCGGTGTTGGGTCCTGGTCCTGCGGGCGCTGGTGCACTGTCTTGGGCAATAATCTCGAACAAAGCGGGTCCTTTCAGATTTGCAAAGTGCGATTTGCAATTTGCAATTGGTCATTTGGCGACGCACTTAATCATTTGCAAATTGAAAATCGCAAATTGAAAATTTCCTCATTCTCTCGGTCCCATTCGGCTTCGCGGGTCGTTTTCGACGAAGTCGGCGAATTTGCCTGCTTCGATCGACGTGCGGATGTCCGTCATCAGCCGCTGGTAGAACCGCGTATTATGCAGGCTCACGAGGATCGGGCCAAGCATCTCGGACGCAAAAAAGTAATGACGGATCGCGCCGCGGGTAAAAGTCCGGCACGCGTAGCAGTCGCAACCTTGCTCAATAGGTCCCGGATCGCGGGCAAACTGGCTGTTTCTGAGCCGAATCGCCCCGTCCATCGTAAATGCGTACGCATTTCGGCCATTGCGGGTGGGCATTACGCAGTCAAACATGTCCACGCCGCAGCGGACCGCTTCGACGATATCGCGCGGAAAACCCACGCCCATCAGGTAGCGCGGTTTCTGCGCGGGTAGCAGCGGCGTGGTATGTGCGAGCACCGTTTTCATCGCTTCGTAGCCCTCCCCCACCGCCAGTCCGCCGATCGCGTAGCCAGGGAAATCGAGGCTGATCAGCTTCTGGGCGCATTGCTCCCGCAGATCAAGGTGCGTGCCGCCTTGCACGATTCCGAAGAGCGCCTGCTCATCGCGCCGGGCGTGGGCCTCAATGCACAATTCGGCCCATCGCAGCGTGCGGTCCAGCGCCTGCAATTGGTCCGCCAGCGGCGCCTGCCCCGGCGGGCACTGATCGAAGCACATGATGATGTCCGCCCCCAGATCGTTCTGCACCTGTATCGATTTAGCCGGCGTCAGGTGATGGATCGCGCCGTCGACATGACTCTTGAATGTCACGCCGTCGTCGTTGATCTTATTGACATCGGCGAGCGAAAAGACCTGAAACCCGCCGGAATCAGTCAAAATCGGGCCCGGCCAAGCCATGAATCGGTGCAGATCGCCCAGCGCCGCCACCGCCTGTGCCCCCGGGCGAAGCATCAGGTGGTAGGTATTGCCCAGGATCGTCTCGGCCCCGCACGCGCGCAGGTGATCCGGCAGCAATCCTTTGACTGTTCCCTGCGTGCCGACGGGCATAAATGCCGGCGTCTCAAACGTCCCGTGGCGCGTATGCACTCGCCCGCGCCGGGCAAGCGTGCGAGGATCGGTCGCGATCAATTCGTAACGAAGGGGTTCGGACATTTGAGCCCCGCAGTGTAGCGACGACACGTAGAGATGTCGCATCCCTGGGAGTGCCGGACGACCCCGTGTACGAGACGGCGCAAGTGAGCGCCGGCGCAGCGCGCAAACGGCAATTCCAAAAAGTTTCGTCCTGATCCAGAAACGACTTATGACAACCGGTGCGCGATCGAGCGCACAAAGACGCAGCGCGCCAGCATTCTTACGGGGGAGGGCGACACGGTCCCGTCCACGCATTGACAGGATAGTTCTTTGACAAGTAAAGATTGCGAACGGGTCGGTAACTTTCCAGACCCAATTGCGCCGCGGCTTGCCGCTTAGCTCCGCATGCAACAAACGCGACAGTTAAAAACCGTTTGTTGTGTCACTAAGTCGTTGCGATCACGTAATTTACGCTCAATTACGCTCAATAAATGCAGCGATGCGACGCATGCGCATTTTCGAGTTTGATGGTCGAGAAAGGACTACGAATGCACCCGGCGCGTATAAACCCACCACTCGATCATCAGCAATGGAACCCCGCCGCACGCGAGAATCCACCACCAAAGCTGCAGCGGGCTTCGGCCACCATCGGATTTGACGGTCTGCCCGATATCGCCGGGGGATTTCTCAAGCGGGAACGTGTTGCTCTCGTTTTCATCCAGCAGGTTGACCGCCAGCCGCTCGTATTGCGGGACGATCGGGTCAAATCGGTACAGCCCGACCTGGTTCATCGACGGCACCGCAAAATCACCGGCCGCGGGGATCGGCAGACGGCGACTGCCCGACGACGTGATCAGCGTGATTTCCCTTGCGCCGTCCACGGCACGGTCCAGATTGGTGCGCGGGATCTTGGGCGTCGCGCCCGGGCGGAAACTCTCGCGCACATTCAAATCCGCGCCGATGGCGACGTACTGCAGCGCGTTATGCAGAAAAAGCGGAAAACTCACCCGCAGCGGCCAATTGCTCTGCAGGACATCAAACGCACAGACCAGGTGCGTGCTGCGATTCTCCCGGTGCATGACCAGCAGCGGCCCGGCGGTGCCTTCGATGAGGATTTCGCTCTGCAGCGGAACGTCGAGTTGCAGGGCTTCTGCGACAAACAGCTTGCCGAGTGAAAGGTGCCGAAGCATCGCGTGATCCCGTTTCCAATCGAGGATTTCCACGTCGGTCAAAAATTGTCCGCGGCCTTGCGCGTCCTTGGATTGCTTGATTTGCAGATCGCCGGGCAGTGCGCCGAACCAGATGTAGTTGCCGCTGACGGGCATGTATTTGGGTACGTAGCGGTCAAACAGAATGACATCGACATCAGCCGGACGCTTGAGTTCCCAGTCTGCGGGGGCAAAGACCTGCGGCTTTTGCAAATTGAGGCTGGAGACCGCGCGCTCGAGAAAATAGTTCCCGTCGGTGACCAGCGCAACCGACAACACCTTGGGCGGCGGGACGACGACCAGCGCGGTGTCGTCTTGGCTCAAGACATCGTCCGCCCGGTTCATCTGCTCGAGCTTGATGACGCCGGCAGTGGCAAGTTCCAGCGTAAACTCCACGCTGTTACTCGCACCGCGGCCGAGCGCGTCGGCATCCTCGCGCTGCTTTTCGGTCCAGCGTTCGGGCAAAAGACGCAGACTTGAGCGGGCCTGGCGGACCTCGAACTTATCGACCGCGGGTGCGTCCGCATCGATCGTCGAGACCGACAACTGCACGTCGGCCTCGACGGGCTCGGGACCGAAGTTCGCCAGGCGAGCAAATATCTGCACTTCAGTCGGCCGGTCGTAATTGCGGCGGGCGGAAAACGCGACGATGCCAATGTTTTTGGATTTTGCATCGCCGATGGGCTCGTAGCGGAGATCGCCGCGAAGAGACAGCTCCGACTGGTCCGAAGCCCGGCCATCGGAGTAAAGAAAAATTCGCTGCGTCGGGGCGCTGGCCACCTCGTCCGGGTTGACGTTCATCTGCGCGTCGGCGAGCTGATAAGCGAGCTTCAGTCGGCTCGGGCGATCGGTGGGCTGGATAGCGCTGATCGCCTGCTTCAGCGCCGGCAAATCGGAGGAAAATGGCTGCACCGTCTCGGCCGAATCGTCAAACGCGATCACCATCGCCCGCGCCCCACGGCCCATGGTGTCAATAAGTTCAATCGCCCGCCGCTTCGCCTCCTCCAGCCGTGTGAGGCCGCCGGCGTCGCGGGCATTCATCGAGGCGCTGCGATCGATGAGGATCACCGTGTTGTCGGTAGCCCCGGGTTTGTAAAACGTGATCGGATTAGAAAGCGCCAAGAGCAACGCCGCGAGAATCAACATCTGCAAGAGCAATAGGAGGTTACGCCGAAGCCGCTGGAACGGCGAGTTCACCTGCAGGTCCTGCACCGCTTTTTTCCAAAGAATCGTCGAAGGAACCTGCATCTCCCGGCGGCGCAGTTTCAGGAAATAGAGCAAAAGCAACGACGGGATAGCGACCCCGGCGGCGATCGCCGCGGGGGCCCAGTTGGAGAATGTGGGAAGCCAGTACAAGGAGTAATCTGAATGACGAAATCAGAAATCCGAATCAAATCCGAAACTCTAATGACGAAAGCAGCTAACTGCTCCGACGAATCTTACCGAAAATCAGGTTTAGTTCCTTTGCTTCCTGCCAGAGACGTCTGGCTTCGTCTGTCGACGCTTCGTGGGCAGCGACCAACATGCGTAGCCAGTGTTTTGTTTCCCGTGATTCACGACGACAAAGCCCGATCTTAAACCGAAAATCCTTCTTGGAGTCACAATCGTCCGCCTCGGCATAATTGGCCCCGACACTGGTCGCAGCACGGACCAACTGCCGGACAAGCGGCTCGGTTATCGCAGTCTGCGGGACCGACCTGGCAAGCCGGATGATCCGTTCACCGAATAGTGCAGTCCGCTCTTCCAAATCAAAGACCTTCCTTAATTCGTCATTCGAATTTCGGATTTGATTCGGATTTCTGATTTCGTCATTCGGATTTTCCATCGTTACCCCAGCAGCCCGCGCTCCCTAAGGTAGTTCAACACAAGCGTGTCAAATGGAACGCTCGTACTCGTAAACAAGTACGTTCCGCCGCGCCGGGTGATGAATTCTTTCAGACTAAGACAATAGGCGTTGAGGTTGTTCTTGTACTTTTTCAAGAGAGGCTGGGTGATGCTGACCTCGGCCATGTCGGCGTCTTCGACGTCGACGAGTTTTAGGTCGCCTTGCAGATCGGGATCAATTTCCTGGGGGCTGAGGACTTGGATCGCAAACAGGTCGTACCGTCCGCCGGCGACGTAGCGAAGCCCGTTTTCAAAGCCGTTTTTGTCGAAGAAATCGGACAGCACGACACACACGCCGCGTGTGCGGTTTGCCAGCGCGAAGCGCCGGCATGCTTCGGCGAGATTGCCCGGGCCTGCGGGCTCAAGATTGGAGATAAAATCGAGCATCTGCCCCACTCGCGTCCGCCCGCGCATCGCGCCCGTTGTCGCGGGTACGCCGTCTGCGATCGCGCTGATCGAGACGCGGTTGTAATTGACTAATCCGATGTACCCCAAAGCGGCCGCCACCTGCTGGATATAGCGGCCTTTTGACGGGTTCCCATAGTCCATGCTTTTGCTGGTGTCGATCAGGATGTGGAGGGACAAATCCTCTTCTTCCAAAAATAGTTTTAGAAACAACCGATCAAGCCGGGCGTAGATATTCCAGTCGATGAAGCGGAGGTCGTCGCCGATGACGTAGTTGCGGTAATCGGCAAACTCGACGGACTGGCCGCGGCGCTTGGAACGTCGCTCCCCTTTCATCTTCCCGGCGAGGATCTTGCGGCTGAGGATGTCAATCTGATCGAGACGCGCCATGAACGCGGAGTCGAGCAGCGGCTGGCGAACTTGAGTGGCCATATAAAAAACTGTTGCGAAATAGATGACTTTGTCCGCAGTCTACCGCTGAGGCTGCTAGAATGCACTGCGATCTCGTAAGCCAATTCGGCTCACGTCTTCGGGGAGTTTGCAAAGGTTGGCTTGATGACGGATGCGTCGATCAAGTTCTGGATGGGCGTTATGGCGCGCTCGCCGCGGCCTGTCGCGTCGAACGCGATGCATTCAATTCCCCTATCTACAATCCGCGCCATTGAATGCCTTGCGATTTGGGGAGGTGGGGCTTGAAGACTCCGACCAGAATCATTGTTGCCGAGGACGAAGCCCTTAGCCGCGACATGCTCGTGCGCCGCTTAGAAGAGCGAGGTTTCGACGTGCACGGATGCGCCAGCGCCGACGAAGCGATGCTCTATCTTGAGAGCAACATTGCCGACCTGCTCCTGATGGATAACGACTTACCCGGCACCTCCGGCATACAAGCGGTGCGGTTATTGCGAAAACATTGGTCGCACGATTCGCTGCCGATCATCATGGTCAGCGCGCTGGTGGACAGCGAGGACATCATCGCCGGATTGGAAGCGGGCGCAAACGATTACGTCGTGAAGCCGGTGAATTTTCAGGTCCTGATGGCGCGAATCAGAACGGCGCTGACATTACGGGCGAATATCACGGCGCTCGTAGAGGCCGAGCGGCAGCGCGTGGTGATGCGATCACTCGCCAGTGCCGCCGGGAGCGTCGCGGCGCCTATCGCGAAAATGATCGATGAACTCGAGGGGGCGATCAATTCCACGGACAAAGATCCGGCTATTGTGACCAGCCGGCTGCACATGCTATTGGAACTGACGGACCGCGCCGTGGGCGTTATCGACGAACTCCGTCGAATAGCGGTAATGCGGGACATTCCCTTCACTGACAGGATGGATTTTCTGCAGGAACTTAGCCGCCGTGAGAAGCCGGCGGATTAGCCGACAACCTCGACAAAGCCGCCGTGGTTCTTTCCGTTGATGATCGCAACCAGTTCGTCGGCGTGCTTGCGGTTGCGGCAGAACAGCACGAATTCGTACTTCCCCTGCTTTCCGTTCCAGACAGTCCATTTGCCGCCCAGACCCATCGCGACTTTTACCTTGCCGATGTTTTGAGGAATCTTGATCTGAGCCATAATCACTCGCCATAACAATTCGATCGAAAGTCGGCCGGACGATTTTACACCAATCGCGGCCCGTTGAGGCACGGCGGTGTCGCCACTTTTTACACACGCGGGCTATGATGGGTCATCATGGAAAAACGAACACTTGGCAAGACCGGTTACGAGGTTTCTGTCCTGGGATTCGGCGCGGCGCCGGCCGCCTTCTTAGATTCCGACAAGCAGACCGCCGCGGCGATGGTCGAGGCATTGCTCGATCAAGGCGTGAATCTCATCGATACCGCGACATCGTATCCCGGGTCGCATGAATTTCTGGGAGAATATCTTTCACATCGTCGCGACGACTTCGTGCTGGTCACCAAATGCGGCGGGAAAATGCCCGATATCGACGCCCCGGACTGGAGCGAGCGGCTGATCACTCACGCGGTTGAGACGGCGCTTAAAACACTTAAGACCGACCACCTCGACGTGATGCTTCTGCATACCTGCGACCTGGCCACGCTTAAGGCCGGTGAAGCGCTGGGCGCGCTTGTGAAGGCGCGCGAAGCCGGCAGGGTTAAGTTCATCGGCTACAGCGGCGACAACGAAGCCGCCGTTTGGGCCGCCGGGCGTCCGGAGGTGGCGGTGATCGAGACGAGCGTCAATATCGTCGAGCTGAACAATATCGACACCGTGCTGCCGGCATGCCTTGCAAACAACGTCGGCGTGCTCGCGAAGCGCCCGATCGCCAATGCGTGCTGGCGGGATGCGGCACAGCGGAAGGGAATCTACCGCAACTACGTGACCAGTTACGCAGACAGGTTGGCAACAATGGAACTCAAGCCCGCGGATCTTGGCTATGACGGCAATCCCGATGAAGCCTGGCCGAGCATTGCACTTAGATTCACGCTCGGACAAAGCGACGTGACGACGGCGATCGTCGGGACAACCAATCCGGACAACGCGACAAAAAATCTGCGCTACGCATCCGAAGGCCCGCTGCCTGCGGGCGCTATGGACAAAATTCGAGCCGCTTTCCGCGCCGCCGACCCCTCCGCCGGCTGGCCGGGCCTTACATGAACTACTGAGCTTTAAAGCTCACGATTGGTGAATACGACGAATCGCCAACGCTGTTCGATGCGCGGATCATGTAGTAGTAAGTCGTTCCCTTTTTCAGACCGGTATCAACATGGCTCGTGCTATTGGCGGGCAACGTGATGGTGGTCTGACTGATAATGCTCGTGGCGCGGACGAGCTCGAAGCGCGTCTCGTTGTTTGAGGTATCGATCCATGTAAGCCGGACAGACTTTCCGTCACCCGCGACTACGAGCGCTGTTAGCCCGGTGGGCGCCGTTGGCACCGTAGCGGCGGGAGTGACAAATGTTCCGGTATTCGAGTACGCGGAGTTGCCAACACTATTGACCGCTCGGACGCGGTAGTAATAAGACTTGCCGGCCGCCAGGCCGATGTCGATATGCGTGACCGCATTTGTGGCTACGGTGATCGTCGTGGTGGTTGCGGCGGTAAAAGTGGTGGTCGTCGATCGCTGTAACTCAAATGTCGTTTCGTTTGTGGACGTATCGATCCAACTGACCTTGGCCGCTGTGGTGTCGCCGGCAACCGCGATGACCGCGAGCGTGGTCGGTGCCGACGGAGCAACCGGCGCTACGCCGACACTGGCAGTATTGGACCACGTGGAGGATTCGGCGCCATTGATGGCTTTGACGCGGTAATAGTAAGCCTGCCCTGCGGTCAGTCCCCAGTCGTTGTAGCGCGTCGAGCCCGGGCCGGCGGTGAGTGTTTTGTCGATCGTTGCGAACGTGCTGCTGGTGGATCGCTCGATGACAAACCCGGTCTCATTGCTCGACCGATCTGCCCAGGATAATTCCGCCTCGGTAAGCGAGTAGGTCGGCGTGACGGCCGTCAGTGTGCCGGGCGCGGTCGGGATTCCCGGCGGAGGCAGCGGGACGAGCAGGCTCGCGGTGTTGCTCGGGCCCGATGCGCCGTTCACGCCGACAGCCTTCACGCGATAGTAATAGGTCGTCCCCTGTTGCAATCCCCAGTCGTTGTATCGAGTAGCGTTGGCGGGCGGCGTGAAACTCCTGTCGATCACGGCGAAACTGCTGCTCTGCGAGCGCTCAATGATAAAGCCCGTCTCGTTCGTCGCATTATCCACCCAGGTCAATTCTGCCTCGGTCTGTGAATAGCTCGGCAATACCGCCGTCAGACCAGTCGGTGCGGCCGGAGCGGCGGCGACGCTGAAATCTACGACATAATCATCGCCGGCAGTTCCATCACCGTTGCCATCCAGTGATTTATTGAACGGGTCCTTGATCGCACCCTTTGCGGTGAACCGATATTTTCCGTTCAGCAGTTCGGAGGGAAGCGTGAACTTGAGGAGGTTTGTGCCGACCGCGTATACGTTGGTCTGCGTGAGCGGAATGATGGTGTCATTGGTATTAAAAAGCCCGTCGCTCCCGGCGAAGCGCAGCTCGAACGCCGAGGCCGTGACAGTTGAGGCGTTCAGTACGCTTTTTAAGTGAAGTGATAATGTATTGGTCGGCACGCTCACCGTCGCGCCCGCCGCTATCCCTTTCAGACCGCGCACGCGCGGGGCCGCCAGCACCTCGGTCACACCGCGTAGGGCGTTGATTCGACCGCTGCCCAGTTTGCCGATGAAGGTTGGGTTTTTTGCGTCAATGTTGTCGGCCGTGCCGATCAGCTGCGCCGCAACCTGATCACGTGACCATGTCGGATGCGCCGACCAAATCAACGCCGCGACGCCCGACGCTACGGCCGCTGAAAAGCTCGTGCCCAGCGCCATGTCATAGCCATTGCCAGGCGTAGCTCCCATCAGGTCAACGCCAGGGGCCGAGATATCAACGCCATCACCAAAATTGCTCGTCTCGTACCGGACGTCCGCGTTATCGGTATTCGCCAGAAACAGCGCCTTCTCCAGAGCGACACGCGGCGGGTTCTCGACGTTGCTGTTGCCGGCGCTGTTGATCCAAAGACATCCTTTGCTGTAAGCGTGATCAGTGGCCGCGGCGAATGCGGCGTCGTTCATATATGGGTCGATGCTGAACGAGACGTTGATCACCTTCGCGCCGTTGTTCGCGGCGTATGCCAGCGATTGGGCAATGTTTGCTGACGTGACCGTCACGCCATAACCGGTGAAGCGAACCGGCATGATCTTGACCGATCCGGCAATGCCCGCGATGCCGAGATTGTTGTTGATCGCCGCGCCGATGATGCTCGCCACCAGCGTGCCGTGGCTGTTGACGAAGTTGTATTGCTGATCCAGCACCGGCCGTGGGTTGTTGTCGCTGGAGCCGAAATCCCAGCCGTTCACATCATCGACGTACCCGTTGTTGTCATCGTCCAGGTTGTTTCCAGCGATCTCACCGGCATTGCGCCAGATGTTCGTCGCCAGATCCTGATGATCGATGTCCACGCCATCATCGAGCACCGCGACGACCACGCCTGAACCGGTTGTCGTGTCCCATGCCTGCGAGGCTTTGATGACATCGAGCTGTCCGGTCTGCTGCGCGTAGCGCGGATCGTTGGGCGACAGCTCACCCTTTGCGCGGGAGTATAGATAATTCGGCGCGACCCACTTCACGCCCGGCAGCTTGGCCAGTGCCTTGATCGCGCCATTGACGCTAACGCCCCCGCGCAACGCCACCTGGACGGTCGAGGAACCGCCGGAAGCGAATAGCTGTTTTGAGCCGGTCATTGACACGTACTGATGCAACCCGGATGTGCGATGGGCGCGCAGAAAACTGCCGACCTGGTTCAACCCATCGGCGTCTTTGAATTGTGCCAGAACCTCGGTCCCCGACACCGCCGCCGCGAGGAGTTGGCGTGTTTCAAGCGATTCCATCGTTGTTGCGTTGCGGCGAAACCTGCGTTGCGACACCGGCATTGGACTGACCTTCCTGGGGTGCAAAAATACGTACGGGTTTGTGCGAAAATATACCTGCATATCCTGCTGCCGGTGCTCGATAGTTCGCGTTGGCGAGCCGCGTGCGCAAACTTATTTGACCTTGGCGAATCTGTTCCGGCTGTGCGAATCGCACGGGCACTTCCATCAAACGTCACCGCCCCTACAATCAGTACGACTATGAGCGATACCCCATTCGATGTGATCGTGATCGGCGCCGGTCCCGGCGGTTATGTGTGCGCAATCCGGGCCGCGCAGCTGGGTCTGCGTACGGCCTGCGTGGAGCGCGAGTACCTCGGCGGCACGTGTCTCAACGTCGGGTGCATTCCTTCAAAAGCATTGCTCGATTCGTCGGAGCGGTATTACCAGGCCAGGCACCAGTTCGCCCGCCACGGCATCACCGTTGAAGGACTTAAGCTCGATCTGCCGAAGATGCTGGCGCGGAAGAACGACGTGGTGAAAGGACTCACCAATGGCGTTGGCGGGCTTTTCAGGAAGCACAAAATTGAGCACCTGAAGGGCACGGCAGCCATCACTTCCGCCGGCGTCGTTGAAGTCACTGCTTCGGACGGAACGAAGAAGAGCTACGGGGCCAAAAATATCGTCATCGCAACCGGAAGCGCGCCGTCGCAAGTGCCCTCGCTTCCATTTGATGGTCAGAACATTCTCTCATCGACCGAGGCGTTGAATATCAGCGAGCTGCCGAAGAAGCTGATCGTCGTTGGCGGCGGATATATCGGTGTTGAAATGGGCTCGGTGTGGAACCGTCTCGGAACCGAAGTGCAGGTGATCGAATTTCTTGACGGCATCCTCCCGGCGAGCGACCGCGAGATGGCTAACGCGCTGCAGCGGTCGCTGGAGAAGCAGGGACTGAAGTTCCGCTTCAACGCGATGGCGGAGGGATTCAAGGTTGAGAACGGGCAGGTGAAGCTTTCGTGGAAATCCCGCGACGGCTCGCAATCGGGTGTCGAAGAAGCCGACAAAGTCCTCGTCTGCGTCGGCCGTCGTCCGGTGATTGATGGACTGGGTTTGGACAAAACCGGCGTGAGCATCGACAAGCGCGGTTTCGTCGTTGTAGACAAGCATTTCAAGACCGCCGCTCCGGGCATTTACGCGATCGGGGACGTAATCGGCGGGATCATGCTCGCCCACAAGGCTGAAGAAGAAGGCGTCGCGGTGGCGGAAATTCTCGCCGGAAAGCCTGGCCATGTGAACTACGCCGCGTGCCCTGCGGTTGTGTACACACATCCCGAGCTGGCATCGGTCGGGCAGACCGAGGAAGAGCTAAAAGCCAAAGGTATCGACTACAAGGTCGGCAAATTCAACATGGCTGCCAACGGCCGCGCCCGCGGGATGGATGAGACCGAAGGTTTCATCAAAGTGCTTGGCGACAAGAAGACGGATCGTCTCCTGGGCGTTCATATTCTCGCGGCCCATGCAAGTGATGTGATCGCCGAAGCAACTGTCGCGATGGAGTTTCACTCATCCTGCGAAGACCTGGCCCGCGCGTTTCACGCCCATCCCACGCTGCCCGAAGCGCTCAAAGAGGCCGCGATGGCGGTGGATAAGATGCAGATTCACTCGTAATTCACTCGTAGTACGCTTACCGGCGAGTCACCGCGCGGAATTGTGTTAATAACCGGGTGCGCCCGCATCGCTGTCTTGCCCGCCGAGCTCGTTCATCACCGAGACGCCAGCGCTCATGCCCAGCCGATCGGCACCCGCCGCCACCATCAGCCTGGCAGTCCTGAGGTCGCGGATGCCGCCGGACGCCTTAACCTTGATTGCGCCAGCGCCGTAATGATCCATCCAGCGCACGACGCGCTCATCCGCCCCGCCGGCCGGATGAAAACCCGTGCTCGTCTTGATGAAATCACAACCACTCTCTATCACCGCGCGGCACGCCAGCTTGATCGTCTCCTCCTCGCGTCCCTTGTTGATCGAAGTCAGTGCGGCCGACTCGACAATCACCTTAATAATCACGTCGCTCCGTGTCGCCCGCGCGGCGCGAACGATCTCGATCAACTCACCGCGCGCCGCGTCCAGATCGAGGCGCAGCAGGTGCGGCAGGTAAGCGACGATATCAATCTCCTCGGCGCCTTCCTTGATTGTCGATGTCGCTTCAATCGCCTTAATCGTGGCTTTGTGCGTGCCATTGGGGAAGCCGATGACCGTGCAGGTCTTCACACCAGATCCCTTCAGCTTCGCTGACGTGTGAGCAACGAATGGCGGAGAAATGCACACGCTGGCGAAGCGATGGGTGATCGCCTCGGCGATCACTTTATCCACCTCGGCCGCGGATGCTTCGGGCTTCAGAATCGTGTGATCGATTTTTGCCGCTAGTTCGGACGCATTCATCGTTGAGATCCCTTCACCGGCATTAAAGCCCGTCCATGAAACCAAAGACTTCATCATTAAATCCGGGCAGCGTCTCGTGGGCAAAATCCGGGAAGATCGACAGGTGCTTCTTCGACTTGATCTTATTAAACGCGGCAAATTGCGAACTCGGCGGACAGACGGCATCCATCAGGCCCACCCCCATCAGCACCTCGGCGCGGATTCGCGGTGCGAGGAACTGAATGTCGATATATCCCAGCCGCTCGAAGATCGCTTCCTCGCGCTCGTGCTTCGGATCGAAGTGACGAAAGAATGTCCTCAACTCGGCGTAAGCATCCTTGGCAAGATCCATCTGCCAGACGCGCTTGTAATCGCACAAAAACGGAAACGTCGGGGCCGCTCGTTTGATGCGCGGCTCCAGCGCGGCGCACGCGAGCGTGAGTGCGCCACCTTGACTGCCGCCTTGCGCACCGACCCGAGTGGCATCGACGTAATCCATGTCCATAACAATCCCGGCGAGCTGAGCGCAATCGAGAAAGATGTCCCGGAACAGCAACTTTTGCGGCGAGTCCTCCAGGCCGCGAATAATGTGCCCGTGGTGTGTCGGACCGCGCACCGCGCCGGCGTCGTCCGAGAGCCCGCCTTGCCCGCGGACGTCGATCGCCGCGACGACATAGCCGCGCGCCGCGTGCTGCAGCAGCCCGGACCAATCGCCGCTGTTGCCGCTGTATCCATGGAATTGCAGGATGGCTGGCGCCGGTGTTTTAATGCCCCGGGGCTTGATGAATTTGGCATGGATGCGCGCTCCTCGCACGCCGGTGAAGAATAGATCAAAGCACTCGGCGCACGGCGTTTGGAACTGGGCTGGTATGAAGTCCACCGCGGCATTGAGTTCGTTCATCTCCGCCAGCGCCGTATCCCAGTACGTGTCAAAATCGGCAGGTCGCGGATTGGTGCCGGTGTATTCCCGCAGTTTCTCCAATGGCATATCAACCAGAGGCATTGTTTCCCTTTCCCGATCGCAGTTGGATCTGACTCAACCGCGCAATATCCAACCAACAAGCTCTTTCAACGACGCGGGGCGACCCACCAATAGAAACCCCGCTCGAAACACTCGGCCGGCAAGCCAGATGAGGACAAGCATCATCAGTCCGCTGCCGCAGATCGCGACCAGCGGTTGCCACCACGGCAGCGCCGGCGGGACCGCGAGCCGGAACATCGTCACCAATGGCGCCGACAGCGGGAAGAACGTGCCGATCCGCGCGATCAGGCCGTGCGGCTCGTTCATCATTGGTCCGATCAGGAACATCGGCATCACAACGATCAGCATTACCGGCGTGACCAGTGCCTGCGCCTCCTTGATATTACTCGCGGCCGCCCCGGCGACGACGAAAAGACTGCCGTACATCAGGCTGGCGACGACCGTGAAAACAAGGAACCACACGATCAGCGACGGCGTCACCAGGTGCAGCACACCCAGCCGCGAGGCGACGACGATCGCTCCGGTGATGTAGATCACGCCAAGCGTCAGTGAGGTCGCGACGCCGCCAAGCAGCTTGCCGAACATCAGCTGGAACGGCGTGACGCTGCCCAGCAGCACCTCGCCGATGCGCAGCTGTTTTTCCTCGATGATGTTGGTCGTCAGTGGGCTGGCGCCTACCAGCACGACGACAAGCATCAGCATGATGAGCACGATCGGGAGGACAATCAGCAATATCTCATTCTTGCGGGGCTCGAAGGTGAGATTTCCGGATGGGTCCTTCTCCGCCAGACCGCGCGGGACGACGAGCGTTCCCGATAGCTTGGTGATTGTTTCGATCGACGTCTGCGACTGCCCCAGGCGCGCCCCGACAATTCGTGGCTGTAGCGTTTGCTGCACGAACTCGCGCAGCTCGGCGTAGGTCGGGCGGTTGCTGGTGTAGTAGACGAGGCTGTCGGGATCGTTCACCGCTTCGATCATTGAATAGGCGTCGCCGGCGGTGGGGACGGTGGTCGGGATATGCGACTTGGGGGCAAGGACATCCGGGCCGATCTCAATGAACGCAAAGAGGTCGCCACGGCGGACTTTATCTGATAGTTCGAGCCGGAGCTTATTGAGATCTTCGGTAAGGGTCGCGAGTTGGAATTGAAACTCCGGCTTGATCTGCTGCCTGGTGTCGGGGTCAAGCGTCTTCGACTGATTCCGGCGGGTAGACGCCGACTCAAGGAGCGTAAAGAGCTTGCTGTCAGCCGTGCGATCGATGACGGCCGCTTTGCGCACCTCCAGATCGACGATGCCACGGGTCAGGTGCTGAAGCAGCAGGCCGCCGCCCATGAGGAAGGGCATGAGAATTACGCCGACAATGAATCCCTTGGTTCGGACGGCCGACAGGTATTCGCGGACCGCGATCAGGCGCGTCTTGCTCATGCCGCACCCGCCATCGCGTCTGCCCCGGGCGCGGCGATTCTTACGAAAATGTCCTGTAGCGTTGGACGCGCGATTTCAAACAGGTCAACCGGCCCGACGTCGAGCAGTTGGCGCAGCACGCGCTGCGGGTCCAACCCCTGCACGCAGCGCAGTTCCTGATACTGACCAAAATCGACAACGGATTCCACGCCTTCAATTACCGGTACCGCCCGCCCGCCGCCAAGACGGACGCGGAGCGTGTCCGAACCGTAGAGCGATTGAATTTCTTGCAGCGATCCGTCCAGCACCTTCCTGCCTTGGAAAATCATCACGATGCTGTCGCACATTTTCTCGGCCACGGACATATCGTGCGTGGAGAAAAGCACGGTTGTGCCCAGCCGCTTGAGTTCCAGAATCGCCTCGCGGAGGACAACCGCGTTCACGGGATCAAGGCCGCTGAACGGTTCATCCAGCACGACCAAACGCGGCTTTGAAATGAGCACGGCTATCAACTGGATCTTCTGAGTCTGTCCCTTTGATAGCGTCTGCACGCGCCGACGTCCGACGCCGGGAAGCTCAAGTTTTTCCAGCCATTGATCGATCTCGCCACGTGCCGGCGTATGCCCTTTTAACTTTGAAAGGTAGGTGAGCACCTCGTCGACACGCATCGCCTTGTAGAGCATGCGCTCTTCAGGCAAATAACCGACACGATCATCCGCGGGTCCGTGCGAGGTGTCACCCAGCACGACGACTTTCCCGCTGTCGGGCGCGTAGATCCGCATGATCATTCGCAGAGTCGTCGTCTTCCCTGAGCCGTTGGGCCCGATGAATCCGCAAAGCGAACCCTCCGGCACGTTCAATGAAAGATCATCAACGGCCGCGAATCCGGCGAAGGTCTTGCGGACTTTGTCGAGGGAGATCGCGTGGGTCATTCTGCTTATGGGGTGAAGCAACTAATTGGCCACAGAGACACGGAGGAATACAAGAATATATCAACCGCAGATTACGCCGATTGCGCAGATTATTTATATGTATTTTTTAATCTGCGCAATCTGCAAAATCTGCGGTTGAACGACTTTCTCGCTCTGCCTCTGTATCTCTGTGTCTCCGTGGCCAATTCGTTTTATCCGCTACTCAGCGTTCTGAAACTTCACGTCGTATAATTTGCCGTCGCGGAACAATTCGATCTTTTTCACCACAACCGGCTCGCGGCCAAACATTTTGCCGTTCCCGGTTGGGAATGATTGCCCTTTTTCATCGTACAGCGCCTGGAACGGCACGCTCTTGATCGCCTTGGGCTCCATTCGCGAAAGGAACACAACGTACTGGCCGTTCACCCAGAGTTAGACGTCAGTCCATGCGCTATCGGAAGTATTGGCGACATCAAGGCGATCCCAGACATATCCGATTTCGACGCGTGCACGCGCTTCACCGCCGCGGGGCGCGTCGGCTTTGTATGGGTGCCGTCTTGCGGCATCGGCGGCAAACTCCGCGGCGGTGCGGCGTAAACTCGGGTCGCTGTTCGGCCAGACCTCGGCGCGTCCGGCGCAGCCGGTGACGATCGCGACCGACGCAGCCAACGTGCATGCAGACAAATAGTTCAGTTTCATTTTGGAACTCCTTTTCCTTTAGATTCCGGTTTGATTATCACCCATCGTCTCTGTGTTGGAAAGGCGTACAATGCGCCAATGAGCGATCCCACACGCCTGGACCCCCTCACCGCCGCGGCCAGAACCGTATTGCGAATTGATATTGAGTCGGCCTTTACGACACTTGTGCCGCGCGAACCCGGCTCGCGCGCGGCCGCAGACCTGCTGCACGCGCTCTCGCCGGCCGACCTGGTGCAGGGAGCGGTAAAAAGCCCGGACGATGCGGCGGCGCTGCTGTCAGGGTTGTGGTTGTGGCACGACTATCTCGACGAATCGCACAACATCAGCCAGCAAATTCAGACCGAATCGGGCAGCTTCTGGC
>JACMML010000054.1 GCA_014379105.1 Phycisphaerae bacterium
ACCGATTCCATCGTGGCCGAAGATGTCGGCTCCTTCCCGGATCGGAACGTCAACGAAGCGATATCACGCGTGCCAGGCGTAGCGCTGGGCCGCAACGATTACGGCGAAGGCGAAAGCGTCGCTATCCGCGGCAATGGTCCAAACCTTACGCGCGTTGAACTCGACGGCATCGGCGTCCAGAGCACGAACGGTCTAGCGATCTCCGCTGCCGGGGGCCGCAGCGCCGACCTGCGTGAACTGCCCGCCGACTTGATTAGAAGCGTCGATATCGTCAAAGGCACCACGGCCGACATGGTGGAAGGGTCCCTCGGCGGGAGCATTTTGATCGAGACGCGCACTGGCCTCGATTTCGAGCAGCCCTATTTCTCCCTGCGCTTAGGCGGCCAGCAAAATACGCTGAGCGAAGAATGGTCCCCTGACGGAAATTTCGTCGCCGCGGGACAATTTCTCGACGGTCGCCTGGGCGTGATCGCCAGCGCAACCATCAACAATATCCAGACCAACGCGCACGCCATAGAAAACACGATCAGCGGCAATCGCGGTTACGCGCGGCTCTTCGACTTCGACCAATCCCCAGAAAAAACCTTCACCTTTAATCCCAGCACGGTGGGGACGGACGCCGCCGACGTCCTGCTCGCAAACAGCATCTACACCCCGCGCACTCTGGTGACCCGAGCCGCGGGCGCGCAGAGCAAGAGTGAGTGTTTTACACTCTTCCCGCACAATCCCGCGGGCACAGCCGTGCAACGGCAAGCGCGCATTCTCGAGCAGCAAACCTGCCTCAACCAGTGGAACGATTATACGCCTTCGCTCATTCGCGAATTCATGAATTCGCAGGAGGACGAACGCACCTCATACGACATTCGGTTCGATTATCGGGTCGCCGACAGCCTGACGGTGTACGCCAAGTTCAACGAGAACAACCGCCTCGTGAACGATCAAAACCGCAGCCGGCAACAGGTTGGCGGCATCCAGCAGAATGCCGCCGGTACGTCCCTGATCTCAACCACGGGCTACCCACGCACGCGTTCAGTCTCGCCGTCAGCGCCCGCGGGTTATTTTCTTTGGGATCCGTCTTTCGGCCTCGACGATACCGGCAACGCTGCCGCCGCTGGCCCCGCTGGCGCGGACAATGCCGTGCTCGGCAATGTACTCAACGTCGTTCCAGGATCGGTCACTGTCGACGCTGACCACAACGTCACCCAAATGAGCTTGACCAACCAGTCGGTGAACATCGATCAGATTTCAAACATCACCGACATCCAAACGACCTACATGCAATTTGGCGGCGATTACGAACGCGACCGCGTGGAAATCAATTTCATGGCGGGTCGGACGGATACGATCTCGAGCCGGACAGACCTGCGGACGTCGCGTGGCTATCAGTACGGCAACGCCACGATCACCCTGCAGCCCAATAGTCACTGGAACGTTGACCTGCCGGCCGGTTACGACGACACGAATCCCGCCAATTTCGTTCAGCTGCGGACGCCCGTTTGCGTCAACGGAGTGGGAACGCCGCCAACGTGCACCGGACAAGCCGCTGTCGCGGCGACCATCAACAACCCCGCCAGTCCACTCTATACGGTTGGGCAGATGCCGCTGACGACGCCGAATTTCTCGGTGTCCTTTTCACCCTTTCTCGCCGAAAGCTCAGAGGAGATCGTCAGGCTCGATTTCTCCTACAGCACGGACGGCATTCTTCCCTTCATCAGCGGGATCAAGACCGGATTGATGCATCGTGAGCGCCTTATCGACCGATGGGGCGGCGGTGGATACACGGCT
>JACMML010000055.1 GCA_014379105.1 Phycisphaerae bacterium
ACGCCAAGAGCGCCAAGGAATTCATACAAAAATTCTTTCTGTTCTTCTCCGCATCCTCCGCGTCTTGGCGTCTTGGCGTTCAATAATGACTGCAATGGAGTGCGACACCAAGCGCGGTCTATTTTCCCCTTGACAATCCAATAGATGTTAGTGTAATGTAAGGGTAGATTCATTGTCATTACAGCGGCCCCGAGTCGCCCCTGTCCCCAAGCCCCTGTCCCCCGTCCCCATACCCCGAGGTTCCCATGATCTCCGATGCATCCTTCCCATCGTCCAAGCCAACCATTTCCGATGCCAAGCTACAGGCCAATCGTCAGAACGCGCTGAAATCGACCGGGCCGCGGTCTGTCGAAGGAAAAGCCCGCTCGGCGATGAACGCGATCCGGCATGGCCTGTGCGCGGCCGCGATCGTCGCGCCGGGGGAAGACTTATCCGACTTCGAACTAATTCGGGATCAGTTGTTCATCGAGCACGATCCGCAGACGGTGGTCGAGACGGTTTTGGTGACGCAGTTGGCGCACTCCGCCTGGCGGATGTCGCGATTGGCCGGCGCTGAAGCCAAGGCGATCGAGCAGAACATGACCCGCTTCGGCAAGAAGCTCGACGCCGCCGGGGCGCTGGGGCACGACATCGGGAGTCATAACTCGATGCTCAATCGATTGCAAATCTATCAGATGCGACAGGAACGCGCGTTTTACCGTGCGCTGAATGAACTGAGGAAGGTGAAGAAAGAAGGGGAGGGGCTTGGGGACCGGGGTCAGGGGTCGGGGGAAGACGATCTGAACGAACGAAGCCAAATCACCAGTCCTCAAGCCCCTGTCCCCAATCACCATCCCGAACAAACAAACCCACCGGGCGGCTTGCAAGATAGCCAGCCCCCTCACTCTAGCCCTCTCCCGGGAGGAGAGGGGACGGAACGAACGAAGCCAGATGGGAGGACTGGGGATTGGGGTCAGGGGTTTGGTGGAAACAATTCGAACGAACGAAGCCAAACCACCAAGCCCCAAGCCCCAAGCCCTTGTCCCCATTCCCCGATCCCCTTTCCCTGATCAACGATGACTTAAAAAATCTCAGCGCGAAATAGGCCGCGGATTTCGCGGATTGCGCAGATGAGCGCAGATAAAGAATTTGTTTCTTATCTGTGTCATCCGCGCAATCTGCGTAATCAGTGGCCCATTAGATGCCACGCGGACTCGGCGGTACACTTGGCGCGATGAAGCTGACTGTTGTTGAGGATACGAACGCGAAGAAGCCCTGGTACGCGGACGGGCTTTCGTTCACGTGTACGCAGTGTGGGAACTGCTGCACGGGTGGGCCGGGGTATGTGTGGATCAGCAAGATTGAGATCGAGCGATTCGCGGCGTATCTCAAGATCGAGCGGGACGCGTTTATCAAAAAATATTGTCGCGTGATCGGCAACAAGATCAGTCTGAAAGAAGGCAAGAACCTGCGCGGCGAATACGACTGTGTTTTCCTGGAAGTGATCAACATCAAGGAGAACGGCCGGATCAAGAGCCGTCGCGTGTGTACTGCGTATGAGGTGCGGCCGCTGCAGTGCCGGACCTGGCCGTTCTGGGACGGGCTGCTGTCGACGCCGAAAAGCTGGGATCACGCCGCCGAGCGGTGCCCGGGGATGAACAAGGGCAAGCAATATAATATCAAGCAGATCGAAGCCCTGCGCGACGCCGAGGATTGGCCGGATGCGACCGCTAAATGACCGGAGCGGCCGTGGCAGCGACGGCTGCATCGACATCGTCGAACTGTTCGAAAAGATCGATGACGCGGCTGCGGACAAAGACGTCGCGGACGTCGCCCGGCGGAATAACGATCGCGATCCGCCCGCTGCGCCGCACGGTGGTGGCGAGTCGCGTCAGGACCCCGATCGCCAAGCTGTTGATATATAGCAGTTCGCTCAGATCGACGATCGCAGCACCGGGTTTGCGCACGATGACGCCGTCGGCGGCGCGTTCCAGCAACTCGGTCGATAGCGTGTCGATGCCGCCGGCGACATGCAGAATGATTGCGACATCGCGCAACTCGGTGAGAATAGTCATCGCTGGCATCCTCCTGAGGGCTCGCCAAAAAGCGTTCCCAAGAACGTTATCGGGAGATTTTAGTGGACATTGTGTGGGCAGCATTAAGAACAGTTCGGAGGTGATCGATGTGGGGCAATCTCTACGGCTGGATGATCGCTTTGGCGCTGTGCGTACTGATGAGCGTGGGACTATGGCAGCTCCACGCCGCCGGTCAGGCTTCGGCGCCGACAGCGTTCGGAACCAATCCCGCGGCGCTGTTGCCGCTGTCGGCGGACATGCCGACGAATACGGTCGTGCAGATGACCTCGCCCGGCGATGCCGGCGATCTTTATCGAAAGGCGATCGCCGATCTGAAGGTGAACGCCTATCTTTACGACAATGCGCGTGTGGACGGCAATGAAGCGCCTGCGACGCAATTGGACGGTGTCAAAGCGGTGCTGGCGGCAACTCCGCTGGCGAAAGCGACGCTGCTGGCGGCGGCGGCGGAGCAGAACATCGGGTACTTCGATAGCGCGATCAGCCCGGATCTCGCGGCCATTGAGAAAGTCGGGACTGTGGTCGAGCAGTTGGGGCTGATTTATTACGGGAACATGGCCAATAGCGAGGCCAAGCAATATTTCGCGGCCGAGTTCGCACTGGGGGCGAAGCTGTTTGACGAGCGCGTCAGCTACGCCGAGGCCGAGAAGGGGATCGGCTTCATGCGCGCGGCCGTGCGGATGCTGATGGAGATCGCCAAGACCGAGAAGAACGCCGCGCGCCAAGCGGAACTGGCGGCGTTTGACGCGAAGCTCGGGGAGAGCTTTGACCGCATCCGCGCGGTGTGGACGATCATCTACTCGGTAGACCAGCGCGTGATCGCCCGCCATGCCGGGGATATTTTCCTGTTCTCCACGCCGGCGCAGCAGGAGCGGATGTGGCGCGTGGAATCGATCCTCAAGCTCGGCCGATTTAAGTACAACGTTGGCGGCGCCGATGCGCGGGTCGCGAACCACACGCGCGCGGCCGAGCGGCTTGCGGAGTTGGAAAAGACCGAGACCGATCCGGTGATCCGCGCCGCGGTGAAGGCGGCGCAGGGACTGACGCTGGAGCAGTTTCGTCGAATTCAGTAAACGTCACCAAGCGCGTCATGCGGGTGAATATCAGGGGCAATTAATCATCAGCAAACCGGTGAGAAACAGGAGCGTGACAAAAGTCCTGACAATAAAAGGACAAATTAGTCTTGTTTTCCTCCGTTGAATCTTGATCATGATTCCGGACGACCTGTGTTCGAGATCGGATGATTGTTATGCCCTGGTTTTTTGACCTCCTGACCAACCGTGAATCCGTAGCGCATTCCCTGCTGGCGATCATGCTTGTCTCGGTGGCGGGGCTGGCGCTGGGGCATATCCGGTTCAAAGGCGTCAGCGTCGGCATCGCCGGGGTGCTGTTTGCCGGGCTGGCGTTCGCGCATTTCGGCATGAGCGTCAACCATGATGTACTGCATTTTCTGCGGGAATTCGGACTGATTCTGTTCGTCTTCACGATCGGCATCCAGGTCGGCCCGGGCTTCTTCGCGTCGTTGCGCAAGACGGGCCTGCCGCTGAACGTCGCGGCGGCGGCGATCGTGCTGCTGGGGGTGGGGCTCAGTGTGGCGCAGTGGCGATATTTCCTGGGAGCGGATGAAGCGGGTCTGCGCGCGGCGGTAGGGTTGATGAGTGGCGCGACGACCAACACCCCGTCGATGGCAGCCGGCACCGCGGCGTTCGCGGACGTCGAGGCCAGGCGTGCGGCAACGACACAGCGAACAATCCAGACATCCTCCCAAACATCCACACAGTCGCCGACAACCTCATCCACCACACCGCCCGCCGCTTCGCCCGCCGCATCCGCCGAACCCCACACCGCGGCGGCTAATCCGCGGGCCGGCGGTGTGATCGGCTCGGCGTATGCCATCGCGTATCCGATCGGCATTCTGGGCGTTTTGTTAACGATGATCGTCATTCGGATCGCCTTCCGTATCGACATCGCCAGAGAGCATCGTGAACTCGCGGCCGGGGGCACAAATCCGACGCTGGATGTACTAAACCTCGAACTGCTGAACGCGGCATTGGTTGGCAAAGCCATCCGCATGATCCCCACACTCGGCGACAGCGGGGTGGTCATTACCCGGCTCTTGCGCGATAGGCAGGTTCAGGTGGCCGGCCCGGATCAGGTCCTGCAACTGGGGGACGTGGTGACGGCCGTCGGTCCGACGAAGGGGCTGGAGGATCTGGAGATGATCGTTGGCCGCCGAACCGCGATCGATGCCCGCGCGATCGGCAGCGACATCACGGTCCGCCGGGTGCTGGTTTCACGGGCGCCGTCGGTGGGGAAAAATATCAGTGAGCTGGGATTGCGGGAAAAATACGGCGTCCAGATGACGCGCGTGATCCGCAGCGGCTTTGAACTGCCGGTGACGGCGCTGACGCGCCTGCAGTTTGGCGATCGCGTGGTCGTGGTCGGCGAGAGCGCCTCGATGCCGGCGGTGATCGCCGAACTTGGAGACAGCCCCAAGGCGCTGGATCGGCCGCTGTTGATCCCGATTCTGCTGGGGATCGCCATCGGCGTAATCTTCGGCAGCATCCCGATCGCCATTCCCGGGCTGCCCATGCCGCTGAAGCTCGGGTTGGCCGGCGGGCCGCTGGTGGTGGCGATCGTGCTTAGCCGAGTTAACCGGATCGGGCCGCTGATCTGGTACATGCCCAACAGCGCCAACATGATGCTGCGGGAGTTGGGAATAGTGCTGTTTCTGGCGTGCGTGGGGCTTTTGTCGGGCGAGAGCTTCATATCCACCTTCCAGGCGCACGGGTTGCAATGGGTGCTGGTGGGCGCCGCGATCACGATCGTCCCGGTGATGGCGGTGGGGATAATCGCCCGGGCGATATTCCATATGAACTACATCACCCTGGTCGGCCTGCTCGCCGGCAGCATGACCGATCCGCCGGCGTTGGCGTTCGCACAGGGCGTAACGGGATCGGACGCCCCTACGGTCTCGTACGCGACGGTCTATCCCTTGGTAATGCTGCTGCGCGTGCTGGCGGCCCAGATCGTGGTCCTGCTGCTGGCCGCGGGGTGACACAGCGAGGCGTGACCGGGATGGGGTATCGGGCTGTCGCCGGAGTGCTAAGTCGTTGACAGACTTGCCTCTGCTGATGTAGAAGGATTGTGGACTGCTTCGTCTTTGTAAGCGATTCTCGTGTAATATTGCCAGCCGGACGGCAACCCGGCTGATGCAGAGGGAATACGGGAAATCGTCACTTGGTCGCGGCGTCCTTTAAGTTAGCGTTTCGTATCAGGCTCCCAGGGGCCTGCTAAGCCGTTGTATCACGACCAGAGTTGCACCCCAGGCTGAGGAGAAGCACACCATGCTTCGTGGCCGTATCCCGCAAATCGCGGCGAAGCTTCGCCGTGCCGTTTCCATTCACCGTGCCGTTTCCAGTTGTGTCGAGCCCCTTGAAGATCGCCGTTTGCTGACCACGCTCTTTGCGGACACGAATCAGCCCGCGTTCTTCGACTACGCCGACGCCGCCGGGGATCGCATCCGTATTCAGGTCACCGGCACGCATTTCGTCGGGGAATTTCTCGCGGCGCGCGTCACCGGCAATGCCGACCAGCGCCTTTACATCAACAATACCGTCCTCATCCGCGACCTCATCCCGGCGCCGACCGGCAATGCCAATCCGCCGCCGGGCGCAGACCTGTTTAACATCTATATCACCGAATCCACGCCCGATGTGCGCATCATGATCTCGCGCATCGAGATCAACGATAACGGCGAAACCACCGCATTCCCGTACGCAACCAATGCCGGCGGCATCAAGGTAATCAACGCCCAGAACGGCCGATTCATCACGGTCACACCCGGCGGCGGCGGCAGCGTCTATATCGGCGCGCGGCTGAATGCTGTTGGGAACAACCAGACGCCGAATGACCAGCCGGTCATCTCGCAGCGGAATAACCGCGTCTACGGCGTCCGCCCGGCGACCCGGACCATCGTCGCCGGCATCGAGACCGCCAATGGCGTTTCGGTCGACCGCATTCTCATTGGTGGAACAGTCACCGGCCGCGTGTTTATCGCCGGTAGTCTTGATACTTTCTACGCCGGCAACGTGCTCACCGGCAATGCCGGCGGATTGGTTGGCATCGGCATCGGCACGCTCCCTCGCAACTTCTTCGTCGGCGGTGATCTCCGCAATCTGCTTGTGGACGGTTCAATTGGCACCAATGCGGTTGATCCGGCACTCCCCAACGTCACGTTCAAGAGCCTTTATCGCACCGGTGCGGATGTGTACGTCGGCGGCAAGCTCGGCAATGTCCGCGTCGCGGGACATATGTTGGCATCGGTGGAAGTCGCCAACGCCGCCAGCGCGGCGACGTCGATCACCACGCCGTATGCGGAGGTGCATGAAACCGCGTTGGCCGCCGAACAAGACGTCAACACCTTCTTCGCCAGCGCCCTTTTCCCGCGCGGCGGCCGATTGACGAACGTATCGCTTTCAAATGACACGATCGGCGATTTTGGATCGTCTTACACCAGCGCCCTCACCGGCGCGGCCGGATCGCTGGAGTTCACCGGCGAGATCAACACCCAGGGCGCGGTCGCGGACACGATCGATAATTATTCGCTCCCGCTCATGGGCGGGCAGACAGTCGCGATCCAGCTCAGTGGGTTGCTGCCGGTGCTTCGGGTCGGTGTTTTTGATCCGTTCGGTCGGCTTGTGGCGACTGACGCCCCCGATCTTCGCGGCGCGGGACAGAACGAGGCATTTCTCTTTACCGCAAAAACCCCGGGTATTTACCGCCTCGCGGTGGTCCGAAATCTCGACGTGGCTTTTGATGGCGCGGCGGGTCCAGCGACTCTCGCGACTTATTCGCTCATCGTGCAGAATTACGGAAACGTTTCATTGGGCGGAATTCAGGTCGCTAATAATGTCATCTTTGGACAAAGTGCGACCGACGGCCAGCTCATACCAGTTCAAGTTCCAGGGCTGGGCATTAAGGTCAGAACTGGCGATATAGGATGCTTGGTTTCAGCCCAGACACTGATGGCCGCTCGCCTGGCGCCGATCAATGTGGAACGCGGCAACCTGCGCGTCGTTCAGGGACAAAATATCGGCAGCGAGGTCGTCACGGCCCCGGCTGCGCCGGACCTGGTTGTTCCGCGCGGATCGGTCGGACACCTGCGCTCGACCACCGGCCTGCTGGCCGTGAACCCGTCGGCGATTAATTTAGATGATGAGGTCGTGCCGTCGTTCTCGGTGGGATTTGATTATGAGCGAGTCGATGCCGGAGGGAATCTCCTCGGGCACCTCATCGCCAACCGCGCCATCGGAACAATCGTGGCCGGATCGATCGCTGGGAACACTGCGTTCGGACCAAGTCACTTTTACGTAAATTCGGACGATCACGGGGAAGACGGTCGCATCGACCTGATTGATGTCACCGGCAACTTTGGCGACGAGGTATTCCGCGGGCCTGCATTGCGGACCGGGCTGGGCGGCAACGTTAAATACATTCGTGTTGGTGGCACGATATTCCGCGACCTGTTCTTTGGCACCGCCTTGCAGACGACAATCAACGGCGATCCCGGCGAAACTTTTACCATCACTGATGATTCGGGCGCACGGGCGCTGATCCGCCCCACGCCATTCAGGACGCTGGTTAACGGGGTGCCCGGCCTTCCGCTTCCCGGGACGCTCAATTTGACGCTGTACGGCGTGCGCGACTCCGGCGGAGTCGTCGTCACGAACCTGAACACCACGAACGGCGTGGACGTAATCGGCTTGGGTGGCAGCGGCAGTTTTGACATTGGCGTCGTCAACACCTCGCTTGGGCTCGGATCTACCGGGATTACATTCAACGCGGCGACCAACCAGATCGGATTTACCCCCGTCACCGGCACGATCCCCTCAACGGTCGCCGCTGTGCCGCTGAAGTTCACGTTTGCCGGCCGTCTGCCGATCAACGTGATGAGCATCACCGGGGGATCCAACATCTCCAATATTGATAATTTCACGGACGGCGAAATTGCGTCCACAACGGTCACCGGCGGCGGAATCGGGTATATCAACGCGCAATCCGTCGGCTTCATTAAGAGCTCGACGCCCAGCCCGATTCTGGTCCGCACCAACCGGGTTTTTGGCGGATTCCCGCTGGATGCATTCTCGTTCGGCATAGTGGCCGAGAGCGGGAACATCATTCAAGTGGCATCCCGTGAGGCGGTTGGGATGGTCGTCGCCGGCGGCGCGATCGGCAGCGTGATCGCCAACTCGGACGCCCGCAACAAAAAGAATGTTTCCGAAGGTGTCCAGGGGGTAATCTTTGCGCCCAACATCGTCCGCGTGAGTGTCGGCGAAGGCCTCGGACCATCGGGGACCGGTCAGACTGTCGATAGCGCGATCATCGGTACGAACGAGGTCACGCAGGTCATCGCCAATAATGCAGATATCCATGGCCTCATCGGATCGACTACGCGCATTCGCACCATCGACATTACCAATGGCTCGCTCATCGGCGCGCGCATTCGAGTGGTTACTACAACCGATCAGATGTCGTTTTTAGTTCGGGGTGTGACACTTCCGGATGGGGACTCCGAAGCCCTTAACGCCGGAACACCAGGAGCAAATCCCCTGCTCCAACAGCCGGATTACAGCCTCGGAACCGTCCGGCTCAACGGTAACGGTGGAATCATCGGCACGGAGTTCAGGGCTGCAGATTTCAAGACGATTGACGTACGCGGCGGTTTCGGAATCATCGGCTCGGCCATTGGCACGGCGGCGGTTAACAACGCCAACGGGTCGGTGACGACCGACGGATTGGGGATTCGTGATACCTCGATCGGTGCCGGAAGCTCCATCAATGTCATCGAGGCGCGCGGCCAGGGACAGCGCCTCAGCGTGCTTAGCTACAGCGCGAGTGTGCGCCAATCCGAGCGGGGCAGGCAGTTCGATTCCTTCAGCGGACGAGCGCTGGGAATTTCCAATGACCTGCACGTCGCGCTCGGAACCACTAAGGCTCGGCCGAGGATTTCGGGAGTAACCAACGCGGGCATAATCGAGAATATGGTTGCGACCGGTTCGGATTCCCTGCGATCGATCAAGGCTTACGTCATCCGCGCCAATCCGATCAGTCAGTTTCCGACCACCAGCACCACTTACCCGAGCCGCCTTGCGTTCGCGAATCGCATCGGCACCATTGAGGTCGGTCATTCCATCCAAGGTCTGCAGGTTACGACAGGCCGTCTCGACGGGCTTACTGTCGGCGGGAATCTGGAGTACACCAACGTCAGCGTATCGGGCCTGATCAAGAGCATCACAGTCGGCGGAACAATCCGCGGCACCAGCAGCATCACCGCCAAGGGACCGGACGGCCAGATCCAGTCGCTCTATGTGCGTCGCCTCCTTGGCGGCGCGGTGAAGAGCGTATTATCATTCAACTCGATCGATGCCGGGCATGTGAGCGCGATCATTGAGACGGTCAATAACATCACGAATCTACGTGTTCGCGGAGACGTGGTTTCCGGTGCGTTGATTCGCACCCCACGCAACATCAACACCCTCTACGTCGGCGGCGACGTGCAGGAAGGTGCGACCATCCGGGCCAAGACGATCGGCACGCGTACGATCCTTGGTGAGACCAACGGCGATATCATCACCAATTAGGCTGACTTTACCTCGGAGTCGGCGATTGGGTCCGGTAACTCACGCTTCGTCAGAATGTTAGATCAAGTCCTGTCGCCCATTCTCCGATGCTTAACGGAGAGGTGCTGTTATGGACCCGAAGCCCGTTGATCTGATGCCGCAAGAGCCCAAGACCTTTGAGGCCGCGACCGTTCCGCAAATGCCCGGCGCAACAGACTCAGCCGAGAATCCGCGGGACGTCGTCGACCGACGCGCCGGGCTGGATCGCCGCCAGAAAAGCGCCGCCGACGCGGGCTACGCCGGGCCTGATCGTCGCGTCGGGAGCCGCGCCGAAGGGCGTCGCACCGGGCTTGAGCGCCGCCGGGGCGCGGGGATCCGCCGTGAGGAAGATCGCCGCAGCGCCGAAGAAGGCGAGATGACCGCCGAGCAGTTCGAGTTCGTGATGGCGATCGAGACGTATAAGAAGGTCAACAAAAAGCTATTCCCGACCTGGACCGAAGTGCTGGAAGTGATCACGCAGCTTGGCTACAAGAAGGTCGAAGCGCGAACGCTGAAACTCGAGAACGTCCCCGAAGCGCCGGTCCAGCCGTTCACGCAGATCCCCGTTCAGAAAGTCGCCTAGTCACAGCGTAGTCATAGCAGGTCGCCTAATCGGTGTGCGGCAAGTCAACCTCCATCGGATGCCCGGCGGCCGGTATGACTACGGCCGGCGCCAGCTTGCCCGGATCGACGACCACCTTCTGCGGCGACGCTTGCCAATTGTGACTGGCCTCCTTGAACACCTCGACGATCGACAGCGCCACCGCCACCACCACCGGCCCGACGAACAGCCCCAGAATCCCGAACACCTGCAGACCGCCAAGCACGCTGAAGAAGATCACCAGATCGTGCATGCCGGTCTTTTTGCCGACGAGCCGCGGGCGCAGCAGATTGTCGACCATTCCGACAACGCCGCCGCACCATACTGTGAGCTCGATGGCTTTCACCCAATGCCCGGTCGCGAGCAGGTAAAGCACCGCCGGCACCCAGACCAGCGCCGATCCGACGGCGGGCACCATCGACAGGATGAACAGCAGAACAGCGAGGAAAATCGGCGACGGCACGCCGAGTATCCAGAACGCCAGGCCCGCCAGCACGCCTTGGATTGCGGCGATCAGGATCACGCCTTGCACGCTCGCCTGGATGATCGACTTGCATTTGGCGAACACCGCGCGGCTTTGCGATTCCTCCAGCGGCAGCGCGCCGGCGACGGCGTCACCAATCGTCTTGCTGTCGCGCAGAAAATAGAACAGCGTAAAGAGCGCGAATAATATGCTGATGGCTGTCGAAGCGATGTTTCCAACGATGCTCAGAGATTGCTGCGCCATCATTCCCGCGATCGGGCTGAGGCGCTGTTTCACGACAACGGTATCCTGCAGCCAATCGAGATCGAAATACGGGTCGATCCTTTTGTAGATCGCGCCGTCGTCATCCAGCAGGGAGCGCATTTTGGCGATCCCTTCCTGCATCTCCGCCTGTGTCGGTATCTGCGCCGCCATCGCGATCAGGATCAGCATCACCGGCAGCAGCACCACGAGCACCACGCCGGCGGTGCTGAGCATCGCGGCGATAGTTGGGTTGACGCCGCGATTTTGCAGCCGCACGTGATACGGAAACGCGATGATCGCCAGCACCACCGCCCAGAGGATCACCTGAATGAACGGCGAGACGATCAGCCAGCACAGATATAGTGCGATCAGCGTAATCGCCAGCAGTGCGAGCCATCGGGCGTTGATGCGTTGCATGGGCGGCGAGTGTAACCGAAGTCCGATGAATTCGATCCCAGCCTTGGCGATCGAACGGCCGCGCCTGGTATCGCCGAAGCGCTCGCTTACGCGGATAACTCCGCCACAACGCCTTCGTCATCCGTTTCCACAAGCGGCGTCGCCTGCCTGGCGATCTGTCTATACGCCTGCACGATCGCGCGGTCGCTAAGGTCATTGCCGTGCAGAAAGACGCCCGTGGATTTGGGGCTCAGAAGATGGCGAGCGACGATCCCCAGCGCGTCGAGGCTCACTGGGTCCAGCGCGATCGCTGGACGCGCCTGCATTAATGCCTGCGCGTCATCGCAATGCAGGATCAATTCCCGCTCTTCTCCGCGCAGACAGGCGATGCACCGGACCTCCTGCGGCGTGATCGCAAACAGCCTGGCCAATCCTTTTCCCGGGCCGGGTTGGACGCTGAGGTACCTGAAATCCGCCAGTGGGCGAACGTGACGCCACTCGTTCTTGCGCAGCGAATCCAGCCCTTCGGCGAACTGCCGGATCTTCTGCGCCAGCTCGAATCGCAAATCACCAGCGGCCGACTGCATGCGGTCGGTCTGCTCGGCGATCTCCTGCTCAGGGTCCGCCAGCGTGTGGATGCTCCAGTCGATCAGCGAGCGATACTGCTGCATCGATACGCTGCCGTCACACGGCGCGGGGCACTTGCCCATATCCTTATACGCGCACGCACTTCCGCCCGGCGATTGCACGAGCACGTTGTGGTAGCGGCACAGATCGAACAAGTCTTCGATCGTCTCCACGAGCTTGCCGGCGTGGGATTTCTCTAGCATCGGCCCAAACGTCGGACATTTCCCGGATGGTTCGTCGGTTCGCATCCAGCGCGGGAAGGGGGCGTCAGGGTTGATCTCCATGAACCACGCGCGGCGGGCGCTGACGATCTGCCGGTAGTTCGCGGGGAACGCGATGCGGGCCGTATCGAGATAAGTCAGATCAGATTCGAAGGCGCTGTCCACGCGCTTCCAATGGATCTGGCGGACGATGGCACGATAGTCGACCCGTCGTCCCGCGCCTTCGGCGGATTCGCCGAGGCGCCGTTTGATGCTCGCACGCAGGTTCTTGACCGCGAGCAACTGCACCGGCGTCCCGTGCTCGTCGGCGGTGAGGTAGACCGCCCATCGCGGCGGCAATTGCCGCAGCGCCGCGTCCATCGGCGCGGCGGGATCGAGCGTGACCATGTGATCGAGCCATCGGTCCATTGTCGTCCCTCATGATAGCGCCGATTCAGCCGCCGGCGGCATCGGTGGGTCGCCGATCTCGGAAATAAATGACCGGATCATCTCGCGATACGCAACCGGGTCCACATGCAGGCCGAGCGTGTGCTCGGCTTCTGCGATGATGACGTGCCGGGATAGTCCCGGTTGCTTGCGACCCGCGAGGACAGCCGCCAGGGCATCGATCTCCGCGGCGGATACAAACGTATCGCGGCCGCTGTGGATCATCAGGACGGGGCAGCGTATCTGCCCGATCAACTCCACCGGCCGAACCTGGTCATACCGCGCTCCGCTCATTCGCTGGGCCAGTCGCATCGCCAGCCCATAAGCCAACTCCAGCGGCATGGCGAGGCGGCGTCCGTGTGCTGCGATGGCGATGCGGAAGTCGGAGTACGGCGATTCAAGAATGACGGCCAAAAGATCGTCCCGCCGAGTCGCGATTGCCGCCGCGATTGTGGCGCCGAGGCTCACGCCAAAGATCGCCAAATCTCGCGTTGCCTGTGGACGGGCGAGGCGCAGTTGATCGATCACATGTTCCACGTCATCCCGCTCGAAGAATCCGCCGGTGCTGTACTTTCCACCGCTCTCGCCATGCGCCCGCAGATCGATCGCCAGGACGTTCCAGCCCAGGGAATGCCAAACCGGCGCCCACGCGATCCCGCCGACCTTTGCGTCGCTGTACCCGTGCAGGATGAGCACCGTGCGTGCCGCTGCCACGTCAGCGGCGATCCACCAGGCGGCGATGCGGATCGTGCCGCCATCGGCCTCGTCCCGCACCTGAAAATCAACGGGTTCAAACCTCAGCCCCAGGTCGCTGGGGTCCAGCCGCTTCAGGATGTACATCGCCCGTCCGTCGGTCATCCGCGGCGGCTTGAGCAGGTGCAGCGCCATCATCCCCAGCACCACCGCACCGGCGGCCGCCGCGACGACGAGGAGGACGATGATCAGGGACACATACGCCATGGTTTTGGGGCGCGCCGAGTCTACGGCAAATCGGCTTGGCGGGGGATTGCCGGATTTTGCCGGCTTTGATTAAAGGAGCCGGCGTGGGGCGTCCGATAATTTCTACGTCGCATGACATGGACGTCGTGCCGCCCGCTATCGCAAGGAGTCGATCATGAATCGCATTGTTGCCCTCACATTCGTCGTCATTCTCGGTCTTATCGTCGGCTGCAGCAGCTTTGGCAAAGGAACGACCTCACGTCCCGGCGCCCTGGATGTCAGCGCGTCTGCCCCGATCCCCCCGGCAAAACCGGTGGCTGCCCAACCAATCGTCGATACCCAGCCGATCATGTACTCCCCGGCCCCGACTGCGGGCACAGCCTCGCTGAACAGCGGGGCGGCCGCCTCCAAGAGCTACACCGTGAAGAAGGGTGACACGCTCTTCTCCATCGCCAAGACCAACTACGGCACCGGCCGCGACTGGCAGAAGATCGCCTCGGCGAACCCCGGCGTCACGCCGAGCAAGCTCAAGGTCGGCCAGCAGATCGTCATTCCGTAGTCTGCAAACTTTCGACAAAACAAGACCTCATCGGTCCAGGCCCTCTCCGATCCATATCGGAGAGGGCTTTCGGTTGCGCCTATCTGTTTCATTGCCCGCTTGCTTCGGCCAGAATGCGTCGCATGACCCCGGCCGTCACCACCGAGCAGCTTCACCAGTTGCTCGATCTCTCTCGGAAACTCGCGGTCACAATCGATCTGGAATCGCTCTTTCCGCAACTCGCGGAGATCACCTGCAAGCTGGTCGGTTGCGCGCGGGCGAGCGTCTTTTTCTTCGATCCGGCCACCAACGAGTTATGGACGCAGGTCGCCATCGGCTCACCGACGATCCGCCTCCCGCGCGGCAAGGGTCTGGCCGGCCATGTGTTTGAAACCGGCCAATCGCTGCTCACGCCCGATGCCTATGCCGACCTGCGCTTCAATCACGAGACAGACGCCGTCACCGGTTTCCGCACCCGCGACATTCTCACCGTGCCGATGCTCGATCTTGAAGAGCGGCCGGTCGGGGTGATTCAGGCGCTGAACTGCCACGACTGTTTTTCGCAGACGCATCTGGAACTCCTTGAACTGGTCGCATCACAAGCCGGCGTCGCCGTGCAGCGCCATGGCCTGCACGTGCAGGTGGTCGCGGCGGCACAGATGCGCAAAGAGATGGAGTTGGCGGCCGCGGTGCAGATGGAATTGCTGCCCAAGGAAGTGCCGCAATCGGACGCGATCGATGTCGCCGGGTGGAGCGTGCCGGCGTCGATCACCGGCGGCGACTGCTACGATCTCTGGACGCTCGATGACGGCCGGCTCGCGATGCTCGTCGCCGACGCAGCGGGGCACGGCATGGCGCCGGCGATGGTTGTCGCCCAGGTCCGCTCGCTCGTGCGCGCATTGGCCGAGCCGTCGCTACGGCCGGCGGATGTGCTCAATCGGGTTAACGCCCGGCTCGCGCAGGATCTGTCGCCGCAGCGGTTCGTCACCGCGGCGCTGGCGTACCTCGATCAGGACGGAACGATTGATCTCGCCTCCGCTGGTCACGGCCCGCTCCTGTTTTCGCCCGCCGAAGGCGAGCCACTTCACGAACTGATCGGCACCGGCTTGCCGCTGGTGATTGATCCGGAACCGAGCGTCCAGTCAATCGATCCGCTTCATCTCCAAGTCGGCGGCCAGCTCGTTTTGCTCTCCGACGGCATCTTCGAAGCGCCGTCGCAGAATGGCGAGATCATCGGCATCGAGCGCATCCACGCGGCGTTGGGAACGCAGTGCGGCGCGACATCGAATCAGAAAATCACCCACCTGCGCGACACGGTCTACGCCTGGTCCGGCGGGCAGGACATCAAGGACGACCAGACGATCGTTATCGCGCGACGGGTGAAATAGCAGGGGTTCAATACCAGAAAATCCGGCGACACTCATTCCCCGCACATGTCGGGCGTCGCGGAGCCCGCAGCAAGCTGCGGCGCTAAACAATCATCCATCGCATCATGCGAATAATAACCACCACGCCCCGACGGATATCGTGGCCTGCACGCACACCGCCGTCGCCCATGGGAGCCACCGGGCGGGGCTGTGTTGGCGGGCAGGAGTTGGGTGGTCGTGATCGGTCGTCATTCGCATCATCGGCCGTTCGCGGCGGCGTTGTTCCATAGCGGCGATGATCAGGTTCGCGTCGAAACGCTTGATGCCGAGTCGGACGGCCCGTTTTAAAAGCCGATCGCGCGCGTGGAGTGACAGTGGGCTGGTGGCCAGCGCCTCGTAAACGCCGTGGGCAAAGCCGCGCACGACGGCCGGGTCGCTGGCGAGCACGTGCTCCAGGGAATGGGTGGCGGGATTGAGCGTAAACTTTGGACCCATCATCAACTATTCAAATCCGACTCTCTTGGTGCACCAATCGTGCAAGAATGCTGCTCTCGCACACCGGCGGACGAGTTTAGCGGCTTGATCGCGCTCGGGGCGCAAAACGCGTCATTCGTGACAGCTTGTTCATCATTCGCTGCGCCATTTGTGCGGATCGTGTGGTTTAACGCATCCCAGACGGCGTTGCCGCGACAGTATTCCGGACCGCAGCTACACTCACAGGTGTGAAACGCTGGCTGAAACGGATCTCAATCACGTTGCTCGTTCTGATCACGCTCGTGGCGAGTGTGGCGTGGGTCGTCTACCGACGTGCGAACCGCGTCCCGGCGTGGTACGCCCAGGCCAAGCAGGTGGATACCGCCGGCGCGGACGCCGCCGAGAAGCAGCGGATCATCCCGATGCAGAATTGGGTCGCCCGCAGCAGCGCCGTTAAAAGGGACACCACCCCGCCGGAGCTCAAGCAGTTCACCACCGAACTCACCGCCGACCAGATCAACGCATTAATCGCCAAATGGAGTGAGGCGGCCGGCATCACGGAGCGACTCGCGCAGCACCTGACCAATCTCCGCATTCGTTTAGCGGACGGACAGATCACCATCGCCGGCGAATCGACTGAGTACGGCAAGGTGCTGAGCATCGTGCTGCAGCCGCGCAGCGGCGCGCATGGTTATGCCGAAATGGTGCTTGATTCGATCCAGATCGGTGATCAGACACTGCCGCTGGTGACGCTCGAAGGACAGAAAAACGCCATTGGCTCCAATATCATGGCCGGCGCGCCGAGCATGCACGATAAGATTGCGATCGACGACTATGGTGCCGCGACTCGGGAGACCGAGAGCGTCTATTACAGCAACCTCGTGGCCACGATCCTGTCGGGCGCACCGGCGAATCTTTACACATTTCTCATGGCCGACCCGATGGGGAAGAAGAATCCGATCGTGACACGCGTGAAGTCGGTGACGATCGTCGATGGAACACTGTCGATGACGCTGGAAATGCTCTCCGCCGAGCAGCGAAAGGCGCTGGTCGAGGAACTTAAAGCCGTTGCGACGGAGCCGATTACCGAGCCGATCATCGAGCCCGCCGCGGTGCCGGACAATTAAAGCACATCACATGCGATCCAAGACAATATTCGTGGCATGGGCTTCCAGCCCATGTTTTTTTGGTTGAAATCAAACACGGGCTGGAAGCCCGTGCCACCTTTGTCTGGAACCTGCTCCAGCGTCAAATCTGATCAAGTGTCTTGGCAATCGCGACAAACAATTCGTCGATTTCTTCATGCGTTGCGATCAATGGCGGGCTCATCGCAATGAGATCGCGGATGCCGCGAACGATTACGCCGTGCTCGCGCGCGATTCCCGCGGCTTTGACGCCGAGCGTATTGGGCGATTTGGCGAGTTCCGACCGTCCGCCTTTGGGTAAGAGCTCGATCGCGCCGATCATTTGATACCCGCGCACCTCGCCGACCGCCGGATGGCCGATCAGCGAGCGCAGCTTTTTCTGGAAATACGGTCCGGTATCGTCGCGCGTTCGCTCAACGAGTCGCTCATCCTCGATGATTTTGAGATTCGCCAGCGCAGCGGCGCACGGTGTCGGATGACTGCTGTACGTGTAGCCGTGCGCGAGATAGCCGCCGCGGTTGAGGGTTTCCACGATCTGGTCACTCAGCATCGTCGCGCCCAGCGGCAGGTAGCCGGACGTGATGCCTTTGGCGAGGGTGATGATGTCCGGATCGAGCTGCCACATGTCGCTGGCGAACCACGCCCCAAGCCGGCCGAAGGCGCTGATCACCTCGTCTGCAACGAACAGGATGTCATACTTTCGCAGCAGCGCCCGAAGCTTGGTGAGATACCCGTCCGGCGGCACGATCACGCCGCCGGCGCCTTGGATCGGCTCGACAAACATCGCGGCCACGGTCTCCGCGCCTTCGTGCTGGATGATCCGCTCGGTCTCGGCGATGCACCAGTCGCCGTACTGATCGTGGGTCATGCCGTTGTTCGCGCCATAGGTGTACGGACCGGGCACATGGATAAAGCCCGGTAGCGGCAGATCAAACGGCAGGTAACAGCTTGGCAGGCCGGTCATCGAAGTGGTCGCGACCGTGACGCCGTGGTAACTGAACGTCCGTGACAGGATTTTGCGCTTGTTCGGCCGATCAAGGATTTTGTTATACGCCCAGATGAGCTTGATAGCGGTGTCGTTCGCCTCCGAGCCGCTGTTGCAGAGAATGCTGTGATTCACCCGCTGCGGCGCCAGCTCCGCGAGCTTCGCCGCGAGTCGGATTGCCGGTTCGGTGGTGGTATTGAAGAAGCTGCAGTAATAGGGGAGCTGCGTCATCTGCGCGGTAACCGCGTCCACGATTTCCTTGCGTGAATACCCAACATTGACGCACCAAAGCCCGGCGAGCCCGTCGAGCAGGCGGCGATTATCCTGGTCAATCAGGTAGCACCCGTCGCCGCGCACAGCCACTTGCGTCCCTGACTTATGCATCGCGTTATGGTCGGTAAACGGGTGCAGATGATGACGGCGATCCATTTCCTGAAGGGGGGTGAGCATGGCCTCTCATGTTAACATTTCTCCTGCCTAATCAAGAAGATGATATAATCGGGATCAGGTTCACAATGAGCGATCGCATCAAATCTGTTCTTGCCGCCATCAACAGTTTGACCGCTGAAGAGCGGATTCAATTGGAGCAAGCGTTAGGGCAGGCGGCAGCGGACGATTGGCGCGCCACATTTAAACCGGTCAAACAGATCGCAAAGCAGATGGGTTTGACTGAAGAACAGGCGATTCAGGAATGTGATGAGATGCGCTACTCCACGAAGAGTACCGGTGCGCCCTGCAAATCATATCGGCGCATATTCGAGATTTGATGCGTGACACCGGATTACTCTAACTGTGTCTTCAACTCCCCACATCCCCCTCGGCATCACCGCGGCCGATCTGGCGCCGGCGGATTTCCGGTCGGTGGATTTTGACTGGACGGGTTTCACGGTCAGTTTTATCGAGTCGGCGGATCATCCGGGTTTTGAGCTGGGATACAGCGCGCTGTGGGACGAGTTTGGATCGAAGAATGAGATGGAGCAGCGGTCGGTGATCGCGCAGCGGATAGCATGGGAACCGAATCGGCCGGTGAAGTGCCATGCGCTGCTGTACGAGATGGTGGTCGTGCTTCACGAAAATGAATTGGCGGCGGTGCGGGACCACACGGCGATCGTCGATCTCTCCGAGCCCGCAGAGGCCGTCACCGTGCATCTTTCGCACCTACTGGTGATGCCGCGGCATCGCGGCACCGGGCTGACCGGCTGGATGCGGGCGCTGCCGATCCGCACCGCGCGGGAGTGCCTGCTGCGAGCGGGGCAATTGCCGCGGCCGATCACGCTGGTTGCCGAAATGGAACCCGCCACCGCGGCGTCTCTGGAATGCCAGCGCCGATTGGCGGCGTATGAGAAGGTTGGTTTCCTGAAGATCGATCCTCACGAAATCCAGTATTTTCAGCCCGATTTTCGCAGCCCCGAGCACATTGACGCCTCCGGCGGGCCTCGCCCGGTGCCGCTGTCGCTGGTCGTGCGGCGCGTGCGCCGCGAGGAACAACGCGTCGTGCCGGCGCACGAGGTGAAATCGATGGTGCAATCGCTGTACACGATGTACGGCCAGAGCTTCAGGGAGCAGGATATGCAGCCCAATCTGCGCAGCTTGTCACAATACCCAGCCGATGAGGCGTTGATTCATCTGGTGGAGCCGACGCGGCTTGATTAGGACCGGTGGATTAGGGGGTTGGTGGATTTGGTTGGGCTGATCACGCTGGGTCGACTAAGCTGTTTTTGGAACCCGGAGCACATGCACTCGCGACACGCCGTAGAAACCTTGGAATCCCGTCAACTGCTGGCCAGCGTCAGCGGGATCGTCTGGAATGATGCGGACAAATCGCACACGCTGGATGAAAGCGAATCGCCGCAGGGAAACGCGGTGGTGTTCATCGACGCCAATCGCAACGGCCGGCTCGACACCGGCGAGCGCCGCGCCGCCACGGGCAACGATGGCTCATACACGATCAATAATCTCGCCGCCGGCACCTACGACGTGACCGCCATCGCCCCGCGCGGGCAGGGGCAGACGACGCCGG
This sequence comes from Phycisphaerae bacterium, assembly GCA_014379105.1. Lineage (GTDB taxonomy): Bacteria > Planctomycetota > Phycisphaerae > Tepidisphaerales > Tepidisphaeraceae > JACMML01. The sequence continues at coordinate 20,200 of JACMML010000055.1, forward strand.
GATACACGGGCGCGGTGCAGCATCATTTCAATATCGGGCTCAGTTATCTGTCATCGCTCACGGCGGCGCAGACGCGCGCCTTCGAGACGGCCGCGCGGCGATGGGAGGCGATCATCGTCGGCGATCTTCCTGACGTGCAAACCGATGCCGGACTTGTGGACGACGTGCTGATCGACGTCTCGGTCTTCGATATCGACGGCCCGTCCGGCACACTCGCGCAAGGAGATGCGACCTCCAAGCGGCAGACGACGTTTCTGCCGTCACGCGGGCTGATCACATTCGATCAAGCCGATATTGATGATCTTGCTGACGACGGCAAACTGATCGAGACGATCACGCACGAGATGGCCCACGTGCTGGGCTTCGGCACGATCTGGGAAGACAAAGGCCTCCTCAGCGGCGTCGGCACATCATCCCCGCGATTCACCGGCACCCGCGCGACCGCGGCGTATAAGACGCTCTTCAACGTGAACGCCACCGGCATTCCGGTCGAATCCGATGGCGGCGAAGGGACGGACCTGAGTCACTGGCGAGAGAGCACATTCACGGTCGAGCAGATGACCGGCTTCACCGAGGATGCCGGCGTGATCGAGCCGATCAGCCTGGTGACGATCCAACAGTTCGCCGACCTCGGCTATACGGTTAATCTCGCGGCTGCCGACTCATTCAACCCCAAGACTCGGGCCGCGAGCCGTTGGAAGCCGTCTGATGCCGGCGTCGGCGTCTTCACGCGGCGCGTGTCGCTGACGACGAACGAAGATCAGGACGCCGTCGATTTCGGACATCGCGTGAACAAAGCGCCGTCGATCACACGACTGTCCACGTCGTCCAACTCCGTTCTTCGCGGCGAGTCGATCGTGCTGACGGCCACGGTGTCGGACCCGAATCGCGATGAGATCCTTGGTGTCACGTTTTACCGCGAAAGCAACGGGAAATCGGGTCTGCAAACCGGCAGCGACAGCTTTATTGGAACCCGCGTTACGCCCCGGCGCGGCCTGTTCAAAATGACCACTGGCACCGCCGATCTCGCCCCCGGCACGACGACGTACTACGCGACGACGACTGACGAGTTTCTCGCCGCCGATCAGGAAAGAACAACTGCTGAGGTCGTTTCCCGTCCGACGCGTCCCAATCCGCTGATCGTGACACCCCAGGGTTCCACGATGACCCTGCTGCAGTGGAAAGACCGCTCGACTAACGAAACGGCATTTCGTATCGAGGTCTCAACCCAGAGCAGCTTCGCCGGCAGCGCTGTGTTCCGCCGGCTGAATGTGGCCGCCAACGTGCGATCGGCGACGATCATCGGTCTCCGCGCAGGCATCACGTATTTCTATCGCATTCGCGCCTTCAACGACATCGGCGGCAGCGCATGGACCACTTCCGGCGGGGTTGTGCAATCCGTCTGACGGTTGCGCGCCGTTCAATATTTCCCCTACAATCCGCACCCGCATGCCAATAGCGCCACTCGATTACACGCCCGCCGACCCCGACAGTTACAAGATGACCATCGGCGAGCACCTCGAAGAACTGCGCCGCCGGCTGATATTCGCGATAATCGGTTTTGCGGTGGCGATGGGCGTAAGCCTCTATTTCGGCAAGGACATGCTCTCGATCTTCTGTAAGCCGATGATCGACGTGCTGCTGGAAAACGAGGTGAACCCAATGCTGTTCATCTCGAACATCAGCGACGGATTCATGGTCTATATTCAGGTCAGCATGATCTCCGCCGCCGTCATGGCGTCGCCGTGGATCGTTTGGCAATTCTGGTTATTCGTGGCGTCGGGTCTTTACCCGCAGGAACGCAAGACCATCACGCGCTACATCCCGCTGAGTCTCGGGCTGCTGATCGGCGGGTTGATGTTCGTCTATTACCTTGTGCTGCCTTGGACGCTTCAGTTCCTGATGGCGTTCAGCATCTCGATCCCCATGCCCGGCGTCGCCAGCACGCTCGCCCAGCCGAGCACACAGTCGGCTGTGGTCCCACTGCAGGTGCCGAAATTCGCCGGCGATCCGGTGAATGCACCGGACCTATCGATGTGGTTCGATACCTCTCAGCAACGGCTGAAAATCATGCTCGCGGGTAAGGTGCGGGTCGTGCAATTCCTGGCTGACAACCTGGTCTCCCCGCAGCTACAACTGCCCGAATACGTGGACATGGTCATGGGCATGCTCGTGGTCTTCGCACTGAGCTTTCAACTCCCGATCGTGATCATGGCGCTGGCGCGCATCGGGATTCTGGATGTCGAGACGCTCCGCGGCACGCGCAAAATGGTCTATTTTGTGATGGCGATTCTCGCGTCGATCATCACGCCGGGCGACGTAATTACCGCGACCGTGGCGCTGATGGTTCCGCTGTGTTTGCTGTTCGAATTCGGTATTATCCTAGCGGCGCGCGTGCCGAAGCGGACGTTATTAGACGAACCGCTCTAAATGCGTAAGTGCATTTACATTAACGACTAATGATGTTCCGAGTCCCGCATCCGCTGGTGCCGGAACCGTACGCCCAATCCGCCCAAAATTATTGCCACTAACGAACCTGCAACGTACAACACTGAAGTGAGGGCATCGCCGCGCGCGTGGTGGTGTTTCCATGCCTGCCAGATGAGCAGGCCGCCTAGGATGATGAAGGAGAAGCTCAGATTGCCGAGCCATCGTTTAAGTAAGACCATTGGGTGGCCGATAGTTTTAGCGGGGAATTGCCTGTGATGCGAAGCGTGCTGTTGACAATCTTCTGCGGCCTGATGCTTTCGGCGGCCGCGCGCCCGGTTGTTGCTGATGCCGGCGACGATGCCCGCCGTGCCGTGAGCCAGGCCCAGGCGGAATTTGGGCGCATCGCCGGCCGCACGCACGCAAACAATCCACTTGCCGGCGACATCCGCCGATCCCAGGTCCAGGTGACCAAAGCCTACAAGCGGCTCGACGAAGTCCGTCGCGAAATCGCCGACGGCGTCAGCGCGCGGCCGGAAATACGACAGTTAAACCTGCAAATTCGCGCCGCCGACGATCGCCTTGCGGTTGCCGCATCGCCAACCACCCGACTGGCGATCGCTAACGAGTTACTTCAACTTCGAAAGCAACGCACAACGATCTACGCGGCGGCATGCAGTGGCAATATTCATCTCACGATCGCCCAGGCGGATCTGCAAGACGCCGTGAACCGGCTGCGTGGCGCCGAGATGGAGTACGCGACGACTGTAAACGCGGACCCGGAGTTTGATTCCGCCCGCCAGCGTCTCGCCGCGGTTCGCCGCAGCGTCCCCCGGCTTTCTTACGCCCTTGGCGGCTGATGCATGCGCGGCTGATCATTTCGCCGAGCACTTCAAACAACCGCCCCGCGACAGCGACCTTCAGTGCGTCTATGCTGCGGCATGAACAATGCTGCTTCCCGAAGACCCTGCCACCCAGCCCGACGCGCCGCCAATTCCTCCAAAGCATGATCCTTACGCCGCGTTTCGATCCCGTCCGTACCGGCTTTTCATCTCCGCTTCGGCGCTCTCAACCATCGCCGGGCAAATGATCTCAGCCACGGTTGGGTGGGTGGTCTACGAACAGACCAAAGACCCCGCGGCCCTGGCGTGGATGGGCCTGGTTCAAGCAATCCCGCTAATCCTCTTTTCGTTGCCGGCCGGTCAGATTGCCGACTCACTCCCGCGCCGACGCGTGATGGTGACGACGCAGATCATCGTGACGTTGAGTTCGACGGTAATGGCGTATCTTGCCGTGATCGGCGCGCTAAGTCCGATCGCGATCTACGCCGTGCTGCTCGTCAACGGAATCGCCGGCACGTTCGGGCGGCCGGCGCGGTCATCGGTGCTTCCTTCGTTGGTGCCTGAAGGTGATTTTCAGAGCGCGGTGACGTGGAACTCCACGATGTTCGAGACGCTCGGCGTGCTGAGCCCGTGGATCGCCGGCATGGTGCTCGCCTATGCCAGCGCTGCAGCGGCGTTGGTGACGGCAGTCGTGTGCATGATCGGCGGGATTGCGCTAACCATGATGCTGCCTGATTACCGCATCGTCGGCCGGCGCGAGCCGGTGTCTTTTTCTCAATTGATGGCAGGCGTGCGGTTTGTTTTCCGAACACGGCTTATGCTCGCGGCGATGTCGCTCGATCTTTTCGCGGTCCTGCTCGGCGGGGCGACGTTTCTGCTGCCGGTATTCGCCGAACGATTGGGCGTCGGCGTTGTCGGCTATGGATGGCTGCGCGCAGCGCCGCCGCTGGGCGCGATTGTCACGGCGCTGATTATCGCCCACCGAGCGCCAATGCAGCATGCCGGCCGCGCGCTGCTGATCGCGGTGGCGGGGTTTGGCGTGGCGACAATTTTCTTCGGGTTGTCCACGTCGTTCTGGATCAGCTTTGGTGCGCTCGTTTTCTGCGGCGTTTTCGACAACATCAGCGTCGTCGTCCGTCACACGCTCGTGCAGACCCTGACGCCCGATTCGATGCGCGGCCGGGTGAGCGCGGTAAACCAGGTCTTTATCGGATCGAGCAACGATCTCGGCGGTTTCGAGAGCGGCATCACCGCCAAATGGTTTGGCCCGGTCGCCAGCGTGGTCGGCGGTGGGATCGGCACGATCCTTGTTGTCCTGGTAGTCAACGTCATCTTCCCGCAGGTGCGCCGTCTCGGCTCGCTGCGCGATTTGCGGCCATCCGACTACGAGAACCGAAAATAATCGACATCCGCGTAGGCGGCCGCGCCCGCGGCGCCTGAGCAGAACAGGCCGACGCGGGCACCGATCCAGTGCCCTTCGCTGGCTTGGAAGTCGTGATCAATTTCGATGAACGCCGCCTCATCGTCGCCGCGATACGCGAATCGACACCTCCCGCCGTCCTGAATGGTGACGCGAAACCGCGCAGCGGCGCGCGGAAACGGAATTTCAACGGTTGTCTTGCCGTCCACGCGCAGGCTGATCGCTGAAACGCCATCGCGTTTTCGCGTCAGGATCACGGCCGCATGCTTATAGCCGATCACGGCGAGGCCGGCTTCGGTGTCGGTCATTGATTCGGGTATCTCAATTCGCGTCTCGACTGAGAACGCCAGGGCAGGAAACTTCTGCGCCAGCAGATGCGGCAAGTGCAGCAGATCGTTGCCACCCGCCGGCCGGGCGAACAGTCGCAACCCCGGCCGATTTGTGAGCGTGTGCCAGTCGTCCCGATGATTTGCATTCCATTGCCACGCCAGTCCGAGGCGCTGGGCATCAAACTCGTCGCTCGTCGCTGGAATCGCCACGGGATACGTCTTGCCCACGTTCGGCTTGCGATGCGTGGTCACGGGTTCGCCGAGGTCGTTCTCATCCTGGTTGATCCCGATCAGCGGCCAGCCGTCTTTCCATGTCACAGGCTGAAGATGTGTTATGCGGCCATAGGGTTGACGCTCCTGGAAATGCATGAACCACCACTCGCCAGTCGGTGTGTCCAACAACGCGCCCTGGTGCGGCCCGTTGATGTCGGTCTTGCCTTGCGCCAATACGATCTTGCTTTCGTACGGACCGTAAACGCTTTTGGAGCGCAGGATCACCTGCCACCCCGTCGCCACCCCGCCGGCCGGGACTGACAAGTAATACATACCGTTCCATTGATGAAACTTCGGACCTTCCATGGTGGGATGATTGATCGGATCGTTGAAGACGATCTCACCTTCGCCCAGCACGCCCGACGCATCCGGCGCCATCGGGCGGACGCGGATGATGTTCTTGATGCCGGCGCGCGACTTCGCGTACGCGTGCGCGAGATACGCGCGGCCGTCCGAATCCCACAAGGGGCACGGGTCGATCAACCCCTTGCCTTCAATCACCGGCCGCGGCTCGCTCCAGGTGCCGCGCGGGTTGTCGGCGGTGACGACATAGATTCCTTCATCCGGCGTTGGATAGAAGATCCAGAACTTGCGGTCGTGATACCGAATGGCCGGCGCCCACACGCCGCAGCCGCCTTGATAGGCGTCGTACCGGCTATGCGGGAGGTTCTTGAGCGCGTGGTTGACCAGAGTCCAGTTCACCAAGTCATGCGAGTGCAGAATCGGCAGTCCGGGTGTGCAGTTAAAGCTTGAGGCAGTGAGCCAGAAGTCGTCGCCGACGCGGATCACATCCGGGTCTGAGTAATCGGCGAAGAGCACGGGATTGCGGTAACGCCCGTCGCCGAGATCGGGTGTCCACGGATACGCCGCAGCGGCAGGGAGTGGATCGGCCATGTTTCGAGCTTCTGACTTTAGCCAAAGTCGATTAGTGAAATTGCGACCAACTATTGCGATTTCGCGTTAGTGTCCCAACACCGTTGGTCGGTCAGTGTAGCATTGGATGCCGTCGCGGCACCTTTCTCAATGGACGATATGCAATTTCAGTTGAATAAAATTCCTACTGTTTCTAACCACGTAATTGCGATTGCGTTCGCGTTGGCGGCGACGTCTGGCGCGCTCGCGCAAGGCGTGCCCGCATTTCCTGGTGCCGAAGGATTTGGCGCAGGCGCCACCGGCGGGCGCGGGTGTGAAGTGTATGAAGTGACCAGTCTCGCCGACGCAGGGGCTGGCTCGCTTCGCGATGCCGTCAGCCGAGGGAACCGCACGATCGTTTTCCGTGTATCGGGCACGATCAATCTGCAAAGCCGCCTGACGATCGACCAGCCCAACATTACGATTGCAGGACAGACCGCACCCGGCGACGGGATCTGTCTGCGCGGCTATGACCTGTTTATCGCCAATACAGAGAACATCATCATCCGTTATCTGCGCATTCGTCCGGGGGACCAGAGCAAAACTGAGCTGGATGCAGTCACCATCTGGACCGCCAAGGACGTGATCATGGATCACTGTTCACTGAGCTGGTCAACCGATTCTCTCAATGATGTGGTGAAAGAGAGCGGCAACGTGACGGTGCAATGGTGTATTCTGTCAGAGCCGCTAAATCAGAGCGTGCATCTGAAAGGCAAACACGGATACGCCACCGGCTGGGATGGCCGCACACGCGGCGGGGGATCGTTTCATCATAACCTCATCGCACACGCCGCGAGTCGTGCGCCGCGCATCGGATATTTCAAAACCGGGCGGGGACTGATTGATTGCCGCAACAACGTCATCTACAACAGCGGCCCGGCGTATGGCGGGGAGACCGACGATCTCAATTACGTCGGCAATTACTATCGCCCGGGGCCGACGTCGTTCCGTCCCGATGGCGCGATCTTCCACGTCTCAGCGGATGACACGCGGGCGTACATCGCCGGAAACGTCTTCGAAGGTCGCCCGGAATCCGCGGCCGACAATGCCGCTGCGGTGAAATTTGACGGGATTGCGGCGATGCCCCTTCCGAATGCGGGGCCGAACCCGGGGACGAACGCGGCTGCGAATGCCGCGCCATCTACGCAGCCGATCAATCCCACCGGCAAAAAAGCCGGCGACGCCGCGACGTGCCTTGTCGCGGGTCCGTTCGACGTGGCGCCAATCACCACGCACCCGGCCGAAGAGGCGTATGAGTTGGTCGTCAAACGTGCCGGTGCGACGTCGCCGAAGCGCGACCCGGTGGACGAGCGCATCTGCAGTGATGTTCGAAACCGCACGGGAAAGATCATCGATTCTCCGAGCGAGGTGGGCGGCTGGCCGGAACTCAAGGCCGCGCCGGCGCCGGTGGATGCGGATCACGACGGCATGCCCGACGTTTGGGAGACCGCCCATCAACTCAATCCCGCCGATCCTTCAGACGGCCGTGCTGTGGCGCCGGGGGAGAAGACGTATACGAATCTGGAGATGTATCTAAATCAACTGGGCGCGACCGGTGGGTGAGCATTCGCAGAAATCGAGCGCGTAGTGCTGCGCCAGGTCGCGGCCTTTCACGCAGCGCCGACGAGCTGACGCTCGTAGAGCTGTTTGTAGGTCATGCAGTTCGCGAGCAATTGCTCGTGTTTACCTTCGCCGACAATCCGCCCTTGTTCCATCACCACGATCGTATCGGCGGCGAGAATTGTGCTGAAGCGGTGGGCGATGACGAACGTGGTGCGCTGGTGCATCAGCCGCTCGATCGCCTGCTGGATCAGGTGTTCGCTCTCGGCATCGACTTGGCTGGTCGCTTCATCCAGGATGAGGATCGGACTGTTGCGCAAGATCGCGCGGGCGATATTGATGCGCTGCTTTTGTCCGCCGGAGAGTTGCCCGCCGAGCCCGTCCAGCCGGGCGTCATAGCCGGCGGGCTTCTGCAGGATGAAGTCGTGCGCGAACGCCTGCCGCGCGGCCGACTCGATCTGCTCGCGCGTGATGTTGGGCTGGCCGTACGCGATGTTCTCGGCGATGGTGCCCGGGAAGATGATCGGGTCCTGCGTGACGATCGCGATGCTGCGGCGCAGGCTGGGCAGCGTGAGATCGTTGACGGTAATGCCGTCGATCAGGATGCGCCCGCCGGACGGCTCGAAGAATCGCGGCAGCAACGATAGCAGTGTCGTCTTCCCTGAACCATTCCGCCCGACGATTGCAATCGATTGCCCGCGCGCCACCGTCAGTGACACGTGCTCCACGGCGGTGTGGTTGGTGCCGGGATACTGGAATGTCACGTCCTCGAACACCACGCTTTGCTTGAGCGTCCGCAGCACGCGCTTGGTGCCGGCTTCTGATGGCGATCGCTCGATCGGCGAATCGAGGAGCTCGAAAATCCGCGCGGCCGCGGAGTTGGAACGCTGAAGGACATTGTTGAGTTTGCTCAGCCGTCGCAACGATTCGCCGATTGAGACCAGACAGAGCAGCAGCAATAGAAACCCGCTGCGGCTGAGCGTTTTCTGCTCGAAGATCATGTATGACGCGACGATCAGTACGCAGCCGACCGCCAGCATCCCCAATATCTCCAGCGTCGGCGTGCTGTACGCTTCGTACTTGGCCATCTGCACCTGGTCGTGCTGGAGGGATTTCATGATCGTCGCGTAGCGCCGCCGCTCGAAGCGCTCGGCCGTGGCGCTCTTCACCACGCGGATGCCCGACAACGTGCCTTCTATCTGCCCGAGCATCTGCGAGCTATTCTGAAGCGCCGCCCGCGACGCGCGCCGCACCTTTTTGCCGAACTTCTTGATCATCGCCATCATCAATGGCGCAAATACGATGATGAACAGCGTCAGCCGCCAGTCGATGATCGCCGCTACGATCAGCGCGAGCCCAGCCTTAATCGGCTCGGCGATCGCCTGCCCGAGCACCGTCTTAAACCCGTCCTGCAGACTTTGGGCGTCCTGCACGAGCCTGCTGGTGACGTCGCTGGTGCCGTGCTTTCCAAAATATCCCAGCGGCAGGTGCAGGATGTGATCGTAAAGCCGCCGCCGGATGTCGTTGATGGCGCTGATCGCGCTGCGATCCGATAGGAACTCCTGGAAGAAGCGGAACACATTCCCGACCACCGCCATGATGAACAGCACGACGAACATGAACCCGATCGTCAGCACCGGCCGAGTGGGCACGATCCGGGCGATTGGCTGCAGCCATTCGAGATAGAGGGTGCTGTTTCCCTTGGCGCGCGACGAGTCGATCCTGTCCTGCACCAGCTGTTGCACGGTCTTGGGAGTGTCGCTCGTCAGCGTCTCGGCGATCGGGTACATCACGCCGACGCCACTGGTGAGCACGAGCCCCGAGAGCAGCGCCGAGACAATCGAGATGATGACGTACGTCCGATACGGCGCCAGAAACCCACAAGCCCGCCAGAACTCGCCGTGCCGGCGCCGGCGGGGCTTCTCGAGGTCCGGTGGTTCAGACGAAAGTAACTCGGAATTCACAGGCCGATGAGTATACTTAAACTTCGCACTAACCGCGAAGTCGCTTTGGCGCGAAGAAAAACGCGGAAGAAAGGAACCGCAGATGAACGCAGATGCACGCAGATTAGGATGCGGCCGCATTGTTCATCCATCCGAAAGTCTTGAGTCGAAGAAGCATTTCCTGTTTCTATATCCGCGTTCATCTGCGTTCATCTGCGGTTCCAACTCTTAATTCAATACCATGCAAATCCCTCTCTCCCAGCCGGATATCACTCAGAAGGAGATCGACGCGGTCACGGAGGTGATGACGTCGGGGACGTTGTCGATTGGTTCGCGGATTCTGGAATTTGAGCAGAAGGTGGCCGCGATCTGTCAGCGGCGGTATGCGGTGGGTGTCTCGTCAGGTACCGCCGGGCTGCACGCGGCGATGGTCGCGGCGGGAATCGGGCCGGGGGATGAGGTCATCACCACGCCGTTCAGCTTTGTCGCGTCCGCCAACTGCATTCTGTACGTCGGCGCCAAGCCCGTCTTTGTCGATATCAATACCAAGACGCTCAACATCGACACCACCCTCGTCGAGGCGGCGATCACCCCGCGCACCAAGGCGATTGTCGCGGTGGAGGCGTTTGGTCATCCGGGCGGCATGGTGGAGATCGAGCAGATCGCGCGGCGCAACGAGCTGATCCTGATCGAAGACTGCTGCGAAGGCTTCGGCGGCTTCGCCGGCGATCGACCGATCGGATCGTTTGGGCGGGCGGGCGTGTTCGGGTTTTACCCGAATAAGCAGATCACCACCGGCGAAGGCGGAATGATCGTCACCGACGACGACCGCTTCGCCGACGTCTGCCGGGCGCTGCGCAATCAAGGCCGCGAAGGCATGGCGTGGCTGGCGCATCAACGGCTCGGCTACAACTACCGGCTCTCGGAGATCCAGGCCGCGATCGGTAGCGTACAGTGCGACCGGCTCGAGGAGATTCTGGAGAATCGCCGACGCGTCGCGCAGATGTATATGACTCGGCTGCTGGACAACCGATTCCTGATCTTGCCGACCATCACCGATGATGTTCATATGAGCTGGTTCGTTTTCGTCGTCCGCCTCAATGACCTGTTCGGCCCGACCGAACGCGACGAGATCATCAAAGGCCTGCGCGCATCCGGCGTCGGCAGCAACAACTATTTCCCGCCCATCCATCTCCAGCCGTACATCGCCGGTCCGTATGGATTCAAGGAAGGGGATTTCCCCCGCTGCGAGTTCGTGGCAGGGCGCACGCTGGCGCTGCCGTTTTACGGGAAGATGACCGAATTGCAGGTCGATCATGTGGTGGCGGTATTGAACGAGCAGTTGGAGAAGGTGCAGATGGTGCGCAAGCCGCGGATTTGACGCAGCCCGGTCGGATATTCGCAGTTTCGGCCGATACCGCGTAGTGTCAGCCCGGCGCACCGCCGCGGGACCCGGCGCGTGCCAGGGCTTTGATGTCATCCATCAGTAATTTCAAGATCGGGCTGACGTGTTTCGGCAGCGTCGTCGTCATCGCGACCGCGGGTTACATGATCGCCGGATGGTCGTTGATGGATGCGATCTATATGGTCGTCATCACGATCTTCGGCGTTGGATTCGGCGAGGTGCGTCCGCTGGAGACGCCGCCGCTGCGTATTTTCACGATGTTCGTCATCGTCGCGGGCACGACTGCCGAGGTGTTTACGCTCGGCGGGTTGATCCAGATGCTGACCGAAGGGGAAATCCGCCGATTAATGGGAGCGCGTCGCATGCGAAGCGAGATCGATAAATTGAGCGGCCACGTCATCATCTGCGGCTTCGGCCGCATCGGGCAGGTGCTGGCCGAGGAACTCACCGCCGCCAAGCACCTCTTCGTCGTCGTCGACAGCACCCCCGAGCGCATCGCCATGGCGCAGGAGCGCGGTTATCTTGCAATGGCAGGAAACGCCACCGAGGAAGAAGCGCTGATCGATGCCGGCATCAAACGGGCGAGCGTACTGGCGACGGTGCTGCCCGACGACGCGCTCAATGTCTTCATCACGCTCAGCGCCCGCAACCTCAACGCCGACCTATCCATCATCGCCCGTGGCGAATTGCCGACCACGCACAAGAAGCTCGTCCAGGCCGGCGCTAATCAGGTGGTGCTGCCGACGATGATCGGCGCCCAGCGGATGGCGAGTCTCATCCGCCGGCCAGTGCTGGACGACGTCCTGCACGATGCCATGGGCCGTCAGCGATTGGACGAAGACCTCTCGCGCCTCGGCGTGCGGCTGCAGGAACTGCCTGTGCCCGAATCGTCGCCGGTGATCGGCAAAACCATCGGCGACATCGAAGTCCACAGCGAAGGGGCGTGCCTGATCGTCGGCATCCGACACAGCCACGGCAAAACAATCTCCAATCCCGGTTCCGACACGCTCCTTTCCGTCGGAGATACTCTGCTGGTCATCGGGCATTCGGATCAACTGCCGCGTTTCATCCAGAGGAGCATGCAGCCGAAGACCACGAACTATCGCGCCGGGGTGCGCTGACTTTTCAGAGATTCGTCTAGGACGCCCAGTGAATTAACAGGGACATAAAACTTCAGATACCGGCGTCCGTCGGTGTACCGTTGGCCGCCGCGATGTTCGACCAGTACCGTGGCGCGGGAATTAATTCGATTGACCGTGCCGACCAATTCTTCCCCGTCGTGCTGAAACCGCACGCGATGCCCTGGCCGGATGCTCGTGCTGCTCAGTACTCGCTGGCGGCGGGTGATCATTGAATGCTTATGTGCCTTGTGTCCGAATAGACGTACCGCAGTTTTCTGAAAGCGCTTCGCGGCGCAGTTGGTCTCACCGAACGCCAGAAATTCCGCCAGATGCAGCATCTCGTGCTCCATCACGCGCATCAGCGCGTCAAGCCGATCGGTGCACGTGATGCCGACGACATCGACGCTCTCTTCGGGCGTTCGGAAATTTTCAAACAGCAGCGACGAAGCGATCTCGATGCGGTATTTCACGCGCTGCGATCGACGCTCGGTCACTCGCACCGTGCGCCCGCCCGCCGACCGCAGTCGGCCGCTTAAGACGATGGGGATCGGGTCGGCGTTGGATGCTTTAAGCGATTCTCGAAGCGAGCCGGCGAAGACCGCGTTGTCGTATTGATCAAATATTGTTCGCAGATCCAGGTCGCTGCAGCGGGCGAAGTTGGGCGTCTGAATCCAGCGCGACGAACTCAGCACGCGCCGGCGGATCGATTCGCGGGCGTCGGCGGTGGCGACGCGATCACCTGTGGTGTTGTGGTCGAAGATGTTGGTCAACATTACCACGCGCGGAGATACCTCAGAAAAGCTACTCGCCGATCAATTCGCGAACATCGACAGTCCGGCCTTGCTGGGCGCTGATGACGCCCGCGCACACCGCGCCGAACGACCACAGATTATCCGCACCGCTGGTCTCAGCCGGGGTATTGGTCGCGGCGGCGGCGATGAAGCCGTCGAGGACGGCTTGCTGGCCGTTGCGCGGCGCTGCGTCGTGCGGAAACTCGGTGGTCGTCTGATCCTTGGACCAGAACGTGCTCGTGGTCTGTTGGATTTTATTGTCGTTCGTGTATTCGATCGAGCCGGAATCGCACTGCAATCGCCACGCGCCGTTCCACGTCGTGCCGCGGCCGCGGGCGGACCAGTCGCCGCTGTAGCTGAACTGCACGCCGTCGTCGAGCTCCATCAGCATCTTCAAACCCGGGTGATGCTGATACCAGCTCCACGCCGGTTTGAAGGTCTGCGCGGTGACTTTCAGAATATTCTTTCCGGTGATGGCGCGAATCAGATCGACATGATGGATCGCCATATCAACCAATAGCGGGAACTCCATAGTCTCGCGGAATGTGCCGCGGAAATCGCCGGGGATGTAGAAGTCGATGTGGCCGTGTCCGAGCACACCTAGTGGTTGATCAGCGACTAATCGTCGCAGCGTGGCCATGGGGGCGTTGTAGCGATAGTTTTGTGAGACCACGAGTTGTCGGTTGGCTTCCTTCGCCAGCGTCACCATCTGCCTGGCTTCATCGAGTGTTGCACCGAGCGGCTTTTCGGTCAGCAGATGCAGGCCATTGGCGAACGCGATCTCGGCGTGCTTGAGGTGGACCGGCGGCGGTGTGACGGTCAGCACCGCATCGGCGTCCACGGCTTTAACAGCCTCGGTGAGATCGTGGAACCGGCGGTTTTGCGGAATGCCCAGCGCGTCGCCACATTCGGCGAGTGGGGCATCGGCGATGTCGACGATCGCTACGAGCTCGACGCCGGCGTGATCCTTGATCGCGCCGTGCCACCAGGCCCGTCCCATGCCGCCGATGCCGGCTTGTATCAATCGAAGCGCCATCGTGGGAATCCGATCTGAATCAATCCGATCTGAATCGTCGATTTACAACAGGCCCGTTTCGGCGAGCCACGTCCGCGCGATCAGCATGTGCCCGGCCGATGAAGGATGCACGCCGTCGGGGGTCCAGTCGATATCCGGGCGTTGTTTGCGGGCGTTAACGAACACCGTGTGCAGCGGCACCAGCGCGGCGGCGCCGAACTCGCGCTTCAGCTCGTTCACTGCCCGAACGTAAGGCTGAAGCACCTGGTTCCCCTCCGCCGGCCCCGGCGGCTCGATCACGCTTGGCTGGCAAAGCACGATCCTGGTTTTAGGCGACGCGCCCTGCACCTGGCGAAGGATGACGTGATACAAATCAACGAATTGCTCGATCGGCACGCCGCTGGGGTTCTCGCGGTTCAGGCCGTGCCATACGTCGTTGATGCCGATCATGATGGACAGCACATCCGGCTGATGGTCGATCACGTCCTGCTTCCAGCGCTTCGCCAGGTCGGTCACCTTGTTGCCGCTGATGCCGACGTTGATGACGCGGGGCGCCTGCGTCAGATGCCGGGCATAGAGGTAATCGCGGATGATGCGGACGTATCCATGCCCAACGCCGTCGGCGTCATCGCGGCGGCCGCAATCGGTGATGCTGTCGCCGATGAAGAGAAACGTCTGTCCTGGTTGCAGATCAAGCGGCATGATGTTTTTTTACTCCCCACCGGGCGGCGATGCAAAAGCAGCACCCGCCGACCGGTCGGGTCGGCGGGTGAAGATTTTTGTGTTGATGGAAACGACCCGGCGAATCGCGTGCTTACGCGGCGACGGGCTTGTAGTTGCTACGGACGGGCTTTTGAACGAGTCCCATCTTGATCGCCTTTGTGGAGACCTTGATCCGCGTGATCTGCCCGTCCACAACCGCGCGAACGGTCTGGATGTTGGCTTTGAACTGCCGGGCCGTGATGCCCGTGCATTTGGTGCCCACGCCGCCAAGGTACTTGGCCTTGCCGCGATGAGTCTTCTGATTCCCGATGCGGGTCTTCTTGCCGGTAAAGTAGCAGACGCGAGGCATATCGTTTCCTTTGACAGTCCGAAAAAGTCGAGCTAGGCAACATAAACGCTATTGCGGCCGATTGCAAGATCATTGACGTCTCCGGATGGTTGACATTCGGGGCATAAAACGCGAAGGTATCTAGCTCGATTGAACGCAGTTGTAGCTCAATTGGATAGAGCGGCGGCCTACGGAGCCGCAGGTTGCAGGTTCGAGCCCTGCCAACTGCATTTCCTCGGTTTTTCATACCTTGATTGGCTTCGTTTGGCTCCTTTTATTGCTCAGTTTTGGATTCTGTCATATTGGCAGGTGGGTTCGTTTTGTGGGTTAGAGATTGGGGACAAGGGCTTGGGGCTTGGTGAGTTGGCTTCGTTCGTTCAATCTTCCTAAGCCCCTGACCCCAATCACCAGTCCCACCTCAGGCTTCGTTCCTCGTCCCCTCTCCCTGCGGGAGAGGGTTAGAGTGAGGGGGCTGGCGGATTTGCCGGGCGCGGCGGTGGGTTCGTTTTTTCATTACATAACACCTCGCGTGCCCTTCTAAACCCGCCTTATTTGTAGCCGCCCAGTTCGCGCAATTTGCTCTCATCTTGTAGTCTCAACGAAAGCAAAAGTCGGCCAAAAAGAAGCCAATTTTGTAAATAATCTCTTCCCACAACCCCGGCCGAGAGGGTAGGGAAAGGCAAGCGCTAAATATGTGCGGGGCGATGCACGTCGGTAATCGGACAGATCGCGGTTGCGCTGTGGTATCTTGATGTGTCACGGTGTTGTCGCGGATTTGAGATCATTGCCCAACGAGGTAGCTTATCGAGCATCGATGATGCATGTTTCGGCACGCAAATTGATCGCCGTTCGCTTCTTATAATCCAACCAAGGACATCCCATGGCCACCAAGATCTTCGTGAATCTTCCCGTTAAAGACCTTTCGCGATCAATAGCGTTTTTTAAGAAGCTGGGTTACCAGTTCAATCAACAGTTCACTGACGAAACGGCCGGGTGCATGGTTGTGAGTGACGACATCTATGTGATGCTGCTGACCGAAGAGAAATTCAAGACCTTTACGCCCAAGTCGGTCAGCGACGCGACTAAAAGCACCGAGGTGCTGGTAGCGCTCACGTGCGAGAGCCGCGCGGCGGTGGATGAGCTTGTCGCTAAGGCAGTGGCCGCGGGCGGAAAAACGTATAGGGAGCCCGACGATCACGGCTTCATGTACGCGCACGCATACCAGGATCTTGACGGGCACATCTGGGAACCATTCTGGATGGACCCGGCGTCGGCTAAATAGGCGATTGAATCGCTGATCGTGAGTCGGGCTACCAAGCCACGTAGATTTCGGCCAAGATGATTCGCAGCTTTGCGACGATGACGTGCGCATTTTGTTGTGGCAATAAACGAATAGGACGACGCAATTAATGATCCCAGCACACGAAGCACTCGAACGACTGCGGGCCGGCAATCGGCGGTTTGTCTCCGACGACCGAAGCAGCGACGCGCTCACCGGCCATTCGCGGCGGCGCGAGGTGGCGGCGGCGCAGGAGCCGTTTGCGATCATCCTCGGCTGCTCCGATTCCCGCGTGCCGGCGGAATTTGTATTTGATCAGGGGCTCGGCGATCTGTTCGTGATTCGCGTCGCGGGGAACATCGTCGCGCCGTCGCAGATCGGCAGCGTTGAGTTCGCGGCCGAGCGGTTTCACACGCGGCTGGTCGTTGTGCTCGGGCATTCCAAGTGCGGCGCGGTTCTGGCGACGCTCGAAGAACTGGCGCGGCCTTCCGAAGCGCAGTCGCGAAACCTGCAATCCATCGTCGATCGCATCCGCCCGTCCGTGCAGGACCTGATGCAGACCGAGCTGCGCCACGATCCCGAAGCGCTGGTCCGCCAGGCGGTCCGCGCCAACATCCGCGTCTCGGCCAACCACCTTCGGCACGGCTCGGAAGTTCTGGAACAGTTGATCCGCAACGAAGGCCTGTTGGTGGTCGGAGCGGAATATTGCCTGGAGACGGGGGTCGTGGATTTCTTTGATGGGATGCCGTAGCGAAGCCCGCATCCGGGCTGATCGCATCGATCACTTATCGCAGCGGCGCTCAGTAGCAGTTGAGCTACCAGCTTGCTCGCAATACCAACGGGGACAGACCGATGGACGATGTACTGATTCGGCTCACCTTCACCGCCGCCATTGGCTCCGGGCTCATCGCCGGGGTGTTTTTCGCATTTTCGGCGTTCGTGATGAAGGCGCTGGCGCGTCTCCCGGGCAGCGCCGGCATGGCGGCGATGCAGTCGATTAATGTTGTGGTGCTGAATCCGATTTTTCTCGGTGTGTTCATGGGGACTGCGCTGCTCTGCGCCATCACGGCGGTCGGCGGTGTGATGCGATGGGATCGGCCGGGCGGGGCGTGGATTGTCGCCGGGGCGCCGCTATATCTGCTGGCACGTTTGGCGTCACGATCGTGTTTAACGTGCCGCTTAATAACTCGTTGGCAACGATCGCGCCGGACGATCCCGAAGGCGCTCGACAATGGGCGATCTATGTCAGCCGATGGACGTTGTGGAACCACGTGCGGACGGCCGCGGCGCTGGCGGCGATGGGAGCGTTCGTCATCGCATTCAGGCGATTGTCCGCCGCGGCATCGATTTAATCACCGGCTATCTAAACTGCCCGACGCTCTAAACGAAAACTGCACCGCCGAATACCGGCGGTGCAGTGTAAACAATCCAATCCTCCTCCGAAGATTGGACTTTTCACTTTAGCGAGCGGTCAACTGCGACATCGGTGTTCCGTGACCGCCGAGATAGACGGGTCCGACGGGTGTGCGATCGGCATCCATTCACCGTGCCTGCCAGCGGGTGTCTGTGTTGTCTCGGCCGGTCAAGGCATAGGGCGCGCGATCAGACACGTCTGCGCCGGGATTAACCGCGACCATGATCGTTCGGCTGCCGCCGATATTGATGTTGTGAAAGCCGGGATCGGCTCGATCGATCGCGGACGCGGTTGAGACCATTCCCAATGCTGCGATTGATGCGACGGCGAGCGTGGTGCTCTTGAATAGTGCGGTGAACATGACAACTTCCTTCCGAAAAATGGAGCCCGAACCGGCCCCGGGTGGGTGCAGGCGGCAATGCACGCTGCAAGTGTCGTCCGCGTCTACCCAATGATACGCAGGCAATCGATGTGTAGATGGCGGGTTGTCGCAAATAGCGGCTAACTGAGCCAATAATCGAGATAATTGATTAGCGAATTATGGAAGTTTTGCCAGGCGGGCGTCCAGGCCGTCGCGGGATTCCGTCGCATCACTCAGCGACAGAAGTTTCTGAAGGGCGGTGCGCATTGCGGTTTTGGGTAGATGATTGCGATCCAGCAGCCGCACCGCAAATTCATCCGCGGCCGATTCGGTTGCCAGATCGCCGCTGGTCTCGGAAAGTGCGCCCTGCCGGGTCGCGCCGGTCTGCGTAGAGAGATGCCCGATCTCATGACCGACGATGGCGGCAAGCTCGGCGTCAGTCACGATATGCAACAACCCTCTTGAAACAAAAATCGAACCGTCCGGCCAACTCCACGCACCGAGCGCCGGCGTCGCGACGACAGATAGCCGAACCGGCACGCCACCGGCGGCAACGATCGGCGCCGCAGCGCGCCTCAACCGATCCACGTCCGGGCCGCTCGCGAGGCCGCCATTGCGATCGATCCAGCGATCTGATGGACGCTGCAATGGGGCGCTGGCGACGTTTGGCGCGGAGCACCCAATATTGGTGCACCCAACAGCCAAGTAAACGAAGACGATGCCAGCAGCTAGACGGTTCACTCCCCGTGCTATCGCAACGGGAGTGCCAGTCGGAGAATCCGCGTTTTCCGCTGGCGGCGCGTTCAGAAACTAGGCAACCCGGTTCAAGTCCAGCTCAAACGCTCGGATTTCTCCCGCTAACTCTCGGCAAACCATCGCCAGTTCGGATGCCGCACATACGCCAGTGCTTCTTCGACAGTCAGGGCCGACTGCGCCAGAGCCTTGTATTGAATCCGGCGGTTGGCGATCGACTGTCGCTCGGCGCTGGTCGGAACATACTTGGCCCGGTGCGGAAACCGGTTGGCGACCAGCATCACAAGGAAGCCGTCAATTCCGTACGCGTTGGCCGTGTTGCCGTACTGATAGGGGCTGAAATCCACCGGGCCATTCTCCTGGTAAAATTCCAGCAGCGCCGTCAGGCGCGATACGTCTGCGTCATGGCGACAGTGCTGCCAATAGGGCGTATCGAGGCGCGTGTTAAGCCAGAAGTGCAGCGTGAGGAAATCGCGAATCTCGTCCCACGACGCCGCCCACAGCTTATTGTAATAACCGCGCAGCGATGGCGTCGGATCGGCATTCACGATCATCTCGGCGAACGAGTTGCACTGCAGGCAGACCATCATCAACCCGCTGGATTCCAACGGCTCGACAAACCCGCACGAATTTCCCACCCCCAGCACATTGTCCACCCACGCGCGCCCGTAGCGGCCGGAGCGGAATTTGATCACGCGGTCAAAGACGTTCGCTTTGGGGTTCTTTCTCACAAACTCTTCGCGGGCATCGTCATCGGAGATCGCGCCGGAGGAATAGACGTAACCACGGTTGATCGTGCGCTCGTGATCGATGCGCCAACACCAGCCGGAGTCCATCGTCTCGGCGGTGGTGTAAGGGAGCGTCGGTTCGTCGGTGCGATCCCAGCGGCCGACCACGGCGCGGTCATTGAACAGGGAGCCCGCGAAGCTGACGAACGGTTCCTCCAGTGTTTTGCCCAGCAATTCGCTGCGAAATCCGCTGGCATCGACAAAGAAATCCGCCTCCAGCCGGCGGCCGTCTTCGAGGATCACCGCGGCGATTCCTTCGGGACCACGCTCGGCGCCTTGAACCTTTGCGTCAATGAATTCCACGCCGTCTTCGCGCGCGAATGTCTCCAGTGCTTTGACCAGCTTGACATTCTCCAGATGAAACGCCGCCCATGGCGGGATATCTGGTGCGCCATTGGGTTGGCGTGCGAACGCCTTGCCGTGGGCCATCAGCTCGCTCTGGAGATTCATGCTGTCGAATCGATCTTCGCAATAGAACCCGTTTGGGCGGGAAAGCCCCGGTGCGCGAAACCCCATCTGCGGCTCAAACGCATAATCAAACTGCGGCAGCGGCCCCCACAGAAAATGGATGCCAATCTTCCAGGTCGGCTCGGCCAGTTCATAGAAACGCCGGCGCGGAATCTTCAGGTATTCAAAGAAGTGCTCGCCGACATTGACGGTTGTGCTCTCCCCGACGCCGATCACGCCAATCTCCGGGCTCCGCACGACGCGGACGCTGACATTGGGCACCTTGCGCTTCAACGTAAGCGCCGCGATGAGGCCGGCACTTCCGGCGCCGAGGATGAGGATGCTTTTCATCATGAATCGTCCGAGATGGTTAAGCGAACTGATTGACGGTTCTCATGATTCCAGATTCAGCCACTTCATCTCGTCGGGCGTCAATTTCACCGTCAACCCCGGCAGGCTCGTGCGAGTTTCGTTCAATTGACGCGGGCCGAAGAGGGCGATCGTCGGGAAGGGTTGATTGAGGACATACGCCAGCGCGATGTTGATCGGGCTGACGTTGTGTTTCTTCGCCAGTTCTTTTGCACGCTCAAGGCGCTGGAAATTGTCGTCGGCGTACCAGCAATGGATCATCTCGCGGTCGTCCAGCTTATCCGGCGCCGCCCGGCCGGGCAGGAAGAAGCCGCGAGCCTGGCTGCTCCAACTCAGCAGCGTGGTTTGCGTCCTGGTGAACCACGCACGGGAATCCGGATCGCTCGCCGAGACGCAGCCGGCCCAGACAGGATTGACCATGCGGGCCAGGCTGAAATTGTTGCTCACGACACTGAAGCCCTGCAATCCGTTTTTGCGGGCGTATTCGTTGGCTTCGTCCACGCGGGCGAGCGTCCAGTTGCTGCCGCCGAAGATTTTGATCCGGCCGGCGCGGACGTGCTCGTTCATCACGCTCACAAACTCGCCCACCGGCACATCCGGGTTGTCGCGGTGCATCATGTAGATGTCGGCACGATCAAACTGCAGCCGTTCCAGGCTCTGTTTGAGTTGCCACGAAAGCGAGTACGGATCCACATGCGGCGGATGGCAGCCTTTGACGATGACAATCGTCTGATCGCGCACGCCGCGCAACTTGATCCACTGCCCAAGCAGCCGTTCCTGTAGTCCGCCGCCATAGAGCCAGGCGGTGTCGAACGCGTTGCCGCCTTTTTCGAAGAAATCGTCGTTCATCACGGTGGTGTGCGACAGCGTCTGCTGGTTGTCATACCCCAGGACTAGGCGCGACATTTTCTTATCCAGCCCGGGGATCGTGAGATAGTTCATCGGGGCATGTTGATTGTCGTCAGCCTGCCCGGATTTTACCGTGAGCGTTTCACCCGAGACGGTGACGCTGGGATAGCCTTTGTCGGTTTCCATCGCGTAAACCACGCCGCACGCGGCCCGCCATTGATCGAGCGTGCGAGCCTGCGAGAGCATGTCGTCCCAGGTCATCGCCGGCGCGGCGGCCTGCGTTTTGCTGGCGAGGACGGCATCGTCGAAGGTGTTGATCTCGTGTGTGAAACTCGTGAGATCGGTGGGGATCACGATCTCCTCGGCTTGTCCTTTGCGATGTATGACGATCTTCCCTTGCGGCGCGTTGGTGCGATCCGCCAGCCACGGATCGGGGATGACGATCTTTCCTTCCGTGCCGAAGATGCGGATCACATTTTCCATATTCGCACCGACGCCGGTTGCGACCTGCGCGACGATGCCGCTGGTGAATTTGAGCGTGCCGAGCGCGTATTCATCAACGCCTGTGGGCGCGAGCTTGGCGGTGCCGCTGACGTGGTTGGGGTGATCAAAATCTTTGCCCACTGCCGCGCCCGCGATCAGGCGCACCGCCGAGACGGTGTACCCGCCGACATCCATAATCCCGCCGCCGGCCAGTTCGTTCGCCCAGAGGCGGCTGGTGGGATTGAAGCCGCTCTTGAAACTGAAGGTGGCCTGGATGATCTGCACGTCGCCGATGGCTTTGGATTTCAGCAGTTCCACGAGCCTGGCGGTCTGCGGGTGGCAGCGATACATGAAGGCTTCCATCAGCGCGCGATTCGCCAGTGTCGCGGCCTCGATCATTGCCATCGCCTGGGCGTGATTGATCGCCAGCGGCTTTTCGCAAATCACGTGCTTGCCGGCGTGTAGCGCCTTGATCGACCATTCGGCGTGCAGCGGGTGGGGGGCCGAGATGTAGATGGCATCGACATTCGGATCGGCGAGCAGCGCGTCATAAGTCGCGTGAGCGGCGAGCGCGCCGTGTTCGGCCGCGAACTTCTGCGCCGATTCCGCGGTCCGCGAACCGACGGCCGCCAGAACGCCGGTGGCGCTCTTCTTCAGATTTTGCGCAAAGCACTTGGCGATCGAACCCGTACCCAATATGCCCCATCGAACTTGTCCGGCCATCGTCTGCTACTCCTGTCGCGGTAAGGCTACTTGTCGGCGATCATCTCAACCGATCGAAACGGGCGACCAACCGGCCGCACGCCGATTGTACCCCTCCGAACCGGCGATGGGGAATCTCTGACGGTCGAGTCGCCTGTCAATCGCGGCGGCTAACATAGAGCGAGTTGATCCTTGCGTACTCTGGACCGTACTCATGTTTAGTGAGGAAACACGATGGAAGCGAAGAACATGCCGCCGGATCCACACGCGCATCAGCCGCTCGTCACCGCCGGACCGGCCCCAGAGCAGGCTGCGGCGACGCTGATTCTCCTGCACGGGCGCGGTGCGTCGGCTCAGAGCGTACTGGCGCTGCATAAGGAGTTGGATATCGCCCGGCTGTCAGCGATCGCCCCCCAGGCCGCGGGGTCCACGTGGTATCCGCAGTCATTCCTGGCTTCGATTGATTCCAATCAGCCGTATCTCGACTCGGCGTTGCGGCGCATCGAATCGATTGTGGCTGATCTGATGACGCGCGGGCTGCCGAGTCATCGCATCGCGCTGCTCGGCTTCTCCCAGGGCGCCTGCCTGGCGGCGGAGTTTGCCGCACGTCACCCGCGCCGCTACGGCGGCGTGATGTGCCTTACCGGCGGGTTGATCGGCCCACCGGGCACGCCGCGCAATTATCCCGGTTTGCTCGATGGCACGCCCGTCTTCCTCGGCGCCAGCGATCCCGATCCTCACGTCCCATTTGCCCGGGTCACGGAGACTGAAACAGTCCTGCGGGGAATGGGCGGTGCCGTGGAGTTGCGGCGTTATCCGGGCATGCCGCACACGGTCAACCAGGACGAGCTTGCCGCATGCCGCGCGCTGTTGATGCAACTCGTATAGCGCAATTGCGGCACCGCTCGGTAAGTAGGCACGGCCCTAAACGAGCTAGGCACGGCACGTCCCCGCATTCTAATTTCTGCGCGCATCCCATATTAATTCGCCTCCTCACACTACCCGATCGCGAGTGCACTCTCCCGAAGCTTCAAGATGTGGTCGTAATCATCATTCGCGAACCCCGCTTGGGTCAGAAGCACTGCAGATTCAGCCGATAAGGCATGGGAATTGTGAGTTCGCGTGGGTATACCGCGCGCGGCCGCGCTGGACAGACTGACGAGATCGCCATGCTAAAGATGCTCTCCAACCTCAAAGTCGCTCACAAGCTGATGCTTGTCAGCATGATCTTCCTGCTGCCGGATTCGATCATGTTGTACCTGTTCATCACGGGCATCAACGAGAACATTGATTTCGCGCGTCTCGAACAAGTGGGCAACGAATACCAGCGGCCGCTGGAGCGCCTGTTGAAGCTGGTGCCGCAGCATCGATTGATGGCGCGGGACCAGTATGTCACGCAGTCGCCCGAATCACCGAAGTCCCCCGAATCCATCGCCGCCAAGCAAGCGGAGATCGATGCGGCGTTTGCGGCGCTGATTACGGTCGACTCGCGCATCGGCGCCGACCTCGAATTCACCCCCGACGGGCTCGCCGAGCACGGCCGGGCAGGATTGGATGCCCGCTCGGTGCGCGGTCGCTGGGCGGAGTTGAAGCAGCAGATCGGCACGATCTCCTTTGACGCATGCGAGCAGAAGCATCGTCAGCTCATCGCAGAAATCCGTTCGATGATCGCCCACGCCGGCGACACATCAAACCTGATCCTTGATCCCACGCTTGACAGCTACTACCTGATGGACGTGACGCTCCTGGCGCTGCCGCAAACGCAGGACCGGATCGCCGAAGTGATGGCGCAGGGGACCGACGCGATTCGCGCTAACGATGGCGCATCGGACGAGCAGAAGCGCCGGCTCACGTTCAGCCTGGCGCACCTCACGGAAAGTGATCTTGCACGCATCGTGGCGAGCACCGAAACCTCGCTGGGGCAGGTGGATCGGTATCACGGCGCTAATGATACGTTCAAGACCAGTGTGCCGGCGGCGCTACGGGCTTATGTGGACGCGGCGGCGCGCTTTAACGAGTTGACCGAGCGGCTCAGCACCGGCTCGGCCAAAGTGACGCTTGAGCAATACACCGCCGCCGGGAACGCCGCGCGGGCCAGGAGTTTTGAGTTCTGGACCGTCGCGGTCGACGAACTCGACGGGATTCTGGAGAAGCGGGTCGAATACTACGTCATGCGCCGTACCAAAAGCCTCGGCGTGGCGTTCGCGGCGCTGATCGCCGCGGTATCGCTTGTGATGTTCATTACCCGCAGCATCAGCGGACCTCTAAAGAAGCAGGCCGCGCAACTTACCGCCGCAAATGAAGCGCTGTCGGCGGCACGTGAAAGTCTGCAGGTGCGCGTGGATAAGAGTCATGACGCGCTTCGGCAGGCTGAAGAAAAATACCGCAGCATTTTCCAGAACTCGGTGATGGGCATCTTCCAGACCACCTCTGACGGCAAATACCTCAGCGCCAACCAGGCGATCGCCGCGATCTACGGTTACGAATCGCCCGAAGAACTTGCGTCCAGCATGACGAATATCGAGCGGCAGCTCTATGTCGATCCGCAGCGGCGTCAGGCGTTCATCGATCTGATCCGCGAAAAGCGGAAGGTGACGAATTTCGAGTCGGAGATCTACTGTAAAGACGGCTCGATCCGATGGATCAGCGAGAACGCGCGCGAGGTTCATGACGAGCACGGCGCGTTCCTCTATTACGAAGGGACGATCGAAGACATCACCCAGCGCAAACGCGCCGAAGCCGAGGAGCACCGCGCGCAACAGGACGCCGAGGCCGCCCGCGCTGCCGCCGAAGCGAACAGTAATGCCAAGAGCGATTTCCTCGCCAACATGAGCCACGAAATCCGCACGCCGCTCAATGGCGTGATCGGGATGGTGGAACTGCTTTTGAATACGCCATTAAGCGCCCAGCAGAAGCGGTACGCGCAGATCATTAATTCGTCGTCTGACGCGCTGCTGTCGCTGATCAACCAGATCCTGGATTTCTCCAAGATCGAAGCCGGCAAAGTGGAATTGGAGCACACCGACTTTGACCTGAGTTTTACCGTCGAAGAAGTCATGGGCGTGCTGGCACAGAAAGCGGCCGCCAAAGGGCTGGAGCTTGCGTGTCACATTGAGTCTTCGGTACCAACCTTCGTGCGCGGTGATGGCGATCGGCTGCGGCAGGTGCTGATCAATCTAGTCAATAACTCAATCAAGTTCACCGCGCGGGGGGAAGTCGTCGTGCGCGTCGCGACCGTCTCGGAAGGCAATGCAGCAGAGCACTACGGCCCGAGCAACGAGATTAAAGTGAAGTTCTCTGTGAGCGACACCGGGATCGGCATTCCGCCGGACCGTCTGGATCGGCTGTTCAAGAGCTTCTCGCAGGTGGATGCGTCAACCACGCGCCAGTTCGGCGGCACCGGGCTGGGATTGGCGATCTGCAAGCAACTGGCCGAACTGATGGGCGGGGAGATCGGCGTCGAAAGTGTCGCCGGGCAGGGATCCACGTTCTGGTTCACCGTCACACTGCGCCGCCAGGACGACCCGCGGCAGATGCCGTTCAGCTTGCGCGGCCATCGCGTGCTGACGGTGGATGACAGCCTCACGCAATGCCAGGTGATGCAGGAACAGCTGCGCGCCTGGGGGATCGAGGCGTACAGCGCGACGTCCGCCGCCGCCGCACTGGAAATATTGCACGCAGAAGCGGCCGCCGGTCGCCCGATCGGAGCGGCGATCGTTGATCTCAATATGCCCGGCATGAACGGGCTGGAACTCGCCGGGGCGATCCGCGGCAGCGCGGTGTGTCCGCAACTCCCGCTGGTGTTGATGAGTGGCGTCGAGACGCCGGTCGAGGCCGCCGAGGCGCAAGCATGCGGATTCGTCCGCAGTCTGGTGAAGCCGATTCGCCAATCGCACTTGTTTGATGCGATGATGAACGCGCTGGTGCACCCACGGCTTGCAATCGCGGCGGTGCCAGTGGAACCAGTGCCGAACGACGCGGCACCTAAATCGACCAAAGCCGCGCGAATCCTGCTGGCCGAAGATACGGAAGTCAACCAGTTTGTCGCCACCGAGATACTGGCCCAAGACGGCTACACCTGCGACGTCGTCGGCACCGGCCGCGAGGCGGTGTTGGCCGTTGCGCAGAAGGATTACGACCTGGTGCTGATGGATTGTCAGATGCCGGAGATGAGCGGCTTCGAAGCCACCGCCGCCATTCGAACGCTTGAGCGCGAAGGCGGCGCGACGGCGCGCCACCTCCCGATCATAGCGCTCACCGCCAACGCCGTGAAAGGTGACCGCGAGCGCTGTCTTGCGGCCGGCATGGACGATTATCTCACCAAGCCGCTCAATGCCGCCAAGCTGCTGCAGACGATCGCTTCTTACACGCAAACTCAACACGCGGCGCCGCCGACGATTGACGTCGTGCCTGCCGCGGTTTCGGAACCGGCGCCATTGCACGTCGCGGACGTCGCGATCGCGAGCGACGCGGCGATCGATTATCCGAGCCTTCTGGAGCGCTGCATGGGCGACGTAACGCTGTTGCGACGCGTGGTCGATAAATACCGCGCCAAGAGCGACGCGACCTGGCAGCAATTGCTCGCAGGCGTCCGTGCCGGTGATCTGGCCGAGACTGCGCGGGTGGCGCACGCGATCAAAGGCTCGGCATCCAACCTGTCGGCGATCAAGCTCGCGCAGTTGGCCGAGGAACTGGAAGACCTGGGCCCGTCCGGCGATTTGGCCGGGGCGCAGCGATTGGTCGAGATGCTGGGAACGGAGCTCGAACGCTGTCACCAGGAACTGGCAAAATTATCGACGCCGGCCGCGGCGGCATGAAACGCAAAGGGGACTGTTGTACTGGTCGGGAAGATGAAGGAAATGTATGCGCGTATTAGTTGTTGATGATGATGACATGACGCTCGAACTGCTCAGCGGGATACTCACCGGATGCGGGCACGATGTGGACACCGCCAATGACGGGCAGGAGGCATTGCAGGTTCTCAGCCGCGGAATGCACCGCGTGGTCATTTCCGATTGGGAGATGCCGCGCCTGAGCGGGCCTGATCTGTGCGCCGCGATCCGCCAGGGCGAGTTCGGGGGATATATCTACACGATTCTCCTCACCAGCCGCAACAAGGCCGGTGACTCGGTCGCGGGGCTCAACGCGGGCGCCGACGATTTCATCACCAAGCCGGTCGATCCGGCCCAGCTGTCCGCCCGCGTGCGCATCGCGGAGCGCATCCTGTCGCTGCAGACCCGCGATCTCACAATTTTCGCGATGGCCAAACTCGCCGAATCGCGCGATCCCGAGACGGGCGGTCATCTTGATCGCGTCCGCAACTATTGCCAGGTTCTCGCCCAGCATCTGGCGGCCACCGCGACGCCCGAGCATCCGCTCGAGCCGGGCTATGCGCACATGATCTATCTTACCAGTCCGCTGCACGACATCGGCAAGGTCGCGATCCCGGATCATGTATTGCTCAAGCCGGGTCGTCTGAGCGATCGTGAATTTGAGATCATGAAAACGCACGCGACGCTCGGGGCGCAGACCCTGGACGCGGCCGTCAAAGAGCATCCCGACGCCGGCTTCCTGCGCATGGCCCGCAATATCGCCGCGACCCATCACGAGCGGTGGGACGGAACCGGATACCCCAACGGACTAAAAGGCGAAGAAATACCCCTGTGCGGCCGGGTCGTTGCGCTTGCGGATGTGTATGACGCGCTGACGAGCAAGCGCGTGTACAAAGACGCGTTCTCCCACGACATCGCCAAAGCAATGATCATCAAGGAATCCGGCACGCACTTCGCGCCGGAGGTGGTCGCGGCATTCTTGGCGGTCGAGCCGCAATTCATGGAGATTCGCGAGCGTTTTCGGGATAACCATCTCGCGATGGCTGCATAACATCGGAATTGTATTCTGTGTTTTGTGTTTGGATATTTTGGCCTGGGCTCGACCGCTTATCTGCGATGTTCCCCAATCCAAGCAACAAAACACCAAACGCCAAACACAACTCCGGCTATTTCCGCTCCCCATACACAATCCCGCGCCCATTCGTGCCGACATAGAGACGGCCGAAGATGCGGGAATCGCCTTGAATGACGGTGGGGAATCCGTAGTGGTGCTGGTCGTCGTTTATTTTCACCCATGTCGCGCCCTGGTCGTCGGAGCGGAAGAATCCGTTGACGCCGCCGACCTTGCCGGCGACGAAAATGGCGGGGTAGTTTTTGCCCGGCGCCGGTGCGCCGACGCCCACCTGGTTGGCGACAGTCACCACGTCGGCGGCCACGTGGCTCCAGGTTTTGCCGCTGTCGGTGGAGCGGTGAAGTCCGCGCTGACGCGTGCTTGCCCAGAGATGCCCTTCATGCCCGATCGCGACGCGCATCCAGCCGATTCCCGCAGGAAGCGCCGTCGTCTGCGCGATCCAGGTCTCTCCGCCATCGGTAGTGGTGAAGAGATCGCTGCCGCTGCGGGCGTAGAAGCGGGCGGAGTTGACGGTATCGGAAATGACATTCGCGCCGCGGACGGAATCGGCGTTACCGCCGGGCGTCCACTCGCTCCAGGCATTGCCTTGGCGCGTGGCGTGGACTGTCGCAGTGGGGGTTGATGCGATGACCCGCTTACCGTCGGCTGAGATGGCGACGTTGACGCCACGCTGTCCGCGCGGCTGGGTCGCAGCGGGCGCGGCCGCCGGGCGGGGGGATGGATCGGTGAACCAGTCCCAGGTAATTCCGCCGTCAAAGGAGAACTGGGCGCGGTCGCGTGAGCGGATGACGACGCTCGGATCATTCCACGCCACTTCCAGATCGCTGCAGGTGCCCATGCTGCGTTTCTGTTCACCGCCAAATTGGCCATGCACGGGGGAGATGGTGAAATCATCGTGGCGATAGCCGTCACGGTCGCCGATCGCGCTCAGCAGATGTGCGGTCCCGCTCGGCGGGCTGGCCAGTTCCAGCACCGCGGATTGCTCGAAGCCCTCATTGAAGAAGACCCAGGTTGGCTCCGGCGACGTGACATTGGC
The DNA here is from genome assembly GCA_014379105.1 of Phycisphaerae bacterium. Classification (GTDB taxonomy): domain Bacteria; phylum Planctomycetota; class Phycisphaerae; order Tepidisphaerales; family Tepidisphaeraceae; genus JACMML01. The sequence continues at coordinate 49,734 of JACMML010000055.1, forward strand.
CGATCGGTAGAGCCCGTAGCCGGTGGTGTACATCGCGACGTCAGGGTTGAATGGATCGATCTGCACATCGCCGGTCCAGTGCGTGCCGCTGTGCTTCGCATACGGCGCGGAGGAATCATCGCGATGCTTGTCGACCAGTAGCGGCTTCCATGTCGCGCCGGCATCGGTGGTGCGATACACATCATCTTTGGTCGCGTATCGGCAAAGGGTGGTGATCAGCAGGTGTTTTGGATTGCCGGCATCCATCGACACGCCAGACCAGCCGAAATTGCCTTTGTCAGGCGCGATATCGGTCCAGACCGGCGAATCGGATGCTGGGTTTTCCACCTTCCAGAGCCCGCCGCCGACGATGCCGTGCGGGCCGGGGTTGCGGTCGCCGATGGTGTAGGTGAGGTAGAGCGTTTTGCCGTCGGGCGAGATAGCGTTGCGCGTCGGCAGCAGTTGTCCGCCGGGCTGCCCGGGGATGGGGGACCACGTTGCGCCGCCGTCGAGGCTGCGGAAGACTTTGTCCTCTTTCACGGTCATGACGCCCGCGTAGATCGTGCGTGAGCCCTGTCCGGGTGTGCCGCTGCTTTTATCATACTGGGTCCAGACGATGCCGGCGTTAATCGCATTTCCGTCGCGCTCGCCAACTGCGGAGAAGCTGTCGACGCGGGTCCAGGTCGCGGCGTGATCGGCGCTTTTCCAGAGTCCTTTGGTGCGCGTTCCGTAGAGGAGCGTGCTGGGGAGATTCGGGTCCACCATCATCCGCTCACCCGCGTTGCGGGCCGATCCGTTGCCGTTCATTTCGAAGGGGACGTTGGTGCGCGCGAACGTGCGTCCCTGGTCGGTCGACCGCAGGATCGCGCTGCGGCCCATGTACGTGCCGCACGCGACGTACACGCGATTGGCATCGGTCGGATCCACCGCCAGCGTCTCGACGCCCATGTGGTTCAGCGATGCGTCGTCGTGCTGAATCCAGTCGGTCAGGCAGGTCCATTTTTTATCCGATTCGTCCCAGCGATACGCGCCGCCCATGTCGGTGTGCATGTAGACGAGATTTTTCTGAACCGGGCTGTAGACGATGCCGTTGATGAACCCGTTGGCCTTGATAGTGACGCTGTTCCACGCGTACGGCTCGGTCGTAATCGCGTCGGCAGCGACGCAAGGGGAACCGACTAGCGCCGTAATGGTGGTGAGCAGAATCATGCAAAGCTTTGCAAAAGAGAACCTGATCGTAATACGAGGGTGATGAATCATGCTTGAAGTGTCCTAAATTAGCGGTGCGCTGTTTATTGCGGGTTACCGGAAGTTGTCCATGTGGTCGGGTTCATCTTGAGCCCGCTGATCTTCAGCGTATACGCCAGCTTGCCCGGGGCGCTATTCGGGAGTTTCACCTGCAGTCCGTCGGCGGTCTGCGTGAACTGCAACTTGCCGGAATGCCCGAGCATGGTGACTTCGGTGATCTTTCCTTCGGGCGCAGCGCCGGTGGCGAGCGACTTGATCGTCGCGTCAGCGCCCGGCCAATCGCCGAGGATGATCGCGTAGAGATCGTCACCTTTTACCGTGAAGCGCACATTCAGTCCGGGTTGGCCGCGCGCAGCGGGTTCGCCGAACTTGGTCCACGCGTGCGTGCCGTAGATCGCTTCGCCATTGATCTGTAGCCACTCGCCGATCGCCAGCAGCGTATCCTGCTGCGCCTGCGGGATCGTGCCGTCGGCCATCGGGGAGATGTTCAGCAGATACGTGCCGCCTTTGGCGACGGTGTCGATCAGCTTGCCGAGGATCGAGGCGGGCGCGGATACTTTCATTTCCTTGGTGTAGCCCCACGTGCTGCCGATGGGGTCATCCACCTGCCACGCGCCGGTGCGAATCCCCGCCGGTGAGCGGCCGCCGACTTTTTCGAAATCGATGATCGAGCCGATCGTCTTCACGTTCGTGCCCGCGGGCGCGTAGGCGGCTTTCTTCGTGCTGATCGAGACTTCCTTGCCCTGTATTTTGGCGCTGTTGTAGTAATACGCCGCCAGCCACAGCTTGAGCGGGTCCATGTAGCGGATGTCGACCCCGTTATCGAACCAGAGAATATCGGGCTGGTACTTGTTGATCAGTTCCGCGTTGCGCAGCGCCCAATCGACCAGGAATTTCCGGCACGCCTCGTCGCTCCGATCGGCGACGTTGTAAAAAGCCGCCCATTCCGGGTCGAAGAGGTCGGCCTTCTTTGCTTTGAGATCTGCGAGCGTCGCCTCGGTCGCGTTAATGAACTGGAAGTTCTCCACGCCATGATTCGATACGCCGAACTTCAGCCCCTTGGCGCGAACCGCTTTGGCCAGGTCGCCGATCAGATCGCGTTTGGGTCCCATCTTCTTTGCGTTGAACGGCGTGACGTCGCTGTCCCACAGCGCGAAGTTGTCATGATGCTGCGCGGTGGGCATCACGAACTTGGCGCCGGCTTTTTTGAACAAATCCGCCCAGGCGTCCGGGTCCCACTTGGCGGCGGTGAACATCGGGATAAAATCTTTGTAGCCGAATTTTTCCGGCGGCCCGAAGTTGTCCGTGTGCCACTTGGTGAACGACTTGTACATGTGCTTTTCGTACCACTCGTTGTGATACGCGGGCACGGAATAAAGCCCCCAGTGCATGAAGATGCCGAACTTGGCTTCGTAGAACCACTGCGGCACTTTGTAATTTTCCTGCAGCGAATCCCAGGTCGGCTTCACCGGCCCGTCGGGGATCTTCAGCGGGATCGTCGCGACGGCGGATTCGACGACCTCGAGTCGCGTCTCGGGCGCCATGTCAAAGCCGTTGGCGTTGCCGCCTTCGGCGATCATCGATTTGTCGTTCGTAGCGGCGCCGCCGGCGTCGTCGGGAACGGGCTGGGCGGTGACAACCGCGGTCAGCGCTCCAATGGTGGCAAAGGCGGCGGCGGTGATCGCGAGGGTGGTGTTGGTCCAAGTCATAGGTTTTCTCGGCGTTTGTGGTTTTCAGAATCAAGTCTCTAACGTGGCACGGGCTTCCAGCTCGTGTTTGATTTCAGCACGGGCTGGAAGCCCGTGCCACATAGATACACAGCTAACAGCGAGTTCGTTGGAGACAAAACCGTACTCGCTCGATAGAAACCTGCAAAATTGGCATCGGAAGGA